>NZ_JAKSYK010000180.1:0-286223 GCF_022829425.1 Methylobacterium sp. J-072 | reverse complement strand
CGCGCGGCAGCGGTCGTTCGCCAGCGGGCAGCGCGGGTTGAAGGTGCAGCCCGGGGGCGGGTCGATCGGGTTCGGGATCTCGCCGGAGACCGGCACCCGGGCGCGGCCGACATGGGCGAGGTCGGGCACCGCGTCGAGCAGCATCCGGGTGTAGGGGTGGCGGGGCCTCGCGAACAGGTCGCGGGCGGCAGCGACCTCGACCAGGCGGCCGAGATACATCACCCCCACCCGGGTCGCCATGTGGCGGACCACGGCGAGGTTGTGGGAGATGAACAGGTAGGTCAGCCCGAGCCGGTCCTGCAGGTCGCGCATCAGGTTCAGGATCTGCGCCTGCACCGAGACGTCGAGCGCCGAGGTCGGCTCGTCGCCGACCAGAAACTCGGCCTGGCTGGCCAGCGCCCGGGCGATGGCGACCCGCTGCCGCTGGCCGCCGGAGAATTCGTGCGGGTATTTTTTGGCGTCGTCCGGGTGGAGGCCGACGAGGCCGAGCAGCTCGCCGACCCGGGCGCGGATCGCCCCCTCCCCTTGGATTAGGTTGAACGCCCGGATCGGCTCGGCGATGATCTTGCCCACCCGCCAGCGCGGGTTCATCGAGGCGTAGGGGTCCTGGAAGATCATCTGGATCCGCGAGCGCAGGCGCCGCCGGGCCGCCGCCTCCCGGGGATCGGTCATCGAGATGCCGGTGATCCGGACCTCGCCGGCCGAGGGTGGCAGCAGGCCGACCACCATCCGGGCCACCGTCGACTTGCCGGAACCGGATTCGCCGACGATCGCGAAGGTCTCGCCCTTGGCGATGGTGAAGCCGACCCGGTCCACCGCCGTGAGGAATTTTCGCGGCTCGCGCTCGATCACCCGGTTGAGCCAGGGTTTTGAGACATCGAACAGGCGGCGCAGGTCGGTGACCTCGACATAGGCGCTCACGCCGCCTTCTCCGTGACGTCGTAGAGGTGGCAGGCGACGCGGCTCGCGCCTACGAGGATCGGCTCGGGCCGCTCGACGCGGCAGCGGGCAAAGACTTTCGGGCAGCGCGGGTTGAAGGCGCAGCCCTTCGGGATGGCGGTGAGCCGGGGCATCGAGCCGGGGATCTGGCTGAGCCGGTCGGCCTCCTGCGACAGGGTCGGGATCGCGCCCATCAGGCCGACCGCGTAGGGGTGATGCGGTTGGGCGATCACGGCGGCGACCGGGCCGATCTCGGCGACCCGCCCGGCATACATCACGGCGACCCGGTCGGCGGCCTCGGCGATCACGCCCATGTCGTGGGTCACCAGCATCACCGCGGTGCCGTGCTCGCGGCACAGGCGCTTCAGCAGGGTGATGATCTGGGCCTGAACCGAGACGTCCAGCGCCGTGGTCGGCTCGTCGGCGATGATCAGCTCCGGCTCGGCGGCGAGCGCCAGCGCGATCACCACCCGCTGGCGCATGCCCCCGGAGAATTCGTGCGGATAGCCGTCGATCCGCCGCTCGGGGGCCGGGATGCCGACCTCGGCGAGCAGGTCGATCGCCCGGGTGCGGGCCGCCTTCGCCGACAGGTCGGTATGGGCCCGCAGGGTCTCGACGATCTGGTCGCCGACCCGGAACAGCGGATCGAGGGAGGTCAGCGGGTCCTGGAAGATCATGCCGATCCGCTTGCCCCGCACCCGCCGCATCGCCTCGGGGGACAGATTGTCGATCCGCTCGCCGCGCAGGTGGATCGCGCCGCCGCTGATCCGGCCGGGGCGGTCGATCAGCCCGATCACCGCCGAGCCGGTGACCGACTTGCCGGCCCCGGACTCGCCGACGACGCCCAAAATCTCGCCTCGGCCGATATCGAACGAGACCCGGTCGATGGCGGTGAGCGGGCCGCGGCGGGTGTCGAACGTGACCGTGAGGTCGCGCACGGAGAGAATGGTTTCGGTCATCGCGCGCGGGCTCCGACGGCCGAGCTCGCTCCCACCCACACCCTCATCCTGAGGTGCGAGCGCAGCGAGCCTCGAAGGAGGCCTCCAGACGGCGCGCGATCCCTGGAGGGCTCCTTCGAGGCCTCCGCTTCGCTCCGTCGCCTCAGGATGAGGGCGTGGATGGGATGAGCCCGGGAAACGCCGTGGTCAAAAAACATCATTGCAGCTTCGGATTGAGCGCGTCGCGCAGCCAATCCCCCAGGAGGTTGATGGCGATGACGAGGCCGGCCAGCGCCAGGCCCGGGAAGGCGACGATCCACCACTCGCCGGAGAACAGGAACCGGTTGCCGGTGCGGATCAGGGTGCCCAGCGACGGCATGGTCTCGGGCAGGCCAGTGCCGAGGAACGACAGGGTCGCCTCGGTGATGATCGCCAGCGCCAGGTTGATCGTCGCGATGACGAAGACCGGGCCGGTGACGTTCGGCAGCACGTGGCGGACCAGGATCACCGGGGGCGTCAGGCCGATCAGCCGGGCGGCCTGGACGTAGTCCTTGCCCTTCTCGACCATTACGGAGGAGCGCACCGTGCGGGCGTACTGGACCCAGAAGGACAGGCCGATCGAGATCACGATCAGCCCGATCAGCGGCCCGACATCCAGGGCGCCGCCGAAGCTGGCGCGGGCGACGCCGTCCACCACCAGGGCGATCAGGATCGCCGGGAAGGTGAGCTGAACGTCGGCGATCCGCATGATCAGCGTGTCGAGGGCGCCGCCCGCGTAGCCGGCAACCAATCCCAGCGCGATGCCGAGGACGCCCGAGGTGATCACCCCGAGCACCCCGACGATCAGCGACAGGCGCAGGCCGTAGAGCACAGCCGAGAGCACGTCCCGGCCCTGGTCGTCGGTGCCGAGGTAGAACGGCGCCTGCCCGTCCGCCTGCCAGATCGGCGGCAGGTTGGAGTTGATCAGGTCGAGCTGGGCCGGATCGTAGGGGTTTTGGGGCGAGATCAGGGGGGCAGCGACTGCGAGCCCGACCATCAGCACCGTGGCTAGAAGCGCCACGATCGCGGTCTTCGAGCCCAGAAAACTCGCCAGCAGGTCGGAGTCGCGCCAGCGCGCGAGCCGGCCGGGCTGGGCCGCCTCGGGCAGGGGGACCGGCGGGGCATCGCCGGCGTCGAGGTCGTATCCACTCATCGCGTCGCCCTCACGCGGTCCGCGCGGACGAGAGCCGCAGGCGCGGATCGACCACGGTGTAGAGGATGTCGACCACGAGGTTGATGGTCACGAAGATCAGCGCGACGAGCAGCAGGTAGGCGGACATGATCGGGATATCGACGTTCTGCACGGCCTGGACGAACAGCAGGCCCATGCCGGGCCACTGGAACACCGTCTCGGTGATGATCGAGAAGGCGATGACCGAGCCAAGCTGAAGCCCGGCGATGGTGATCACCGGCACGAGGGTGTTCTTGAGGGCGTGGCGCAGGTGGACGGCGCGGGTGGAGAGGCCCCGCGCTCGGGCGAAGCGGATGTAGTCGGTGCGCAGCACCTCCAGCATCTCGGCGCGCACCAGCCGCATGATCAGCGTCATCTGGAACAGGCCGAGGGTCACCGAGGGCAGGATCAGCGCCTTCAGGCCGGACCAGGTGAGGAAGCCGGTGGTCCACCAGCCGAGCCGCACCGTATCGCCGCGCCCGTAGGAGGGCAGCCAGCCGAGCGTCACCGAGAACAGGTAGATCAGCAGGATGCCGATCAAAAACGTCGGCAGGCTGATGCCGATCAGCGAGACCGCCTGGAACAGGCCGGCCAGCCAGGACTCCCGGCGCAGCGCGCAGTAGACCCCCATCAGGACGCCGACCACCAGGGCGAAGACGGTCGCGCAGAAGGCGAGCTCCAGGGTCGCGGGCATGCGCTCGGCCAGGAGCTGCGAGACCGGCTGGCGGAACTGGTACGAGATCCCGAGCCGGCCCCGCACCACGTCGCCGGCATAGCGGGCGAACTGCACCAGCACCGGATCGTCGAGGCCGAGACTCTTGCGGATCTCGGCCCGCTCGGAGGCTGGCGTGTCGGGCCCGACGATCTGGTTCACGGGGTCGCCCGCGAACCGGAACATCAAGAACGCGATCAGCCCGACGACCGCGAGCACCGCGGCCGCCTGGATCACCCGACGCAGCAGGAAGGCGAGCACGCCCGGCCCCTACTGGGGGTCTTTCGAGACCCAGTAGAGCAGGAGCAGATTGTCGGCGCGCTGGGTCAGGTGGACCTTCTTGGAGACACCCCAGGCCAGGGCCTGCTGGTGCAGCGGGATGTAGCCCCAGTCGGCGTTCAGGACGTCGAAGCCGTCCTTGATCAGCGCGTCGCGCTTGGTCTTGTCGGTCTCGCCCTCGACCTTGTCGGCGATCTCATCGATCTTCGGGTCGCAGTAGCCGGCGAGGTTCCAGCTGCCGCGTCCCGACTTGTCGCCGGGCTTCCGGCAGCCGACGATCTCGTAGAGGATGTTGTGGCTGTCGAGGGACGACGGCGTCCAGCCGAGCAGGTAGAACGAGGTGTCGTAGTTCGGTGCCAACACCTTGGCGAAGTACTTCGCCTTCGGCTGGGCGTTCAGGTTCACCTTGACGTTGATGCGGGCGAGCATCGAGACCACCGCCTGGCAGATCGCCTCGTCGTTGACGTAGCGGTCGTTGGGGCAGTCCATGGTGAGCGTGAACCCGTCCGGGTAGCCGGCCTGGGCCATCAGCTCCTTGGCCTTCTTGAGGTCGGTGGCCGGGCGCTTGAACTCGGCGCCGCGGTCGTACAGGCTCGGAGCGATCATCAGGGCGGAGGGCACGGCCTGCCCGCGCATCACGCGTTTGGCGATCGTCTCCTCGTCGATGGCGAGGTAGAACGCCTCGCGCACCTTGATGTCCTTGAACGGGTTCTTGCCCTTGACGCTCGAATCCTTCAGCTCGTCCCGGTCCTGGTCCATGCCGAGGAAGACCGTGCGCAGCTCCGGCCCGGCCATCACGATGGCGGTGCCGCTGGCGTTCACCCGCTGCTGGTCCTGGAGCGGCACCGGGTCGATCCAGTCGACCTCGCCGGACAGGAGCGCGGCGACGCGGGTCGCGGGATTGGCGATCGTGGTCAGCACCGCCTCGTCGAGATTCGACTCGGCCTTGCCCCAGTAGCCGTCGAACTTCTTGAACACGGTCTTCACACCGGGCTGGTGCTCGGCGATCACGAACGGGCCGGTGCCGTTCTCGTGCAGGGTGGCGTAGCTCGGGCTGGTGGCGTTGGCCGGGGTCGGCTGGGCGGCGCCGTTCTTCTCGGACCAGGCCTTCGACATGATCAGCCAGGTCGGGAACTGGGCGATGGCGATGGGGTTCGGCTTCTTCAGAACCATGTCGACGGTGTAGTCGTCGACCTTCACGAATTCGGCGTCGGATGGGACGTTGGTGGTGAAGTTCGATCCCGAGGCCCGGACGCGCTGGGCGGAGAAGATCACGTCGTCGGCGGTGAAAGGCGAGCCGTCGTGGAACTTGACGTTCTTGCGCAGGTGGAAGCGCCAGCGGGTCGGCTCCGGAATCTCCCAGGATTCCGCCAGTCCGGGGGCGAATTTCAGGTTCTTGTCGAGGGTGACGAGCGCCTCGTAGGCCGCCTGCTGCATACCCTCCGTGAAGCTCTCCTTGAGGGAGTACGGATCGAGGGACTTGAGATCACCCTGGAAGGCGAAGCGGAATACGTTGGCGGCCTGCGCGGGCAGAGCGACCAGCGCGAGGGTCGCGCCCACGGCCACGCCGCGGGCGAGAATCTTCAGGGTCGAACGGGACAAGCGGATCTCCGGAACCGTGGAAGTTGATGGCAGGCCGCCATCACCAGCGCAGGGGTTGAGCCTAGGCCGAGCGCCGCGCGCGAGCAAACCGCGCTGGCCACACACCCACAGCAAGGTTCGGACCATCCGTATGCAAAATACGGGGGTGACGGGGTGTGGTGTTCACGGATTTCAGGACACGGCGCGGGTTCCCCTCTCCCCGCACGCGGGGAGAGGCCCGCATGGACCTCGTCGTCCGTGCGGGAAGCGCAGGCGAAGCCGAAGCGGCGGTGAGGGGGTGTGAACGGATGAGGCTCATTCGGAGCCGCCCCCTCACCCTCGGCTGCCGCCTCGCCGCGCCGACGACGCGGTCGTCGCGGCCCTCTCCCCGCAAGGGGGGCGAGGGGATCCCAACGCGCAGGGCGGAGACGAACAGGAAACCGGCAGTTCCTACTCGGCCGCCGCCGCGTGATGCGACTGATGAGGCGCCGCCTCGTCCGCCCCCTCCCCGCGTTCCCCCGCGGCCACGGCTTTGCGCCGGAACAGGCGCATCACCACCACGAAGAACACCGGCACGAAGAACACCGCCAGCACGGTCGCGGTGATCATGCCGCCCATCACGCCGGTGCCGATAGCCTGCTGGCTCTTCGAGGCGGCGCCGGTGGCGATGGCCAGCGGTACCACGCCGAAGATGAAGGCGAGCGAGGTCATCACGATCGGCCGGAACCGGAGCGTCGAGGCTTCGATCGCGGCCCGCACCACCGAGGTCCCGGGCTTCCAGAGGTCCTTGGCGAACTCCACGATCAGGATCGCGTTCTTGGCCGAGAGGCCGATGATCGTGATCAGGCCGATCTTGAAGTACACGTCGTTGGGCATGCCGCGCAGATAGACGGCCGCCACCGCGCCGATCACGCCGAGCGGGATCACCAGCAGCACCGAGATGGGGATCGCCCAGCTCTCGTAGAGCGCAGCCAGGCACAGGAACACGATCAGCACCGAGAGCGCCAGCAGCAGGCTGGCCTGGCTGCCCGCCTGCTTCTCCTGGAACGACTGCCCGGTCCAGGCATAGCCGAAACCCTTGGGCAGCTGGAGCATCAGCCGCTCCATCTCGGCGATGGCATCGCCCGAGGTGTAGCCGGGATTGGGCTCACCCGTGATGCGCACCGACTGGTAGCCGTTGAAGCCGACGATCTGGCTCGGCCCCATGCCCCATTTCAGTTCCGCGAAGGACGACATCGGCACCATCGTGCCGCCGGCGTTCTTCACCGCGTAGTTGAGGATGTCCGAGGCGTTCATCCGCTGCAGCTGCTCGGCCTGCACATAGACGCGCTGCATCTTGCCCCGGTTGGGGAAGTCGTTGGTGTAGACCGAGCCGAGGTTGAGCTGGATCGTAGCGTTGACGTCCTCGAACTTCACGCCGAGCGCCGCCGCCTTCTCGCGGTCGACGATCAGCTCCGCCTGCGGGGTCGGCGGCAGGCCCTCGATCTTCACCTTCTGGAGGATCGGGCTCGCCTGCGCGAGCTTGAGCAGCTGGTCCTGGGCCGAGAGCAGGGCCGCGTAGCCGCGGTTGGCCCGGTCCTGGAGGCGGAACGAGAAGCCGGCAGCGTTGCCGAGGTTGTCCACCGGCGGCGGCTCCTGGGCGTCCACGGTGGCGTCGCGGTAATTCGCCAGGGCCGCGTTGGTGCCGGCCACCAGGGCGGCGGCCGAGTTCTTGGCGTCGCGCTCGCTCCAGGGCTTGAGGGTCACGAAGGCCTGGCTGGTGCTCGGGGCCTGGCCGGAGAACGAGAAGCCGTTGAGCATCGTCACGGTGGCGACGCCGGGCTGCGCCAGCAGGTGCTCCTCGACCTTGCGGTTGGCCTCCTGAGTGCGGTTGTAGGAGGCGCCGGGCGGCGTCTGGATGTCGACGGTGAAGAAGCCCTGGTCCTCCACCGGCAGGAAGCCTTCCGGCAGGTTGATGAAGGCGTAGGCCGTGCCCGCCACCAGGGCGAGGTAGATCAGCATCACCCGGCCGGACTTGCGGATGAACCCCGCGACGCCGCGGCCGTAGCGGGCGGTTTCGCGGTCGACGAAGCGGTTGAACATTCCGAACACGCCGCCCTTGGCGTGGCCGTGGCCCTTGGCCACCGGCTTCAGGAAGGTCGCGCAGAGCGCCGGGGTCAGCGACAGCGCGAGCAGCGCCGAGAACGCGATGGAGGTCACCATGGCGATCGAGAACTGCCGGTAGATAATGCCCACCGAGCCGGGGAAGAACGCCATCGGGATGAACACCGCCATCAGCACCAGGGTGATGCCGATGATCGCCCCGGTGATCTGCTCCATGGCCTTCTTGGTGGCCTCCTTGGGGGGCAGCCCCTCCTCGTTCATGATCCGCTCGACGTTCTCCACCACCACGATGGCGTCGTCGACCAGGATTCCGATGGCCAGCACCATGCCGAACATGGTGAGCACGTTCACCGAGAAGCCGGAGATCCACATCACCGTGACCGTGCCCATCAGGGCGATCGGCACGACGATGGTCGGGATCAGGGTGTAGCGGATGTTCTGCAGGAACAGGAACATCACCAGGAAGACCAGCACCACCGCCTCGACCAGGGTGTGCAGCACCTTCTCGATCGAGGCCTCGACCGCCGGGGTGATGTCGTACGGGATGTCCCACTTCAGGTCCGGCGGGAAGAACTGGGACAGCTCCACCATCTTGGCGCGGATCGCCTTGGCCGTCTCCAGCGCGTTGCCGTCGGGGGCCAGCGTCACCGAGATGCCGGCGGCCGGGCCGCCGTTCAGCCGCGTTGAGAACTGGTAGGCGTCGCCGCCGAGCTCGATCCGGGCGACGTCGCGCAGGCGCACGTTCGAGCCGTCGGAGTTCGCCCGCAGCACGATCGCGCCGAAATCCTCGATGGTGCCGAGCTGGCCCTTCACGATGATCGGCACGGTGACGGCTTGCTTGGTCGGGCTCGGCTGAGCGCCGACCGAACCGGAGGCGACCTGGATGTTCTGGTTGCGGATCGCCTGAGTCACGTCCTCGGCGCTGAGCGACAGGCCGCGCAAGCGGTCTGGATCGACCCAGACCCGCAGCGAGCGCTCGGTGGAGTAGAGCGTCGCGCGCCCGACCCCGGGGATGCGCCGGATCTCGTTGATGACGTTGCGGATCAGGAAGTCGCCCAAACCGACCTCGTCCATCGACCCGTCCTTGGAGATCAGGGTGATGATGTTGAGGGTTGCGGCCGAGGCCTCCTCCACCAGGATGCCCTGCTGGCGCACCTCCGCGGGCAGGCGGGCCTCCACGCGCTTGAGCCGGTTCTGCACCTCCACGGAGGCCAGCGCCGGCTCGGTGCCGGGCAGGAAGGTCGCGGTGATGTTGACGGAGCCGAACGAGTCGGTGGTCGACTCGAAGTTCATGATGTTGGCCGCGCCGTTCAGCTCATCCTCGATGAGCCGGGTCGTGCCGACATAGAGGCTATCCACCGAGGCGCCGGGATAGGCCGTGGACAGGGCGATCTGGGGCGGGGCGATCACCGGGTACTGCGCGATCGGCAGGTTCGGGATCGCCAGGGCGCCGCCCAGGCAGATGAACAAAGCCACCACCCAGGCGAAGACCGGGCGGTCGATGAAGAAGCGTGCCATGCGCGTGGTCCCCGGGGCTCAGTGGCGGTTGACCGCGGCGGCGCGCGGGGCGGCCTCCGCCTTGTCGCCGGGCTTCTGGTCGCCGGGCGCGTCGGGAACCTCGTCGGCATCGTGCTTCGGGCCGGCCTCGCCGTGGGCCGGGGTCTGGTCCAGGGGCTTCACCTTCGCGCCCACGGTGATCTTCTGGACGCCGTCGATCACGACCTTCTCGCCGCCCTTGAGCCCGTCGCGGATCAGCCAGTTCTGCCCGACCACCGGCCCGACCTCGACGGGCTGGCGCATCACCGTGTCGTCGGCCCGTACCAGCCAGACCTCGGCGCGGCCGTCCTCGGTGCGCTGGATCGCCTGCTGCGGCACCGCGATGGCGTCGGAATCGATGCCCTGCTTGATCCGGGCGCGGACGTACATGCCGGGGAACAGCTCGTCATGCGGGTTGGGGAACTGCACCCGCAGGGTCACCTGGCCGGTGCTCGGATCGGCGGTGACGTCCGAGAACAGCAGCCGGCCGGCCAGCGGATAGAGCGAATTGTCGTCCATGATCAGGTGGACGTTGGCGGTGTTGTCCTCCAGCCGGGCGAGTTCGCCGCTGGCGAGGTCCCGGCGCAGACGGTTCAGCTCGCCCACCGACTGGGTGATGTCGACATAGATCGGGTCGAGCTGCTGGATCGTGGCGAGCGCGCCGGTCGAGCCCGGCTCGATCAGGGTTCCCTCGGTGAGCAGCGCCCGGCCGATCCGGCCGGTGATCGGCGCGCGCACGTCGGTCCAGCCGAGGTTGAGCTGCGCCCGGTCCCGGGCCGCCTTGGCGCCGGCGACCTCGGCCTCCGCCTGCTTCTTGCCCGCGAAGGCGGCATCGTACTGCGCCTGGCTGGCGGTGGCGCGGGTCAGCAACTGCTCGAGCCGGTCGGCCTGCTGGCGGGCGAGCACCAGGGCGGCTTCCTGGCGGGCCAGCACGGCCTCCGCGCTCGCCAGTTCGACCTCGAAGGGAGCCGGGTCGATCTTGTAGAGGATGTCGCCTTCCTTGACCTGGCTGCCCTGCTCGAACAGGCGCTTGACCACGAGCCCCGAGACCCGCGAGCGGACCTCGGCGATGCGCATCGGCGCCACCCGCCCGGGCAGGTCGCGCAGGTAGGGGATCGCCTGCGGCGTCACCGTGACGAAGCCGACCTCCGGCACCGGCGGCGTCGGCGCGGCCGCCTGCTTCGGGTTGCAGGCCGACAGGCCCAGAGCCAGCAGGGCGGCCGACCACAGGACGGGCGCGCAGCGCCGGGCGGGGAACGGGGTGGACGAAGTGCGGGTCACGGGTTCCGACGCTCCTGGAAAATCATGCGTCTGCAGAGGCTGGCGCGGCGTGAGGGCCGCGCGTCGTCGAGGCGGATCGCGCATCGTCCCGAAGGACGGTTTCCGGATCCCGGAAACACAAGATGCACGATCGAGACTTGAGGGCCTTGTCCTGGAAGCGTGTCGCGGACGAGGCTCTTGCGCCTATACGGCGGCGTTCGCGGCGCCCGGCCGACCGATACCGGCGGCGCGGATCAGGCCGCCCGGGGTGGCCGATGCAGGGCCTCGTCCGGCCCGGAGGCCGGCGCGGCGGCCGTCTGATAGCCGTAAGTTGCGGCAGCGGCGTGACGGGGCCGCGGCGCCTCGACCGGGCGGCGCGGTAGCCCGAGCTCGCTGACGATCTCGATATCGGCCGGGCACAGGTCGGTGCCGTCGAACAGCGACCGGCGGGCCTCGGGGGCGGTCTTGCGCACATCGCGCTTGCGCGCATCCGACAGGACGGCCACGGTCTGGCTCATCACCGAACAGGCCGGACCCGTCGCCAGCGCGGCCTGGGCCGGCCGGGGCTCAGCCATCAGCGCAGCCGCCGCGACGACGAGCATCGCCAGCATGGCGAGGCTCCGGACGAGGCGGTCCGGCGAGCCCACAACGCGGCGGGCCAGAAGGGCGGCGGATCGGATCACGACTTTGAGATAAGCATGGCCGTCCCCCGGCGCAATCACCCACGGCGTCGCGCCTTTTTTGGGTGTTGCCCGGAGCCCACAGGGGCGGCCGGATTCACGCGCCACACCCCACCGGCCTCAACCTTGCCGCGAAGTGCGGGCCGGTTCGCCGGAGGATCGCGGCCCACCCGCGATGACCGACGCCATCGGCAAGAACCGGCAAGTGAGAGGATGACAGACCATGTCGAGACGGATCGCGATGCTGGGGCTTGCAGCCGCCCTGCTGGGGAGCGCGCCCGCTTCCGCCAGCCCGCTGGATAGCGGGCCGCTCGCGGATTTCCTGAACGTGTTCCGCAGCCAGGCGATCCCGCGCGAGACGATCGGCTGGAACAGCACCGAGAAGCCCGGCACGATCGTGATCTCCACCCGCCAGCGCCGGCTCTATTACATCCTCGGAAACAGCGAGGCGATCCGCTACGGCGTCGGCGTCGGCCGGCAGGGGTTCTCCTGGTCCGGCACCAAGACGGTGACGATGAAGAAGGAATGGCCGGCCTGGCGCCCGCCGCAGCAGATGCTGGCCCGCCGCCCCGACCTGCCGCGCTACATGGCCGGCGGCCAGGACAACCCGCTCGGCGCCCGCGCCCTCTATCTCGGCTCGTCGCTCTACCGGATCCACGGCTCGAACGAGCCCGACACGATGGGCGCCGCGGTCTCCTCGGGCTGCATCCGCATGACCAACAAGGACGTGGTCGACCTCTACGACCGGGTGCGGGTGGGGACCAAGGTCGTCGTGCGCGACTGACAGCGACGCCCGCAGATCGGGTTTCGGATCGCCTGCCGCCCGACAGAAGGCTTGAGCCGGAGGAGAGGCGCGCCTCTCCTCCCTCAGCGGGCTACGACGTTCACACATCTCCCTTTGGTACCATACCGGTACCGGCAGATCCTGGTCCGGAAGGGCAGATGCGCCCTCCCTCCCCTTCTGCGGGCTATCGGACTCACACATCCCCGAGTGTGGCGCGGGTCCCCTCTCCCGTGCGGGAGAGGGACAGGGTGAGGGATGCGCGCTTTCCGGAAAGACTTGGTCCCTCACCCCAACCCTCTCCCGCACGGGAGAGGGGGCGCGTCGCGGCTTTCGCAAGCCGATTTGTGAACACCGTAGCTCTGCGGGGGAGGGAGAGCCGCCGTGTCTCCAGCGTATCCTACCGACCGCGATGTGTGAGTCCGCTAGCCCGAACGGGAAAGGGGCGCGCGTCGCGGCTTGCCAACAACGCTTGTGCCTCACCCGCACTCCTGTGGGGTAGGACGGCGCGCGGGCCAGGCCGTTGCCCGCGATCCAGCAACGATAATCGAGTCTGCGCGCCCGTCTGCCTGGGCCTCCGCCCCGGCGTGACCGGCCGTCGGCCGTCCGTGCAGCGGCGCGGTCTTTTTGTTGTCGATCCGTCTCACGGGCGCCAATCGCGATGCCGCGCGATAGTGTATAAACGCCTATAATCGTTCTAAATCAGCAGACAGCGGCGATATGTATTTGAATATCGTCAATATCAAATCTTACTGATCTCGCTCTTACTGCATTTACATTTTTCCTCGTCGGCACCAGATATATTGCATTGACGCGCATCCAATTCATATGCTTACTGCGCGACAATTCCAGATAGCCGCTGAAAACTCGGCGGGGGCCCGATGCACGAAGAGTCCCGCGATGTTTCCGCGTGCGCGAACACCAGGTCCCACCGCGGCGAAGGTCGCATGGACTACGGCGTGACGGCGCGAAGGTTCGGCACCCCATCCCGACAGCATGGCTGCGGCACGGATCGGCCGATGACACAATGCCTTTGGATCGGATGGGTCGAAACCTGATGATCGCCGCTCGTCGGGCTCGGACATTCATATTCCGCTCACGATCAATCAAAATACCACAGACTTTATACGATCCATTTACTTGCGATGGGCGACAAGAACGTGGAGCGGGACGGGTTTTGACGTCCGTGAGACTTGAAGGCCGGCGATGAACCTCTCAACGATTGTCGACGTCAAGCGGCCGACCTCCCTCGACGAGGTCCAGGGCTGGCAGGACGGGTATTCGTGGCTGGCCGGGGGCACCTGGCTGTTCTCCGAGCCGCAGGTGGCGGTCGATACGCTGATCGATCTCGACCGGCTGGGCTGGGCGCCGCTGACGGTGACCGAGACCGGGCTCGAGATCGCCGCGACCTGCCGGATCGTCGAGCTGCACGATTTCGCGGGGCCGGCGGACTGGCACGCGGTGCCGCTGTTCCGGCACTGCATCGATTCGTTCCTGATGTCGTTCAAGATCTGGAACGCCGCCACCATCGGCGGCAACGTCTGCATGTCGCTGCCCGCCGGCGCGATGATCTCGCTGACGGCGGCGCTGGAGGGGGTCTGCACCCTGTGGCCGCGGGACGGTGCGCCGCGCACGATCCCGGTCGCCGACTTCGTCACCGGCAACCACGCCAACGTGCTGCAGCCGGGCGAATTGCTGCGCAGCATCCACCTGCCGGCCGCGGCCCTTACGAAGCGGACGGCCATGCGGCAGGTCTCGCTGACCAAGCACGGGCGCTCGGCCGCGCTGATCATCGGCACGCTCGGCCAGGACGGCACGGATTTCCTGCTGACCGTCACGGCGGCGACGCCCCGGCCGATGCAGCTGCGCTTCCCCGCCTGCCCGACCGCCGAGGAGCTGGCCCACGCCCTCGACGCACGCCTGCCGCCGGATGCCTACTTCGCCGACGTCCACGGCTCGGCCCCCTACAAGCGCCACGTCACGCAATACCTAGCCGAACAGATCCGTACGGAGCTCGCGTGAACGCCTATTCGATCAACGGCCGCGCCTACGCCGCCGAACCCGCCCCCGGCCAGTGCCTACGGACCTTCCTGCGCGACCTCGACGTGTTCGGGGTCAAGAAGGGCTGCGACGCCGGCGATTGCGGCGCCTGCACCGTCCATATCGACGGCAAGCCGTTCCATTCCTGTCTGGTCCCGGCCTTCCGGGCCGAGGGCCGTGAGGTCACCACCATCGAGGGCCTGGCCGCCGCCGACGGCGCGCAGCACCCGATGCAGCAGGCGTTCCACGACGCGCAGGCGTTCCAGTGCGGGTTCTGCACCGCCGGCATGATCATGACCGCGGTGACGCTGACCGACGCGCAGAAGGAGGACCTGCCCCACGCCCTCAAGGGCAACCTCTGCCGCTGCACCGGCTACCGCTCGATCAACGACGCCCTGCACGGCCGCTGCAACATCGAGGCGGACCTGGCCGGCAAGGCGCTGGGCGCCAGCCTGCCCAACCCGTTCACGGATTCGATCCTCACCGGCAGCGCCCGCTACACGATGGACGTCGCGGTGGAGGACCTGCTGCACCTGAAGGTGCTGCGCTCCCCCCACGCCCATGCCCGCATCGTGGCGATCGACGACCAGGCCGCCCGGGCGGTGCCGGGGGTGGTCGCGGTCTATACCTGGCAGGACGTGCCCAAGCGCCGGTTCAGCTCCGCGCTCCACGAGGACCACCTCGTCGATCCCGACGACATCCTGCTGCTCGATTCGGTCGCGCGCTTCGCCGGCCAGCGGGTCGCGGCCGTGGTCGCCGAGACCGAGGCGGCGGCCGAGGCCGGCTGCCGGGCGCTGAAGGTGACCTACGAGGTCCTGCCGGCGGTGTTCGATCCCGTCGCCGCCATGCAGCCCGGCGCGCCGATCCTGCACGACAAGGAGCACGTCACCGGCGACAGCAACATCTTCTGCACGCTCCAGGGCGAGATCGGCGACGTGGCGGCCGGCTTCGGGCAAGCCGACGTGATCGTTGAGGAGACCTACTCGACCACACGCGTGCAGCACACCCATCTCGAGACCCACGGCTCAATCGCCTGGCAGGGCGAGGACGGGCGCTGGCACATCCGCACCAGCTCGCAGGCGCCGTTCGCGGTGCGCCAGAAGCTCGCCTACGTCATGGGCGTCCCGCACCGGGACCTGCACGTGTTCACCGAGCGGGTCGGCGGCGGCTTCGGCGGCAAGCAGGAGATGGTCTCGGAAGACCTCGTCCTGTTCGCCACGATGAAGCTCGGGCGCCCGGTGAAGTGGGAATGGACCCGGGAGGAGGAGTTCATCGGCGCCACGACGCGCCACCCGATGACCACCCGGGTGAAGATCGGCGCCCGGAAGGACGGCACGCTGACCGCCCTGGACGTCGAGGTCGTCTCCAACACCGGCGCCTATGGCGGCCACGGCGGCGAGACCCTGGGGGCCGCCATGGCCAGCCCGATTGCGGCCTATCGCTGCCTTAACAAGCGGGGCATCGGCCACGCGGTCTACACCAACATGCTGCCGGGCGGGGGCTTCCGCGGCTACGGCGCTTCGCAGACCACCTTCGCGATCGAATGCGCCATCGACGCGCTGGCCCGTAAGCTCGGCATCGATCCGTTCGCGATGCGCCGCCTGAACGTCGTGCAGCCGGGCGACAACATCGAGTCGATCTGGAAGGAGCCGAGCGACGCCAGCTTCGGCAGCTACGGCGTCAGTGAGTGCCTCGATATCGTCGAGCGTGAGCTGGAGAAGGGCAACGGCGTCGCCAGGCCCGCGGGGCCGGACTGGGCCGAGGGCAAGGGCGTGGCGCTCGCCATGCTGGAATGCGGGCCGCCGACCGAGCACCGCTCGGGCGCCGAGCTGCGCCTCCTGCCGGACGGGACCTACCACCTCGCCTGCGGCTCCACCGAGATGGGCAACGGCATCACCACGGCCCACAAGCAGATCGCGGCCGCGATCCTGGGCTCGCGCGCCGACGCCATCGCGATCATCAACGCCGACACCGACCGCACCCCCTACGACACCGGCACCTTCGCCAGCACCGGCACCGTGGTCGGCGGCAAGGCGGTGCATCTGGCCGCCGAGGCCATGGCCAAGGACATCCTCGATTTCGCCAGCCGCCACACCGGGATCCCGGTGGAGCAATGCCGGCTCGACACCGATGGCGGCGTGGTCTGCGGCAACCGGCGCCTGACGCTGGCCGAGCTCCACGCCGAGGGCACGAAGGTCGACCACCG
Source organism: Methylobacterium sp. J-072 (assembly GCF_022829425.1). Lineage (NCBI taxonomy): Bacteria > Pseudomonadati > Pseudomonadota > Alphaproteobacteria > Hyphomicrobiales > Methylobacteriaceae > Methylobacterium > Methylobacterium sp. J-072. The sequence continues at coordinate 269,958 of NZ_JAKSYK010000180.1, read as the reverse complement.
CTTCATGGTCAGCCGGAAGGCCTATCTGTCGCCGCGGACCATCGCGTTCAACGTGCAGGGCGTCCGCCTGGCGGTGCACCGGGTGACCGGCGAGATCCGGGTGCTGCACAGCGTCCACGCCGCCGATATCGGCAAGCCGATCAACCCGATGCAGTGCCGCGGCCAGCTCGATGGCGCGGTCGGCATGGGCTACGGCTGGGCGCTGGTCGAGACCATGGTGCATGACGGGGACGGCCGCATGGTCAACCCGCAGCTGCGCAACTGCCGGATCCCGACCTTCGCGGACACGCCCCATACCGACATCTTCTTCGCCGACACCGTCGACCGGATCGGGCCGCTCGGGGCCAAGTCGCAGGGCGAGTGCGGCATCAACCCCGTGGCCCCGGCGGTCTCGAACGCGCTGGCCGACGCCACCGGCGTGCGCTTCGCCCACCTGCCGTTCACTCCGGACCGCCTGTTCGAAAAGCTCGCCGCCTCATGAGCGGGCCCGCGGCGAGCGTCAGCATCGTCACCCAGACCACCGTCCGGCAAGAGAGTGCCGACGCCTTCGCCCGGTGGCAGGGCGACACCAGCGCGGTGGTGGCGACCTTTCCGGGCTTCATCGAGCAGCGGCTGATGCCGCCGCACCCGCCGCTTCAGGTCGATTGGGTGATCCTGCAGCGCTTCGACAGCCTGGACCATGCCCGGCACTGGCTGGCCTCGCCGGAGCGGCAATCCCGGATCGAGGGCGCCGCCCCGATGCTGGTCGGCCGCGACGACGTCCACATCGTCACCGACGCCGCCAGCGCCGCCCGCACGGCCCCGGTCTCGGCGGTGATCAGCACCCGGGTGAAGCCCGGGATGGAGGCCGAATACCTGCGCTGGGAGCAGAAGGTCGCGGCCGCCCAGTCGAAGGCGCCGGGGCTCCAGGGCTACCGGTTCGAGCCGGCCGTGCCCGGCGTGCAGGAGGATTTCGTCGCGATCCTGCGCTTCGACAGCGACGCCAACCTGCAGGCCTGGCTCGATTCCCCCGTGCGCAAGGCGCTGATCGAGGAGGCGGCGCCGCTCACCGCGGAATTCCACACCCGGACGGTGCAGAGCGGCTTCGAGCAATGGTTCCGGGACACGACCCCGGAGGGCGCGCCGCCGCCCCCGGCCTGGAAGATGAACATGATCGTCCTCCTGACGCTCTACCCGACGGTGTTCCTCTGGGGCCTGCTGATCGGCACGCCGCTGCTGTTGCAGGTGCTGAAGCTCGATTTCCCGGTGGCCCTGTTCATCGGGAACGTGGTCAGCGTGCTGATCACGTCGCGCCTGGTGCCCTGGGCCGCCAACCGGATGCGCTGGTGGCTGGCTCCCGCGAAGGAAAGACGGGCGGCGGTCGACCTCCAGGGCGCGGGGTTGCTGGTGGCGGTCTATGCGGGCCTGATCCTGGTCTTCTGGAAAGTGCTGTGAGCGGCGCCGGCGCGTCACGCGCGCGTCCGCCTCGCTCGGTGGGCTATGATATTCGCTCTCCGTTGCCGGAAGAGGGCAACGATCGGACTCACGCGCGTCCCCCTCCCCCCTCTGCGGGGGAGGGTGGGCCGGCCGTCAGGCCGGGTCGGGAGAGGGGAACCCGGCTTCCGGAAGAGACAGAGCGGGTGTGCGGGCCGGAGCTTTCTCCTGCACCGTCGCTCCCCTCTCCCGACCCCCTTCGGGGGCCACCCTCCCCCGCAGAGGGGGGAGGGCGACGCGCATCTCTCCAACCGCTGCGAGCGACTCTGCTGATCGCGGCCGCCCTGCTGGTGCAGGCCGGCCTCGCCGGCACAGCCCAAGCCCTCGACGAGCCTGCACCCACCGGGCAAGGCGCCCCCGCCCCGCCGAAGCCCCCGGAGGCCGGGGTGCCGCTGGCCGCCGCGACCGTGATGGCCGCGCCGCCGTCATTCTTCTCCTTCTCGGACACGGTGGTCAGCTACCGCTTCCAGGGGCCCTCCGCGGAGCCGGGCCTCGTCGTGGACCGCCCCGGCGGCCGGAAGGAGGCCCGCGCGGTGCCCAAGAACGTGGTCAACCTGTTCCACGCCAATTCCTGGGCCTACGGCACCAACCTGATCTCGCTGGACATCCTCCGGTCCGGATCCCAGGATCCGGCCGGCGACAAGCGGGTCCCGTTCAAGGATTACGGCGCCACGGAGGTCTACCTGATCTACCGGGGCGTGCTCAGCCCGAACAAGATCTTCGACACGACAGTCTTCGCCATCCCGGGCCTCGTGAAGGATATCGGGCTGTCGTTCGGGGCCGACATCAACACCAAGGACACGAAGTTCGATTCCGAGAAGCGCGCCGGCACCTTCGGCCTCAGCTTCGCCTTCGACGTGCCGGCCGGGTTCGTGAACCTGAAGGTCCAGGGCTACAAGGAATTCTCCCGCAACGGCTTCGCCGGAACGGCACCGACCAAGGAGTCCCGCCTACCGGTCATTCCGGGCTTCGATTACGCGCATTTCCGCAGCGTCGAGTACAAGATGACGCCGGAATTCGAGCTGACCTACACGATCCCGCTGGCCTTCACCGGCCTGCCCCTGGCCCTGGCCGGCTTCAACACCCTGATCCTGCCCAAGGGCCGCTACGGCCAGATCAACGAGAACCAGACGCGGGTGGAGTTCGTCTCGCAGACCAACCTGGTCCTCGATATCGGGCAGCTGGTCGAGAACGCCCCCAACCGGGTCGAGGCGTTCGTCGGCTTCCAGTACTGGCACAACAAGTTCGGCGGCGATCCGCGGCGCACCCCCAACACCGAGGAGAAGGCGCTGATCGCCGGCGTCGCCTACCACCTCAAGTAGGATCGCCAGACTGGGCGCGCAGCGCGCGCGGCGCGAAGCCGAAGCGCTGGCGGAACGCGCGGTTGAAGGTCGGCACGTCGGTGAAGCCGCATGCATACGCGATGGTGGCGATCTTCGTCCCGTCGGTGCGCGGCGCCGCCAGGCGGCGATGGGCGAGATCGAGGCGGGCATTGCGGATCGCCGCCGCGACGCCGTCGGTGCCGGCAAAGGCCCGGTACAGCTGAGCGCGGGACAGGCCGAGCGCCGCGTGGATCTCGGCCGGGTCGAGGCGCGGGTCGTGGAGCCGGCGCACGATATGGGCGCGGGCCAGGGACAGCACCGTCTCGCAGGAGAGTGCCGCGCCCGGCCGCTCCGCCGGATCCCGGACGAGGGTGCCGAGCAGGTGCAGCACGCCCGCGACCGCGACCTGCGCCTCGTCCTCCGACATCCAGGCGGCCGAGGCGGCGAAGGCGCGCAACGCCGCCTTGAACGCGGCATGCCCGGGCCGGTCGGCGATGCAGCGCCCCGCGAAGGCGTCGACGGTGCCGATCGCGGCCTCGAAGGTCGTCCGCGGCAGCGCCAGCCGGATCTCCGCGTAGTCGCTCTGGGTGCCGGCCACGAGGGGCCGCTGGCGCGACAGGAAGCTGATGTCGCCGGCCCCGAGGCGCCCGCCGCGCTCGCCCTGCTGCTGATAGCCGATCCCGTCGAGCGCTAAGCCGATCACAACCGTCTCGAGGGCGCTCCGGTCGACCTGCCGGGGGCCGATGGTCAGGCCGACCGGGCTGCTGACCGTATGGGTCAGGCCCCAGCCCGCGCCCGCTACGACGAGGCGTTTGGCCCGGAACGGATCGCGGGGATGCGCCCGTCCGACATCGCCGAACGGCGCCAGCGCGGTGGCCCGCCAGAACTCGAAGGCGTGCTTCGGCTCGACATGGCGGGTCGTCTCGATCGTGCTGGGGACCAGCGCCGGAAGGGACACGCGGCAGGCTCCGGCGCGGGCGGATCCCGCAACTCCCCTGCGATCACCGGCCGTCGCCGCAAATGCAAGGGCCGTTCGTCCACAGGCGCGGACTATTCCGGCCGGTGCGCCCGGACCGGATTGCGATGGAGCCGCCGCTCGACCTCGGAGGTCCGGGTTCCGGGCGGAACCCCGACCACGTCGCCGTTCCGGATCGCCTCGCGGATGTTGCGTCGGGCGGCGCGGCCCTCGGTGCCGCCGGGCTGCGTGACCGCCGAATCGCCGGACGGGACCAGGACGGTCTGCGCCTGCGCCGCACCGGCCAGGCCGATCAGCAGGGCGGCGACCAGGATCCGGAGAGAGGGCATGACAAAAATCTTTCGGGCTCGAAGACCGTATGGCTGCCTTACCGAGATAGGGCGCCGGGCGGCATGCAATCAGCCCTGGCCGTCAACGGGCCGCCGACCCGGCAAACCTGCGGCCGATTGGATCCGCTGGATGTCCATCCCAATTCGGAACATATATAGAACATCAGACGCTGCCGCGCAGGATCAGACAGGAGTCCCGATGGCCCGCTACCGGTTCCACTGCACCAACGGCCTGGAATGCGTGTTCGACGCCCGCGGCGCCGAGATCCGCGCGGCCGGTCGCCTGACAATCCGGGCGCGCCGGGTCGCCGCCGACGTGATGCAGGCCCTGTCCGACCGGACCGACTGGTCCGAATGGCGGGTCAGCGTCCACGATCTCAGCGGCCGGCGCGTGCTGGTGCAGCCCTTCGGGTCGCTGGTCGGGGACCGATCCCTGGCGGCCTGACCTGTTTCGCCCCGGCGGGTTTCGCTATCCTGCCGGCATGACTCGATCCGCCGGTTCTCGTCCCCGCCGATTCGCCGCCGGCCTCGTGCTCGGCGCCGCCCTGCTCCCGGCCGGCCCCGCCGCCGCCCAGGCGCTGCTGCCGTTCACGGGCTTCGCGCCGCTGCCGGCCTTCGCCTGGGAGCCGGTCGCGGATGCGGGCCGCTGGACCGGCTCCTATGCAAGCCTCTCGACCGGCTACGCGGTCACCACCTCCCGGCATCTCGGCAGCTATTCGGGCCCGACGATCGGGTTCGAGGGTGGCCGGATGTGGCAGGAAGGGCCGATCCTCTACGGGATCAGCGGCGGCCTGGATTACTTGGCCGGCCTCGACGGCAACCTCACCCCCGGCTTCGGGCGCCGCGCCTACAGCCGCGACTTCGCCGGCGCGCTGGAGGTGAAGGTCGGGACCCTGCTGGCGCCGGACGTGCTGCTCTACGCCAAGGCGGGAGCCGCCGCCGTCCACGACACCCTGCGGGTCGGGCCGACCCCGTTCACCCCGCCGCTCACCCGCGAGGACATCGCGATCCTGCCGAACACCCGGGTCGGGGTCGAGTGGGCGATCACGGACCGCCTCTCCGTGGCGGTCGAGGCCGGCGTGGTACGCAACGGCCTGCGCTGAGGTTTTTTATTTTTTGGGTCGCCCGACCACAACCGTCATTGCGAGCGCAGCGAAGCAACCCAGGGCAGCGCACGATTTGAGAAGGTAGCGGTTCCCTAGGTTGCTTCGCTGCGCTCGCAATGACGGCGCGTGCGCGTCAGCCGGAAACCAGATTCCGCTGGAGCGCCGCGAGATCACGCCAGCCATAGGCGACCTCCACGAGCGTGGCCTGCTCCCGCCGCTCCGCCCGCTCGCCGATCACGACACCGCCGAGGTGCGCGTAGAACCGCCGGGCCATCGCATTGTCGCGCAGCACCCACAGGCTGGCGGCACGGTGACCGCTCTGTCGCAGGTACGCCGCCAGCGCGGCCATCAGGGCGCTGCCGGTCCCGCGCCGCTGCGCGGCTCTCAGGACGTAGATCGCGCTGACCTCGCCGTCGAAGCCGTCGGCTGCCAGCTCGGCCGAGCGCTGGGCACCGCAGGACCCGAACCCGACCGGCCCCGCCGACCCCTCGGCGATTTGAACGACCGTGCCGGAATCCGGATCGCCGAGAATGCGCGTCCAGATCGCCAGCCGCGTCTCGACCGTAAGGGCCGCGATCATCGCGGCGGGCAGGAGCCCGGCATAGGTTTCCTGCCAGGCGGCGACATGGATCGCCGCGATGGCCGGCGCATCGTCCAGGCCCGCCGGCCGGATCGTCACAGCCTCCGACATCGACGGGACGGAAGCCAACGGACGCTCCTGTGAAGGCCGAACAGCGGGCCCGCTCAGGAGCGGGCGAGGGCCATCCTACACGTCGGCGTCGGACGAGGGCAGCCGCCGGTCATGCCTTGGCGTTCCCACCTCAACGGATCATCCAATTCACACGGCACGGGGTGGGTATCCCCTCGCCCCGCTTGCGGGGAGAGGGCTCCGGCGACCTTGTCGTCGCCGGAGCGAGGCGGCAGCCGAAGGTGAGGGGGCGGCTCCGTATGAGCCTCATCCGTTCAAGCCCCTCACCGCCGCTCCGGCTTCGCCTGCGCTTCCCACACGGACGACAAGGTCCGTGTGGGCCTCTCCCCGCCTGCGGGGAGAGGGGGACCCAAGCTTTGTCCTGAGATCAGTAAAGACCGTGGCCCTACAGGGAGGGCTCTATCCAGACCGGGCCTCCTGTGAAGCCCCGGCCTACTTCGGCACGAACGCCCAGTAATCCAGATCGAGGATCACGGCCGGGTCGTAGCCCTCCCCCGCCCGGTCCGGAAAAGCACCGCAGGCCTGGTTCTTGGTGGCGACCGTGCGCAGGCGCAGGAGGCCGACATCGGCGCGGCCGACATCGGCGGCGTCCAAAACCTCGCTCCAGGCATAGACCGTGTCGCCGGCAAAGAGCGGCGCCACGTGGCGGCCGGCATTGATGCCGGCGAGCGCGAAGGCGTTGCCCAACCCGTTGAAGCTGAGCGCCCGGGCCAGGGAGATCACGTGCCCACCATAGATCAGCCGGCGGCCGAACCGGGTGTCCTTGGCGGCCAGGCCGTCGAAATGGACCTTGGCGGTATTCTGGAACAGGCGCGTGGCGATCTGGTGCTCGGCCTCCTCGACGGTCATGCCGTCGACATGGTCGATCTTTTCCCCGACCGCGTAGTCGGCGAAGCGGTGCGGGCTGCCGGCGAGTTCCGAATCGTAGGCGGCCGAGGACAGCTTCGGCAGGGCGCCCGCGAGGTCCTGCGGATCGACCACCTTGGCCAGCGTCGGCACGTGCTCCTCGGCGATCGCGGCCTCCGGGTCGCGCTTGCGCACCAGCACCCAGCGGCAATAGCTCAGCACGGTCTCGCCAGCCTCGTCGGAGCCCACCGAACGGACATAGACCACGCCGGTCTGGCGGTTCGAACTCTCCTTGAGGCCGATCACCTCGGAGACGGTCGACAGGGTCTCGCCCGGATAGACCGGCCGGCGGAACCCGCCCTCCGCGTAGCCGAGATTGGCGAGCGCGTTGAGCGAGACGTCCGGCACGGTCTTGCCGAACACCATGTGGAAGGTCAGCAGGTCGTCGAGCGGGCTTTTGGGATACCCGAAGGCCCGGGCGAAGGCGTCCGACGATTGCACGGCGAAGCGCGGGCCGTAGAGGCCGGTGTAGAGGGCGACGTCGCCCACCGTGACGGTGCGGGGCGTGGCGTGGCGGATGGTCTCGCCGAGGCGGAAATCCTCGAAGAACCGGCCTGGATTTGTCTTCACGGTCGCTCGATCCTACTGCGCGTAGATATACGCCTGGGGGACGGCATATTCGTGCAGAAGGCGGCTGATGAACAGCAGCAGCAGGATCAGGATGATCGGCGAGATGTCGACGCCGCCGAGATTGGGCAGCAGGTTGCGGATCGGCCGCAGCACCGGCTCGGTGATCCGGTAGAGCACCTCGCCGATCTGGGCGACGATCGGGTTGCGGACATTCACGACGTTGAACGCCACGAGCCAGCTCAGGACCGCGCTGGCGATGAGGACGTAGATGAAGAGCTGGACGACCGTGTCGAAGAGCCAGATCAGGGCGTTCATGCGGGTTCGCGCGTATCCTCGGGGCGCCCGCGCGGCGGCCCCGATGATCGGGGCGCGGCGGGCGGCGGTGAAACAGGAATTGACAGGCTGAGCCGCCCGCGCCTACAAGGCCGGCGCCTCGACGGGGCTGTAGCTCAGATGGGAGAGCGCCGCAATCGCACTGCGGAGGTCAGGGGTTCGATTCCCCTCAGCTCCACCAGGCCTTCCTGGTGGAAATTTAGCGTCCTGCGCTCTTCGGCGATATCGCTGCGGGGACCAGGGCTTAGCGGCGGCCTGCACGGTCTCCCGCCACCGTCGTCACCGCTCCGCCGGCCAGCTTTGGGCCTGAACACGCGCTCGTTCTCGGCGTCGGCAATGCCGTCTTCCGGCTTACCCAACTGACACAGGCTTGGAGACCGTTTCGCGGCCCGGTGTGAGACGCGCGTTCGCGGGGCCATCCCGGTGTAACGGATCCATGCCGAGCGCGACGCGGATCGGGGATCGTCGGATGCCCCCCTGACATCCGCGCGTCTTTCGCATCTGCGCCGCAGCCGTTAGCGATGCGAACGTGCACATCGAGGCCCCTGCGATGATCGAGCTGTATGCCTGGAACACACCCAACGCGCGCAAGATCAGCGTCGCCCTGGAGGAGATGAGCCTGCCCTACCGGGTCAGGACCGTCGACATCACGAAGGGGGAGCAGTTCGATCCGGCCTTCCTGGCGATCAGCCCGAACAATCGCATCCCCGCCATCGTCGATCCGGACGGGCCCGGCGGTCCGATCGCGGTGTTCGAGTCGGGCGCGATCCTGCTGTACCTCGCCGAGAAGTCGGGCCGGTTCCTGCCGGCCGATCCGCGCCGGCGCATGGCCGTGCTGGAGTGGCTGATGTGGCAGATGGGCGGGTTCGGACCGATGCCGGGGCAGGTCCACCATTTCCTCGGCGTCGCAGAGAAGGACCGAGCCTACGGATTGGAGCGCTATCTGAAGGAGACCCACCGGCTCTACGGCGTGCTGGATCGGCGCTTGGCGGCGGTGGAGTTTGTGGCCGACGCGCTGTCGATCTCGGATTTCGCCATTCTGGGTTGGGCGTGGCGGCACGAGCGTCATCAGGTCGATCTCGCCGACTACCCGCATGTGAGGCGCTGGTACGACACGATGATGGCCCGGCCGGCGGTGCAGCGGGGCTTCGCGGTCGCATTGAGCTGAGGGCGCAGGCAGCTCGCAACTGCTGGAGGAGGGCTAAGACGACGAACCCGCACGTGGAACGTGCCACTCACCGACCAAGGCGAGCGAGGCGGAGTAGACCGCCGTCCCGTCCTCATCGCGCACCCGAACCGAATAGGTGCGACGATCCCGGTCCGGGAACTTGTTACGCGCCATTTCCGGGAGGGCATCCAATGCCTCGATGCGAGCGGCGTCGAGGCTGGGCAATTCGAAGCCCTCATCGTCCTCATGGCGGAAGTGGCCGTCGTCGGTGTCGAAAAAAAAATGGGGCATGAGATATCCGATCTCGCTCAGGCGGGAGCATTCGCATCTCTCAGCCGCTGACGCCCAAATGTTCGATCAGCGATGTGTTTGGTTCTGCCTCATTCGGGGGCTGAGGTTTGTAGCCTGTGTTGGTGAAGCCGAAGTTTTTTTCGCTCTTGGCGTGTGATGCAGGTAGGTTGGGACGAAGTCGCAGAACGCTTTCAGCCGAGCCACATCTGGGATCTCAAGGCGACGCTTCTTGAGGACGATCAGGTCTTCGGACCGCAGGTGTTTCATCACGCGGTTCACGTGAACCGGCGTCAGACCGAGCATGTCGGCGAGGTCAATCTGGGTGAAGGGCAAAGCGTAACCGTCCTTCTCCGCCAAGCCGACCACACGCAGGCGCAGCAGCAGCTCGCAGAACAGGTGTGCCATCCGCTCGGCGGCCTCGCGTCCCGCCAAGCTGACGAGCCACTCGCGCAGTACGGCCTCATCGACGAGGGTCGCCCACCAGAGAGCGTGAGCGATGCGGGGATGGTTCTCGGTCAGGTCCTGGATGGTGGCGCGTGGGATCTCCACCACGGTGCACGGCGTCATCGTGCCGAGCGAATGGTCCATCTCGTCGAGGATGGCGACGTGCAGGTCGCAGAAATCGCCCGGCACCATGAGGGCAGTGATGTGGCGCTGACCCTTCGGCAGGATCTTGTAGCGGCAGACGAAGCCGGAGAGGACGAGATGCACGTTATCGGGTCGATCTTCCTCGCTGGTGAGATCCTGACGGGCTGGGACCGGTCGGCTATGCAGGCTCGCGCGCCGCAACGTCACGAGATCGGCCTCGGTTAGTCCGCCTGCGGTGCTGAGCTTGCGGATCAGGGTCTCGATCATGGCTCACGACGCGCTCTTCGGCGGTCGTTTCGCCCCGAGCCGGACGGCGTATCGCAATGATGCGGGATAGGCTTCGAGATCGGCGCGTCGAGAGACACGCAATCCGGCGGCACCATACCATCATATATTGTGTTTCCGGCAGCGCATGAGATTGAGTACAGTTCCAGACCTTCGGGCCACCCTGGGTCCTATCGTGGATGGGCCTGCGGCTCCCCACATGCGAGAGATGATCATCTTCAAGCCGAACCCCCACAAGCTGCGGATCACCCCATCTGCGAAGGAGCCCGGCCGGTTCGATTGGTCGGTCACGCGGGATGATATAGTCGTGCGCCAGTCGGCCCGGTCCTTCGGCTCGGAGGGCGCGTCAGAGGCGAGCGGCGATGCGGCGTTTCGAGAAATCACGTCTCAGTGGCTGAGCGGACGCTAGCTGCTGTCCGCTCGCAACTGACCGGGCGCGACGGCTACACCCGCTCCGGCTGCGCGAGCATGATGGCGGCACGGATGGCGGCCCGCCGAAGCTCCGGGCTTGCCCAGAACTGACCCATGAGCGTTTGGGCGAAGGGGTGGGCTGCAACGGCCGCGGCGGGGTCGATCCGATAAATCTCACCGAACGAGACCGGACCAGAGGTTGGATCGTCGATGTAGGCGTCCACCACGGCGGTGACATCGTCCTCGACGATGTCGAGGGTGGCGAACAGGTCGAGCGTCATGAGCCGGTTTGCCATGCCGACGCCGTAGCCGCTTCACCGGGGCCCGGCTCTGATTGAGGTTAACACGGTGCGTGCAGCCCGGTCACGTAACCGTGAGGTCCACCATCTCAACAGACGGGGGCGACCATGCGGAGCACCGGGATCGCCGAAAATCTTAACGCAGGTTTGATCGCCGCGTTAATACACCTCCTACGCTCATAGGATCGTCAGCCGCTCCGGTACAGGTGCTGCCGCCTGGGAGAGCCGTGTGCTTCCGCCTGCGACGCAAGGCGACGCCACGATGGCTGCAAAGCTCCCCCACGCCCTCTACCCGCTCATCCGCAAGCTGGAGAGCGTCACCCGCCTCTCTGACGAGGAACGACGGGCGATTGAGAGCCTGCCGGTCCGTGTCCGGACCCTCACGGCGCGACAGGACATCGTGCGGGACGGAGACCGGGCGACCCAGTGCTGTGTCATCCTGGAAGGCTGGGCCTGTCGCTACAAGTTCCTGAGCGAGGGGCGCCGCCAGATCTTCTCGTTCCACATCGCGGGCGACATCCCGGATTTGCAGAGCCTGCACATCCCGCTGATGGACCACACCCTCGGGACGATGACCCAGGCTACCGTGGCGTTTGTCCCGCACGAGAGCATGCACGACCTCACGGCCCGCTTCCCGACCATCGCCGCCGCGCTTTGGCGTGACACGCTGATCGACGCGGCGATCTTCCGGGAGTGGTTGATCGCCATGGGTCGTCGCCCGGCCTTCGAGCACTTAGCGCACCTCCTCTGCGAACTGTACCTGAAGCAGGAGGCGGTCGGTCTGGCGGGCGATTACCGCTGCCCCCTGCCGGTTACCCAGATCGATCTCGCTGATGCTACGGGTATGACCAGCGTCCACATCAACCGCGTATTGAAGGAGATGCGCGGTCGCGGGTTGATCACGCTGCACCGGCAGACGCTGGTGGTGAAGGCGTGGGACGAGCTTGTCCGCGCCTCCGAGTTCGACGCGACCTACCTGCACTTGCAGAAGCGAGCGGCGGGATGACCCTGCACCTCCAGCCGGTGCGTGTCGCCACCGGCAGTGAAGACGGCGACGGTCAGCTTGTGTTCGCGGACGGGTTCCTCGTGGCGGTGCTGGTGCAACTCTCCGGGCAGCACGGCGCATTCGCGGGCATGTGGTTCCTGGAGGCCGGCTTCGGTCTGACCGCGGTGATGAGCGCTCCCCTCTTCTTGGACCTCGATGCGGCTCAAGACTGGATCGGGCGGCACCTCAGCATGAAGCGAGGCAGCGGGTAGCTCGGGCTACGGGTTCGGAAGGCTATCAGGGGCCACCGCCACGAGGGCTTGATCAAGCTGGCGTAGCGGCTTTCGCCGTCACCTGGGATGAAGGCTCGCACGAGGGAACGTAGGCGCACCACCCATAAGCGTACGTTACGCGAACGATCCGTCTAAGGATCACAATCCGACCGCGGCGCTGCATCCGGAAACGGCCGGGTGAAAAAGCTCTGCGCGTCCTCGACGCGCAGAACCATCCAGGCTGAGTTAACGATCCGTCGGGGCTCTTCGGGCGATGTCCCTGCCCGTCACCAACGATATCGCAGCGTTGCGAGGATCGTCTGCCTATTGCCATAGAAGCACCCGGTGGCAGCGATGCACGTCGTCACGTAGGTTTTGTCGAAAAGATTCGTCGCGTTGAGCGCGAGATCGACGCCCTTCAGGGCGGGATAGCGATACCCGAAATCATACCGCAAGGCCGCGTCGACGAGCGTGACGACCGGTGTCCGATAGAGATTGGCGTTGTCGCCCACCGAAACACCGATGTAGCGGACGCCCGCTCCCAGGCCGAGGCCCGCCCAGTCGCCCGTCCGGATCGTATAGTCGAGCCAGACGGACGCCTGATGGCGCGGAACGAACGGCAATTCGTTCCCGACGATGCTGGCTCCCGTCGCATCGGCGTTCGCCTTGGTGAATCGGCTGGTCATGGCCGCATAGGAGGCGACGAGGTCGAGACTGTCGGTCAGGCTCGCCTTGGCCTCGAGTTCCAGCCCGCGGACCCGTGCCGCGCCGGCCTGGGTGTTGAAGCGGAAGTCGACGGCGTCCGGCGTCAGCACGTTCTGCTGCTTCAGGTCGAAGACCGCCCCGGTCAGCAGGAGGTTCGTTCCCGTCGGCTGCACCTTGATGCCGCCCTCGATCTGATCCCCGGTGGTGGGCGCGAACGGCGAGCCGAGCCGGTTCGTGCCGGAGGTCGGCTGGAACGAGGTTGCGTAGCTCACATAGGGGGCGAAGCCGCCGTCGAAGAGATAGCTCAGGCCGACGCGACCGGTGAAGGCGGCATCGTCCTGCTTCACCCGCGCCAATGCACCGGTCGCGGCCGTCCGGGTGCGGGTGAGGGCGTCGGCCCAGTCCTGCCGCCCGCTCAGCGTGAGGCTGAAGCCGCCGAAGCGGATCTCGTCCTGGGCGTAGAGGCCGACTTGGTTCCGGCTCTGCGTCGTCCGTGCGCCCAGCGGCGGCCGGGTGACCGTGCCCGCGTAGACCGGCGCGAAGATGTTGACCGAGGGGACGACCCGCAATTGCGATTCGTCATAGCGGGCATCCTCGCGCAGGAAATCGACGCCGAGGAGCAGGGTATGGTCGAAGGGTCCGGTGGAGAAGTGCGCCTCCGCCTGATTGTCGACGTTGAACAGGTTCGAGCGCTCCGGGAAGGCCCAGGCGTAGCGGGAGAGCGTGCGGCCGTCGGCCCCGAGCCCGATGGCCTGAACCCGCTGGGTGTCGGCCTCCACATGCGCGAAGCGTAGGTTCTGGCGCACGGTCCAGACATCGTTGAACCGATGTTCGAAGGCGTAGCCGATGAAGCCCTGGTCGAGCTTGAAGCGGTCGTAGTTCGGTTCACCGATGAACCGGCTGGTGGGAATGCGCCCGCGCGGGTTCGTGTACAGGGTGCCGAGCGTCGGCAGGCCTTGTGGCGCGCCGCCTCCGGGCGAATTGATGTGCAAGTATTGCGAGAGGATCGTGAACGACGTGTCGGAATCCGGCCGGAACGTGACGCTCGGCGCGATGAAGACTCGGTCCTCCTCCAGATAATCGACCTGGGTGCCGGTGGTGCGGGCGAGCCCGGTCAGCCGGTACAGGACCCGGCCGTCCGGATCGATCGGACCCGACAGATCGAAGGCGGCCTGTGCGCGTCCGAAGCTGCCGGTCTGGAGCTGGATCTCGCGCACGGGAACCGCGCTCGGCCGCTTGCTGACGAGGTTGAGCAGACCGCCCGGCGAGTTCTGCCCGTAGAGCCCCGAGGCCGGGCCCTTCAGCAATTCGATGCGCTCCAGGCCGTAGGATTCGATGCGCGGCTGCGAGTATCCGCGTGCACCGAACGGCAGGCGCAACCCGTCGAGGTAGCGCCCGGGCACGAAGCCGCGGACGTAGAGCCAATCGTAGCGCACGTCCGTGCCGTACTGGGTGAGAACCCCCGGCGTGTAGAGAAGCGCCTGGCTGACGCTCTGCGCCTGCCGATCCTCGATCTCCTTTCGGCCGATGACGTTGACCGCCTGGGGCGTTTCGAGAAGCGACGTGCCGGTCTTGGTCGCGGTCGTGCTGCGCCGGGCGACGTAGCCGTTCGTGGGTCCGATGGCGGTGTCGCTGGTCACCTCCAGCGCATCCAGGACGACGGCGCCGTCCTGGATGCCGGCGGGGTCGGCCTCGGCCACGACGCCTACGAGGGTCGCCGAGCGCTGGGCCGTGAATTGCGGCACCAGACCCGTGCCCGAAAGCAATAGCCGGAGCGCTTCCACCCGGTCGTAGCGTCCGGTGATCGGTGTCGCGCGGAGCCGGCGAGTCGCGTGACTGTCGTAGATCAACTGGACGCCGCTGATCGCCCCGTAGGCCGCGAGGGCCTCATCCAGGGGCTGAGCCGCAATGGCGAAATCCAGGATCTCGTCCGCATCTGCGACGATCGCGGCAATGCGGGTGATCCGCGCGCCGATGGCCGTCCCGTCCCGTCCCGCGTGGTCGATGGCCGCCGAGGTCGGCGTCGGCATGGCGAGCACCAGCGCCGCGACCCCACTCAATCCGATGACCATACGACAGCCATTCCCCGTCCGGTTCGCCCCGCGTCCTCGCACCGTCATTCGCCCCACCGTCCCCGCGCGGTTTGCAACCGCGGTCCGGCGGGTCATGATCGCCCGCCTGACTCTTCAGACGTGCTCCGGGTGACGAGCCCGCAAAAAAACTGGTGGCTCCCGCGCCGGCCTCAGCGGAGAACGACGAGCCGGTCGCCGAGTCGCACCTCCGACAGGGCGAGCGCGGTACGGATGCTGCGGAGGGCTTCTTCCGGACGCGCCAGATGAAAAATCCCTGTCACGCGTCTCGCGGCGGCCGCCGAACTGGCCAGGACGATGCGACCGGGGCGGTATCGGTTGAGATCGTCCACGACCTCCGACAGGGGCGTGTCGCGGAAGACGAGAAGGCCACGCCGCCATGCCGCCGCATGGGCGACGTCGATGGGGTGAACGCCGCGCGCATCCGGCCCGATCCTGATTTCCTGCCCTGCCGTGAGGCGCGTCGCCTGTGATCCCGCCGCGGGAACGACCGTGATGGCGCCGGACAGGCAGGACATGTCGGCGTCCACGCCGCCGACCCAACCGGAGAGGCCTTCGCTCGGCTTGCAGCGCACGATGAACTCCGCGGGCTGGCTCGGCTCGGTGACGAGACGCCCCTGGCCCGCGCCCAGGGTGAGGGCCGCATGCCCGCTCGGGACCGTAACGGCCACCGAGCCCGCATGCAGGACCATGTCGTGTCCCTCGTCGTCGAGGTCGGCGTCCAGGGCGGTTTCGGCATCCAGCTCGAGGCGGATGCCGCCCGACAGGACCACCGTTCGGATCTCACCGGTTCCTGTCCGATAGGCCGCACTCAGCACCGGCCATCGCAACGCAAGCGTGGCACCGGCGGCGATCGAGGCCGATGCGATGCCTCCCGCGGCCACCCGGCGGAGCATGCGGCGCCGGGTCATCGCCAGCAGGTCACCGCGGCTGGCCGGCGCGCGCGCTGGGCCGGCAAGGGCTTGGCCCGCCTGCTTCCAGAGTCCTGCTGCAGCCCGGAAGGCGGCGTCCTGCTCCGGATCGGAGCGCCAGGTGGCAAGCGCCTGTGCGTCGTCCTGCGTCGCGGTGCCTGACGTCAGGCGAACCACCCAGGCGTGCGCTTCCTGCGCAATGCATCGGTCCCTGTCGGCGGACGGTCTGCCATGATAGTCCGGCGCGCTCATTCGTCTCTCGCCGTTTGCCGGAAGCGTTTCGAGCGATCTCCTGAAGGGCATTCCATGCCGGGGATCATTGTCATCAGGACGACGCCGCGATCAATCCGGCGACCGTCCGGATCGCAGACGGTCGGCACAATGATCAAGAGCCATCCTAACCTCTGCCTCCACGGTGCGGAGCGATACGCCAAGACGGGCGGCGATCGACGCGTGACTCAGACCTTCGATCCGGCTGAGCCGGAAGGCCTCGGCGCGCCGGAAAGGCAGTTCGCGCAGTGCCGCATCGAGAGCCTGCAACTCACCACGCGAATGAGCGAACTGCTCCGGGCCCGGTGTCTCGTCGGCAACCATTAGGAGCTCGTCTATCTCGATGGCCGTGAGGATGCGAGATCGGCGCACCTGCGCACGTTTGTGGTCGAGGACGAGGTTCGCGGCGATCTGAAACAGGAAGGCGCGCTCGTTGTGGAGACGTGTCTGGCTGTGTCCCGAATGTGCGATCCGGAGGAATGCCTCGTGCGCCAAATCCGACGCATCGCTTTGGCCGACTTTCCGACCCAGAAAGCGCAGCAATGCTTTACAATGGGTACGATAAAGTCTCGCTAAATGACTTGCGCGCGCCTCGCGCGAAGGAGTGACGACAGGCATCGACCTCTACCAGCGACAGATCGCCGGAGCAATTAAGCAGCGTCATGGCGTATCGTAGCGATACGCCATTTGGCAAGAACATAAAAACTATACCTCAGAGCACAAAGTCAGTTTGTATTTATTCTACGTTGAAAGTTATCAATGAGCGACGGCACTGCGATCGCGAAGAAGCTTCACGTGAGGTCGCCGGTGAGCGTGCATATACCAAGACACGTTGGCGGCATCCGTCTCACGCAACGCATCACGGAATCAACGGTGGGACCAACGACCGTTTCTGGGCTCGTCCCGAACCAGCTCCTCCGATGGAATCGGGTCGTGAGCGGGCGGGGCGACAACGTCCGCTTCGCCGCCTTCCCGAAAGCAGACCAGCCGAAAGCCTTCGAGCAGCCATTCGGCTTCCGACCGGATCCTGCCGGGCGTCGAACGGCGGCTTTTTGAATATGACGCTCGAAAGCCGACTGGCAGAAGACCACCCAACCCAGTCGTAGATCTCTGCCGCGTCGACAGCCTGGAAGCGGACCTTCCCAGGTCCACACTGGCTCGCACGCAGCCGCGGACGATCACGGCGCATCTCGTTCCGCGGCGTGCCCTTATGCGAATGGCCCCGCGTCGAAGCCGTTTCACCAATGTCCGCAATGGTGAGCGACCGAGGCCTTTGAAATGGCCGGGATGGGCGCATAGCCGAACGGCGGGTTTTACGCGGATTGGCGATCCGGTCTGACGTCGTCTGGCCGAACGCGGAATATCGACTTCCCGGTGAGCGGACACCACGTCTCGACTGCCGAAATCCTTACGGCGTCATATGTCAGATCACCCCGGAAATCGAGCTTGACGGTTCTCTAGTTTTATATTGCCTCAACGTTCCGAGGATGGGCTGCAGCCGAAATGAGACTTGTAGATTCGTGAGAAATGGGCTGCGCTTGAAAAGCCGCAGGCCGTCGCGATCTCCCCGATCCTGAGCGGGCTCTGACGCAGCAGGCGACGGCCATGGGAGAGGCGGATCGCCCGGTACTGGGCCGAGAAGCTCAGGCCCCGCTTGTCGAGGAAGAGGCGGTCGAGGTGACGGGCGCTGACCGAGGCGAGGCGGGCCATGGCTTGGCGGTCGAGGGGCGCTTCGACGGTCTTCTCCATGTTCTCGAGGACGGTGAGCAAGGCCGGATGATGGACGCCGTAGCGCTCAGCCGTCGAGGCGCGCTGCGGGTCATCCGCGGCACTGACCGCCGTGTGGAGGAACCAGTCTGAGACGCGGCGCGCGAATGCTGCCCCCATGCGCTCGGCGATCAACGTGTAGGCCATGTCGAGGGGGGCGACGCCGCCGCCGCAGGTCAGGCGATCGGCATCGGCGACATAGCGCGCGCTCGTGAGGCGTGCATCCGGGAACGCCTCGACCGTGGCACCCGTGTACTCCCAATGGACCGTGAAGGGGCGATCCGCCAGCAGGCCCGCCGCAGCCATCAGGTAGGGGCCACCCGAGATGCCGCCGATGCGCACGCCGAACCGGGCCATGCGCCGCAAAGCGGCGTGGATCGCGGGCTTGTCCCACCCGGTCGGCTCGCCGCCTGCGCAGACGAAGACCGTCTGCAGGTGACCAGGCTCGCGCGGTAACTCCTCGGTGGGGATCTCCGCCCCGGAAGAGGACGCGACCGAGCCCTCCATCTCTCCGAAGTAGCGCAGCCGGTAGAGGGGCCGGCCGGCGAGGTAATTCGCCGCCCGGAACGGCTCGCAAGCCGACGCGAACGACATCAACGCAAAGCCCGGCACGAGGATGAAGCCGATCTCGTACGGCCGATCCCCCGGCGCGGACGTGTCCTCCTTCGATGTCGGTGCCTTGAGTTGGCTCATCGGTGAAAGAAACCGTCTGCTGCGGTCAAGCGCAACAACCAGGGCGCGTCATTCTTGGGGGCTTCATCGTTATGCTTGAGATCGCCCGGATGCTCGGTTCCACCGCCCTACCCGTGTCGCCGCTGAAGACCCAATCCCGTCGCTGCGCCGACGTGCGGGGGCATCGTCGATGACGGGGCGGGTCGACGTCGCGGTCCTGGGACTCGGGGCCATGGGCAGCGCCACCCTCTACCAGCTGGCCAAACGCGGTGCCGCGGTGATCGGGCTCGACCGCTTCGCGCCGCCGCACGCGCTCGGGTCGAGCCATGGCGAGACCCGGATCACGCGCCAGGCCGTCGGGGAAGGGAGCGACTACGTCCCGTTCGTCACCGCGGCGCATCGGATCTGGCGGGAGTTGGAGGCGGAAACGGGCGAGACCCTGCTGAACGCCTGCGGCGCCCTGGTCATGGCCCCCGGTCACGGTGTCTCCTCCCACCACGGCAAGCCGGATTTCGTCGGCCGCTCGATCAGCGCGGCGCAGGGGGCCGGGATCGCGCACGAGGTGCTCGACGGGGCCGAGGTCGCCCGCCGCTTCCCGCAATTCCTGAACCTCGCCGGCGACGAGAAGGCCTATTACGAGCCGGGCGGCGGCACCGTGTTCCCGGAGCGCTGCATCGCGGCACAACTCACCCGTGCGGCCGCCCTGGGGGCCGAGATCCGGACCGGCTGCGAGGTGCGGGCGCTGCATCAGGACGGGTCCGGTGTCCGCATCGAGACCGCTGACGGCGTGATCCTGGCCGATCGCGCCGTGGTCGCCGCCGGCGCCTGGACCGCGCCGCTGCTCGGCCGGCCGTTCGACGGGCTGCTGACGGTCCGGCGCCAGCTCCTGCACTGGTACGCCCTGGCGGACGAAGCTGCGTATCGGCCGCGCTCGCCCGTCTTCATCTGGATGTACGGGACGGGCGACACGGACTACCTCTACGGCTTCCCGCCCATGGCGGGGGAGCGCTCCATCAAGGTTGCGACCGAGCAGTACAGCACCGCCACCTCCGCCGACGCAGTCGAGCGCCACGTCGATCCGTCGGAATCCGACGCGATGTACCGGCTGCGGGTTGAGAACCGGCTGGCCGGCGCCACCCCGGAGGTCGTGCGGGCCGCGGCCTGCGTCTACACGGTGACCCCCGATCGCGGCTTCATTATCGACCGGCATCCCGAGATGGATCGGGTACTCGTGGTCTCCGCCTGCTCGGGACACGGCTTCAAGCATTCGGCGGGCATTGGCGAGGCCGTCGCCGCCGACCTGACAGGGGGAGCCGGGCGACCCGACCTCACGCCGTTCGCGCTCGCACGCTTCGGTTGATCCGCCGGCCGGTGGCTCGTGGATTGCTAGAAACCATGCCAAGATCAGATCACCCGCGCAGGACCGAGCCGATGCGACACACGATCCGCACCTTCCTGACGACCGGTGCTCTGGCCGCGCTCGCGGCGGTCTCGGCTCTCGCGATGCCCGGCCAAGCATCGGCCGCGGACGGCGTCGACGCGATCAAGCAGCGCGGGACGCTGATCGTCGGCGTGAAGGCGGATTACAAGCCCTTCGGGTTCCGCGATCCGAGCGGCACGATCATCGGGCTCGAGCCCGATCTCGCCGCCGACCTGGCCAAGCGCCTCGGCGTGAAGCTCGAGCTGGTGCCGGTGGTCTCGGCTAACCGGATCGAGTTCCTCCAGCAAGGCAAGGTCGATCTCCTGATCGCCACGCTCTCGGACAAGCCGGAGCGCCGCCGGGTCGTGCAGGCCATCGACCCGCAATACTATTCCGACTTCGTGAACGTGCTGCTGCCCAAGACCTCCGGCATCACCGACTGGGCCCAGCTGAAGGGGAAGCCGCTCTGCGCGACCTCGGGGGCTTGGTACAACAAGGATGTCGCCCGCACCTACGGGGCGGAGATCGTCGCCTTCGACGGCTCCGAAAAGCCGCTCTTCGCGCTCAAGCAGGGCAATTGCCTCGGCTACGTCTACGACCAGAGCATGCTTCAGGGTAAGCTGCTCGACGACGATTGGAAGGCCGGCTACGCCCTGCCTCTCAAGGGGATCCTCGACGCACCGTGGATGATGGCGGTCGCGCAGGGCAACACCACGCTCCAGACGATGGTCGAGGACGCGACCAAGGACTGGATGAAGACCGGCTTCATCGTCGCCGGCGAGAAGAAGTGGGGCATCGAGCCCACCGCCTACTCGAAGGCGATGCACGAGAAGTACAAGAACGCGACCAACTGATGCGCGTCCGTTCGACGAGTCCAGGTGATCGACCGCAATGATCGAAGCGGTCCAGGCCTGGTTCCAGCGTCTCTACGAGACCACGGGCTTCAATTTCACGGTCTTCTACGACCTGTACGACTGGAACCGCTACGTCGCCGGCCTGCGGATGACGCTGCTGCTCGGGATCAGCACGATCCTGATCAGCCTCGTGATCGGCGCAGTCGGGGCGCTGCTGCAGGGCGGGCCGTCGCGCCTGCTGCGGGGGCTGGTCAACGGCTTCGTCGTGGTGTTCCGCAATACGCCGCCGCTGGTGCAGATCTTCTTCTTCTACTTCGGCCTCGGTACGCTCCTGCCGGACGTGCGCTCGGCCGACGGTCTGCGCGCTCCGATCCTCAACAACGTGCAATGGGCGATCGTCTCGCTCTCGCTGTTTGCGGGCGCGTTCAACGTCGAGATCTTCCGCTCCGGCATCGAGGCCGTGCCCAAGACCACCGTCGAGGCCGCCGAGGCGCTCGGCTACACCCGGTTCAAGGCCTACCGCCACGTTGTCCTGCCGCTGGCGCTCCGCGTCTGCCTGCCGGCGCTAAACAACAACCTGATCAACCTCCTGAAGACCACGACGCTTGCCTACGCCATCGCGGTCCCCGAGACGCTCTACGCGGTCAAGCAGATCTGGTCCGAGTCGCAGAACGTCCTCGAGATGATGCTCGTGCTGCTCGCGACCTACGCGGTGCTCGTGGGGGTGCTCGTCTGGATCATGCACCGCTGGGAGCGCGCGCTGCGCATCCCCGGATACGGCCGATGAACCCTTCGGACCGAAACGGCCCGCGTGCAGACGAGCGTCCGGAAGGTCGTCCGACTGATCTGCCGGTTCTCTTGCCGTTCGCCATTTCCAAAAACCGTCCGCCCGCGCGCCTGCGCCCCGTCCATGGCTGGCTGCTCTGCGGCCTCGCCGTCGTCGCCCTCCCGGCCTGGGCCCAGGGCGCGGGCGCGGGCGCGGCGCTGTCACCGCTGGAGGTGGTCATCAAGTGGGCGCCGCTCCTGCTCACGGGCTTCGCCTTCAATGTCGCGATCTCGCTGATGGCGATGGCGATCGGCACGCTCGCCGGCATCGGGCTCGGGCTGACCATGCTGGCCGAGGGCCGGGTGCTGCGCCGCATCGCGTGGTCGATCACGCAGGTTTTCCGCAACGTGCCCTGGCTGGTGCTGCTGTTCTTCGTGATGTTCCTGGTGCCGTTCCAGGTCACGGTGTTCGGACTCCGCGTGCCGCTGCCCGACTGGGTGAAGGCGACGTTCGGCTTCAGCCTGCCGGTGATGGCCAACGTCGCCGAGATCGTGCGCGGCGCCGTGCGCTCGGTGCCGAACACGCAATGGGAGGCGGCCGAATCCCTGGCCTTCACCCGGCGGCAAACGATGTGGCGCATCATCCTGCCCCAGTGCGCGAAGCGCATGCTGCCGCCCTGGATGAACGTCTATGCGCTCATCGCGATGGCCACCGTGCAGGCGTCGATCGTCGGGGTCACCGAGATGCTGACGCTGACCGCGCAGGTGCATGCCGCCGAGGGCGGCCGCCCCGAGCTGTTCGCCCCGCTCTACGGCTTCGCCCTGCTCTGCTTCTTTCTCTACTGCTACCCGATCGACCGGCTGACGGCTGGCCTGGAACGTCGCTTCGAGACCCGTTGAGCAGGATGCGCGCGACCATGGCCGGCACCCCGTCCCAGGGCTGGACGCCCGATCAGCCGATCGTCAGCCTCGTCGACGTGCACAAGTCCTTCGGGACGTTCGAGGTCCTGAAGGGTGTCAGCTTCGATGTGCGCAAGGGCGAGGTGGTCTGCATCATCGGGCCCTCCGGCTCCGGCAAGTCGACGCTGATCCGCTGCATCAACGCGCTGGTGCCGGTCACCGCGGGCTCGATCCGGGTCGAGGGGATCGAGGTCACCGATCCGCGCCTCGACAAGCTGGCGCTGCGCCGCAAGGTCGGGATGGTGTTCCAGCAGTACAACCTGTTCCCGCACAAGACCGCGCTGCAGAACGTGATGATGGCCCCCATCCACGTCCTCGGGCAGGATCGGCGCGAGGTCGAGGCCCGGGCTCGCGCCCTGCTCGCCAAGGTTCGGCTGGCCGGCAAGGAGGATGCGTATCCCGGCGAGCTGTCCGGCGGTCAACAGCAGCGCGTGGCCATTGCCCGCTCGCTCGCGATGCGACCCGACGTGATGCTGTTCGACGAGGTGACGGCGGCCCTGGACCCGGAGACGGTCAAGGAGGTGCTGGTCACGATCCGCGAACTGGCCGAGGAGGGCATGACGTGCATGCTCGTCACGCACGAGATGAACTTCGCCCGCGACGTGGCCGACCATATCTACTTCACCGATCGCGGCGTGATCGTCGAGCACGGCCCGCCTGCAACGTTCTTCGCATCCGCGCAGGACGAGCGCACCCGCCGCTTCCTCTCGCAGGTGCTTTGACACTCCTTTTGCGAATGGCCCAGCATCGCAGACTTGATGTTGAATGTCCGCTATAGAGGAGCGTTCGTGCCTCATGGAATGACCGGGTTGGGCGCACAGTAGCCGACCGGGTTTGGCCGAAAGTGGTCCGACCGGTTCCAACGCTCAAACTGGAAAAGCTGCCCTTCGGGCGGTCGTCGCGGTCGTCATAAAGCGACCTTTCGCAAAACTTTCGCGTGTCGGCCTCCGGGCTGTGCGGTGACCGGGCGCGTAAGCGAGAATGCGGCCGCCGAGCGAATGGAGCGTTGCCTAAACGCGGATCGCGTTTCCGCGATGTCGGATGCTCGGCTCGCGTCTCTGCGCTGGGTTCGAAGGCCTTTCCCCTCGCCAGGGCAGTCGACGATCTGAACGGCCATCTCGCACGCGGCAAACGGACGCCTCGGCCAGCCCTAGTCGCGCTTCCGGATTGCTGCGATCCACGAAGAGGCGAGCAAGACGATTGTAACGTCCTGCTGAGGCCGTCTGGGCTTCTGTCCACCCCTGAGGTCCGGCGTCAGGCCATAGCGAACAGGGGTCATGACGGGCACATCTCGCGCCGCTGAACCAGCACCGGCCATCTCCACCCTCGCGGCGACGGCCATCGTCGTCGCCGACATGATCGGCATCGGCGTCTTCACCAGTCTCGGTTTCCAAGTGACGGACATCCCGTCCGGCTTCACGGTGCTGCTGTTGTGGCTCGTCGGCGGTGTTGTCGCGCTGTGCGGGGCGCTCTGCTACGCCGAACTCGCCACGATGTTTCCCCGCTCCAGCGGCGAGTACAATCTCCTCAGCCGGATCTACAACCCGGCGATCGGGTTCATGGCCGGCTGGCTCTCGGCGACCTTGGGTTTCGCCGCGCCCGTCGCGCTCGCCGCCATGGCCCTCGGCCAGTACGGCAAGGCGGTCCTGCCCGGGGCGCCCCCGCTGCTGCTCGGCTTCGCGGCGATCTGGATCGTATCGCTCGTTCACCTGCGGGGGACGCGCCACAGCAGCGCCTTCCAGGTCGGGTTCACGCTGCTGAAGCTCGCACTGATCGCGGCCTTCATCGGCGTGGGCTTCGCCCGGGGCGGCGGCCAGGCGATCAGCTTCGCCCCCGGCGCATTCGATCCGGCGCAGATCGTCAGCGCCAGCTTCGCTGTCAGCCTCGTCTTCGTGATGTACGCCTATTCGGGCTGGAACGCCGCGACCTACATCGTCGGCGAGCTCGCCGACCCGCCGCGCAGCCTGCCGCGAGCGCTCCTCGTGGGGACCAGCATCGTCGTCGTGCTCTCCATCGCGTTGAACGCGGTGTTCCTCTTTACGACGCCTGTCGCCGAACTCGCCGGCCAGATCGAGGTCGCGGTGATTGCCGGCCGTCACGTCTTCGGCGAGGCGGGTGGCCGCATCGTCGGCGGGCTGATCTGCGCCGGCCTGATCCCGGCCATCAGCGCGATGATGTGGATCGGCCCGCGGGTGACCGTGGCGATGGGCGAGGATGTGGCGGCGCTGCGCGTGTTCGCCGGGCGCTCACGACGCGGCGTGCCGGTCGCCGCACTGCTGCTCCAGGCCGGTGTCGCGACCCTCCTGCTGTTCACGCAGAGCTTCGAGGCGGTGCTCGACGTCATCCAGTTCGGCCTGATCGTGTGCTCGTTCCTCACCGTGATCGGTCTGATCAAGCTTCGGATCACCCGGCCCGACCTGCCGCGGCCGTTCCGGGCCTGGGGCTACCCGATCACACCGCTGATCTTCCTCGCGGTCACGCTGTTCATGCTCGTGCACCTTGTCACCGTTCGGCCGCTCCAGTCCCTCGCCAGCCTGCTGCTGATGCTGGCCGGTCTCGGCCTGTACGGCCTCGCAACGGCGCGGGAGCGGAGGAGTGCCCGGATGGCACCGCCGCCGCGGTGATGCGACATCCCTCGGTCGGGGCAGGATCGCGCGACCAATCGCCGACGATCTGGCGACATCGCTCGCGTTAGGGAACGGATTTCACATCGGGCTCGATCGACCGCAGTACGTCGAGCCGATACTCGGCAGTGCGCGACTGCTTCAGGACCCGCGCGAAGTCGTGTGCGCCCGCGATAAAACCTTCGGCCGCCTCGTCGCCGGACAGGGGATAGTGGGTGACGCCGAGCCAGTGGACCAGCACGATGTCCGCTTCCGGGAGCACCGCGCCCCTGACCCGTGCGACCAGGCGGGCAAGGTCGGCGCGGTCGAGATAATAGGCCACCTCGGAGATTAGGATCAGGTCGAACCGGCCCTCCGGCCAGGCGCCTGGAACGGCGGCGAGTTGAAAGCTTACATTCGGGCAATCGGCGCAGCGCGCCCGCGCCGCATCCAGGACCGACGGCACCACATCGAGTCCGACCAGCGCGTCGCAGCGGGGGCAGAGCTCGTGCGTGAACACGCCGATCGAGCAACCCACCTCGAGACCCGAAGCGTAGCGGGCCCGCGGAAGCGCCGCGAGGGTTGCCACGTACTTGGCGCGCTCGTAGGGGCTGGAGGCGAAGCGCCACGGATCCGATTCCGTGGCGTACATGCCCTTGAAGTACTCGGTATCGAGGGTTTTGGATCGACGGCCCGTCGGCGTCTCTGCCGGCGCACCGGAGCCCGTCTCCGCACCGGCGGCCCTGCCAATGCCGAGCATCGCGCTCGTGACGACGGCGCCGCCCGATTGCAGAACGGTGCGCCGGGATGCTGGCTTGCGGTCGCGCACGATAGGCCTCACCGCGCCTTTGGGGATCACAAGAGGCAACCGGGCGTGATCGGGGCGGTTCCGGGGTGCGGCGGTGGCGTCAGGCTGCGCGGCCTCCGAGATACGCGGCGCGGATGTCGTCGTTGGCCCAGAGCGCCTGCGGGTCGCCTTCGAGGACGAGGCGGCCGGTCTCCAGCACGTAGCCGCGGTCGGCGACCGACAAACCCATGCGGGCGTTCTGCTCGACCAGCAGCACCGTCGTGCCGCGGCGGCGCACCTCCGCGATGATCGCGAACACCGCCTGGACGATCACCGGGGCGAGGCCCAGCGACGGCTCGTCGAGGAGCAGCAGGCGTGGCTTGGCCATCAGGCCGCGGGCGAGCGCCACCATCTGGAGCTGGCCGCCCGACAGGGTCCAGCCCAGGGCGTCGCCGAAGCGCCGGATATCGGGAAACAGCTCGAACATCGCCTCGACCTCGTCGCGCAGCACGCGCTTGGCGATGCCGGAGCGGTTCGAGGCGCCGAGCATGATGTTCTCGCGCACGGTGAGCCCCGGGAACACCCGGCGCCCCTCGGGCACGTGAGCGACGCCGAGGCGCACGATCGCCTCGGGCTTCAGGCCGTGGAGCGGTTGTCCGTCGAGCAGGATGCTGCCGCCCGCCGGCTTCACGAGGCCGGAGATCGCCTTAAGGGTGGTCGACTTGCCCGCGCCGTTGGAGCCGAGCAGGGTCACGACCTCGCCCGTGCCGACCACGAACGACAGCCCGCGCACCGCCTCGATCTCGCCGTAGCGGACGGTGAGGTCGCGGATCTCCAGAACCGGGTTCGACAATGCGGTGCTCATCCTGGTCAGGCCGGCGCGAGATCGGTCTTCAGCGCGGTCTTGAGCCCTGCGTCCGGCCCGGTCGCCGCGTCCTCGCCGAGATAGGCCTCGATCACCGCGGGCTCGCGCAGCACGGAGGCGGTGACCCCGTCGGCGATGCGCCGGCCGAAATTCAGGACGGTGACGTGGCTCGCCACGTCGCTGACCAGCGTCATGTCGTGGTCGATGATCAGGATGGTCAGGCCCTTGGCCGCCATCCGGCGCAGCAGCACCGTCAGGGCGTTCTTCTCGCTGGAATTGAGCCCGGCGGCCGGCTCGTCGAGGAGCAGGAGCGTGGGGTTGCCGGCGAGCGCCCGGGCGATCTCGATCAGCCGCTGGTGCCCGTAGGAGAAGCCCGAGATCGGCTCTTGCGCCCGCGCCTCCAGCCCGACGAAGGCCAGGGCCGAGCGCGCGCGGGCCTCCAGCGCCGGCCGGTCGCTTGCGCCGAGGGCGTTGTTCGGGCGCTCGGCGCCGATCACCACGTTCTCCAGGGCGCTCATCGAGCGGAACAGGCGGATGTTCTGGAACGTGCGCCCGATTCCGACTGCGGCGCGCCGGTGCGGGGGAAAGCCCGTGATGTCCTGATCCTGGAGGCGCAGGGTGCCGCCGGTCGGCGTGTAGAGGCCGGACAGGACGTTGAGCGTCGTGGTCTTGCCCGAACCGTTCGGGCCGATCAGCGCGTGGATGCCGCCGCGGGTGACGGTGAAATCGATCGCGTCCACGGCCTTGAGGCCGCCGAAGTACTTGGACAGGCCCGACACGGTCAGCAGGGTCGCCGACGCGTCGCGCTCCTGGCTCAGCGTCAGCTCCGGGGCGGGCGGGGGCATGGACTTCACGGGTCGCAGCCGGCGGACCTGATCGCCCAAGAATCCCCAGATGCCGTCGGGCATGAACACGACGATCAGGATCACCGCGAGCCCGTAGATCGCCAGGTACAGGCCCGGAATCTCCTTGAGGAAGCGCAGCCATTCGGGGATCAGAATCAGCAGGCCCGTGCCGATCACGGCGCCGACCGGCGAGCCGACGCCGCCGAGCAGCGCCATCGTCAGGAAGACGATCGACTCGGCGAAGGAGAATTGGTCCGGGCTGATATAGGTGAAGCTCCCCGCGAACAGCCCGCCCCCCAGCCCCGCCAGCAGCGCCCCGATGGCGAAGGCCGCGACCTTGGTGCGGTAGACGTCGATGCCGCTGACGCCCGCCGCCAGCTCGTTGTCGCGCACCGCCCGCATGGCGCGCCCGAGCCGGGTCCGCGGCAGATGCCAGACCAGCCAGCCGACCACCGCCAGGACCAGCACGCACAGCGCGAGATAGCTCTGCCCGTCCGCGAACAAAGCGGGGCGGCGGATGTTGGGCACCCCGTCCGGGCCGTGGGTGACCGGGATCCAGTTGGTCAGGACCAGGGTGAGGATCTGCTGGAACGAGATCGTCACCATGGCGAGGTAGTGGCCGCCGAGCCGCAGCGTCGAGGCGCCGAGGATCGCGCCGAGGACGACCGCGAGCGCCAGCCCGATCGGCAGGCACAGCCAGAAACTCAGGCCGTGATCGACCGTGCCGAGGCCGACCGCGTAGGCGCCGATCCCGAAGAAGGCGGCCTGGGCGAGGTTGATCTGGCCGCACAGCCCGAGCACGACGGTGAGCCCGATCACCGCGATCGCGTAGGTGGCGGCCTGCATCAAGATGTTGAGGACGTAGCCGCTGAACGGCGTCGTCGCGGCCAGCGCCACGGCGGCCGCGGCGAGCGCCGCGTAGGCGAGGCTGCCGAGCGGCAACGGCCGGGCGGCCCGGGAGGCCGTGCCCGGGAGGGGCGCGGCGGCCGTCGTTGTGGGCTCGGCGCTCATGCTTTCTCCGCCACGCGCTCGCCGAACAGCCCCTGCGGGCGCACGACCAGGAAGGCCACGAGGACGATGAAGGCGAAGGCGTCCTTGTACGGCACCGAGACGTAGGCCGCCCCGAAGGTCTCGATGATGCCGAGCGCCAGCCCGCCGATGATCGCGCCGGTCACGTCGCCGAACCCGCCGATGATCGTCGCGGCGAAGGCCTTGAGCGCGATGGTCGCCCCCATCTGGATCGACACGAACAGGACGGGCGCCACGAGGATGCCGGCGATGCCGCCGAGCACGGCGCTGTAGACGAAGGTCAGCATGATCATGCCGGCGACCGGGATGCCGAGAAGCGCGGCCATCTCCTTGTCCTGCGAGGTCGCCTGGAGCTTCTTACCGACCAGGGTGTGCTCGAAGAACCAGTACTGGAACGCCACGAGCGCCGCGGTCACCGCGATGATCAGGAGATACTGGCTGTCGAGGAAGACCGGCCCGAGCAGGAAGCCTTGGGTCTCGAACACCGGCGGCAGGACCTGCGGCTGCGGCCCGTAGAGGGCGAGCGTGGTGTTGGCCAGGAAGATCGAGGCGCCGATGGTCGAGATGATCACCGGCAGGTAGGTGCGGTGGCGCAGGGGATAGTAGACGCCGAGGTTGAACAGGGCGCCGAGCAGGGCCATCCCGCCGATGGTGAGCAGCACCGAGAGCCAGTACGGCCATTCGAGGTCGACGGCGAACACCACCATCAGGAAGGCCGCGACCATCGAAAACTCGCCCTGCGCGAAGTTCACGACGTTGGTGGCGCGGAAGATCAGCACGAAGCCCAGGGCGACGAGGGCGTAGACCGAGCCGATGCCGATCCCGGTAAAGAGGAGCTGGAGGATCAGGTCCATGTCTGCGTCCGTTCCCCGTCCGCGGCCCCGGATTCAGCCCTGATAGAAGTCGATGCGCCGGTCGAACGTGATCGTGCCCTTGTCGTTGCGCACGACGTTGTAGCCGTGCAGGCCGTCGCCGTTCTTGTCGAAGTTGTAGGTGCCCTCGGCGCCCGCGTGGCCGCGCACCGCCAGCAGCGCCTCGCGGATCGCCTGCGGGTCGGTCTTGCCCGCCTTGTTGATCGCCAGCGCCAGGACCGTCACCGCGTCGAAGGTCCAGGACGACTGGTTGTCGGGGGCGATCTTGGTAGCGGCGCGGTAGGCCTTGCCGTAGGCGCGGGCCGCGTCGCTCGACTCCTCCGCGTAGTCGGCCACCCCGTAGGTGCCATAGAGCGAGGGCCCGGCGAGCTTCAGGGCCGTAACGTTGGTGATCGAGGGCGAGCCGACCCAGGGGGCGGTGACGCCGAGCTGGCGGAGCTGGCGGGCGAAGATGCCGAGGTCGTTCTCGAAGGTGAAGTACGAGCCGATCACGTCGGCCCCCGCCTGCCGGATCGCCAGCACGACGGGCGTGAAGTCCTGGCCCTGGTTGGCGTAGCCCTGGTCGAGCACGACCGTGGCGCCGGCCTTGCCGAGGCTCTCGGTGAGCGCCTTGGCGCCGCTGGTGCCGAAGGCGTCGGTGGAGTGGATGATCGCCCACTTCTTCTTCCCGAGCCCGTTGACGCCGTGCTCGGCGATCACCCGGGCCGAGAAGCTGTCGTTGGGCCGGAAGCGGAACAGCCACGGGTTGCCGAGCTGGGTCAGCACCGGGTCGGTGCCGCCGAAGCACATCGGCTTGCCGGTCTTGAGGATGTCCGGCGCCATCGCGTGGTTCTGCGTGGAGCGGACCGAGCCCAGGAAGCCGACGAGATCGGGCTGCGAGGCGAGCTTGGAGAAGGCCAACACCGCGCCGGGATTGGTGGTCTGGTCGTCCTCGGTGACGATCTCGAGGGGCTTGCCGAGCACGCCGCCAGCCTTGTTGACCGCCTCCAGGGCGATCTTGGCGCCGTTGAGGGCGAAGCGCCCCGCATCCGCGCCGGGCCCCGTGACCGGCAGCACCATGCCGATCCGGACCGTCGCGCCGGCGCCCTGCGCCCGGCTCGATCGGATCACCCCCGGGGCGAGGCCGCTGGCAACCGCGCAAGCGGCACCCGTCAAGAAAACGCGACGCGTCGTCTTCATAGGCATTTCCGTCCCGCCGCCGGTTCTTGTGCCCGACGTTGTTTGTATTGGGCCATGCGGGGCGCTTCATTGTCTATCCCGCGTCACCCGAACCGGTCGCCTTGCGGGTTAAGAAAGCCTAGGATCGTTACCCGAACGCGCCCGATGAGGCGCGACGACGGGAGATGAACCATCATGCGGATCGACGCCGCCGGACTGACCGCCTTCGTGCGGGACATCTTCGTTCGGGAGGGCTGCTCGGAGGCCGAGGCGGGGCGGATCGGCCAGTTCCTGGTGGCCGCCAACCTCACCGGCCACGACAGCCACGGGGTCATCCGGGTGCCGCGCTACGTGGCGTGGCTACGCGACGGCGAACTCGTGGCCGACCGCACCCCCGAGGTACTGATCGACGGCGGCGCCTTCGCGCTGGTGGACGCCCATTACGGCTTCGGCCAGACCGCCGGCCCGTTCGCCACGGATCTCGGCATCGCCAAGGCCGAGGCGCACGGCGTCGCGGTGGTGGCGCTGCGGCATGCCGGGCATCTCGGGCGGATCGGCGAATGGGCCGAGCGCGCCGCCGCCGCGGGCCTCGTCTCGGTGCATTTCGTCAATGTCGCCGGCAGCCTGCTCGTGGCGCCGTTCGGATCGGTGGAGCGGCGCTTCTCCACCAACCCCGTGGCCGCCGCCTTCCCGGTGCCGGGGCGCGATCCGATCGTCCTCGACTTCGCCACCTCGGCGGTCGCCGAGGGCAAGGTGCTGGTGGCCTCGCAGGGCGGGAAGCCCCTGCCCGAGGGCGTGCTGATCGAGCCGGACGGCCGCCTCAGCGCCGATCCGGCCACCTTGTTCGGCCCGCTCGACGGTCCGGAGCGCGACAACCAGAAGGGCCGGGGCGCGATCCGGGCCTTCGGGGAGCACAAGGGCTCGGGCCTGTCGCTGATGTGCGAGTTGCTGGCCGGCGCGCTCACGGGATCCGGTACCGCGGGGCCGGGCAAGCGCCGGGTCTGCAACGGCATGCTCTCGCTCTACATGACGCCGCGGGTCTTCGGATCGGACGACGCGATCGCCACCGAGGCTCGCAGCTACCTCGACTTCTTCACCTCCGCCCGGCCGGCGCCGGGCGGCGCGGTGCTACTACCGGGCGAGCCCGAGCGCCGCATGAAGGCGGAACGCCTCGCCGAAGGCGTACCGCTGCCAGCCCCCGTCTGGGACACGCTGCTCGCCGCCGGCCGGCCGCATGGCCTTGATGGACAAGTCTACTGCTCTTGAAGCATTTGATTGCATATGTATTTATATCTTGCAGCTGTTGCGCAAAATATGCACTTGATGACAATTCTTTAAATAAATAATTCCCTTTTATTATCTCGTGACATAATGAAACCGATATTTACGGTTCAGGTTTAATTTAACTGGATAACAAGCGAGGGCATAACAATTTTACTATCACAAATCTATTTATTATTATAGAATGAAATTTTGTCAGTCGAGTTCGGGCCAGGGGCAGAGCCCCTTCTTTGGCCGGGACAGACGCGCTGTCCAGGCTCGCCCGGCTCCAGTCGATCTCGCCGGCCGCGTGCAAACGCTCTAGCAGCCGCAGCCCATCGATGCAGACGTCGTCGGCGGAGCAACGCCAGCACTACCGGACGCTGACCCGCGCCATGATCTACGCTGCGCTGGAAGATGGATCTTGAATCGTGAGGGGGCGTGGCGGTGCCGTTTCACGTCACGCGCGCGACCCGAACACGGTCCCGGCAAGCCCAATACACGGCGGGTCCGGAGGGGGTCTGTTGCCAAGTGGCTGGATCGGGCCGTCTCCCCGGGATCGGCTGTCACCGTGCCGCTCAAGTCCGACCGCGCGGCGTTGATCCGTGGCGTCATCGTGGGCACAGTGCGCGCCGATCGACAGTATCGAGACCGACAGGACTGGACGCGATCCGTGACGCTCCCCATCGAGCCCCTGACGGCGAAGGGCGACCCGACGTGACGCGCCCGGACATTCCGGCCGACAAGCTGGCCGAGGTGGCTGGGCTGGCGACGGCACTGGCCGACCGTATCCTCGAACAGCACGCCGCGGGTGCGACGATCCCGCCGAAGCAGTTCCACATGCTCGTCACCGCGACCCGGATGCTGCAGGACCACGGCGTCGCGTGGCCGGCGGCGGTCGATCGCGTTCTGACGGAGGTCGCCCGGCGCGCCGAGGCGATCTCGGACGGCGATGACCGCGTCTCATGACCGTGATACGGGTCGTCCGCGCCCCGAAGCGATCCTGGCAGGGCCGGCCATGAATCCTGTCGTCTTGGCCCTGATGGTCGCGCTGCTGACAGCCTGGATCGGGATCGGCATCGTGGTGATCGCCTACGGCACGCCGCTCGGCGTCGCCCTCTACGTCCTGGCCATCGTCGCCACGAACCCGAGGGTCTGGCGGTTGCGGTGACGGATACGCCAGCGATGCGGCGGATCGCGGGGAAGACGCTAGCGACGGCCTCAGATCAGGTAGATGACAGGGGCTGGCTTCGTCTTGATCGGCGCTTGTCCAACCCACACCCCTCATCCTGAGGTGGCGACGCGCAGCGGCGCCCTCGAAGGAGCCCTCCAGGGATCGCGTGGCTGGCTGGAGGGCTCCTTCGAGGCTCGCTGCGCTCGCGCCTCAGGATGAGGGGGGTTGGGTTGGATGATCGTCGATCAGAACCGGACTGACGGTCGTGTCCGTTTCGAGGCGAGCGAAGCCGCCAAGATGCAACCCAAAGGCGAAAATTAAGGTTTTGTTAACCATATCGTGGCCGTCTCGCATCAACCTCCGCTGCCTCCCGGAAGACCTGCATGGCCACGGCTGCCCAATTCCCCTGGCCCACGGTCCTGACGCAGCTCGCTGCCGGCCTGGACGAGATCGCCGCCAAACCGGCCGCCGAGATCCTGCGGCTCCGGTCCTCCCTCGGCGTCGTAGAATCCCCGCCGACGCTGCTGATTGGGGCCGCGGCAGGCTCTGAGCCGCCGACCGTTCCGACCGCCGTGGAACTCGGCTCGCCCGTCGCGGCGGCGCGATCCGAGGGCGTCGACGACTGGATGGGCACCCTCGACATTATCAACGGCATGGCTGGTCTCGCCGACGAGCAGGAGCGGCGCTGGAGGGAGCAAGGCATGTCCCATCAAGCCGCGCTAACCGCGTTGCGTCAGGAGCTCCAGCAAGCCGAGGAGAAGCGTCGCGCGGCGGAGATGCGCACCCGCGAGGTTCAGGCGCAGTCCGACATCCGGCTGCAGCGCGCGCAAGCCGATGCCAACGCCCAGGTTCAGGACATCCGCGCCGAGGCGGAGGCCCGGGTCCGGATGATCCGCACCGAAGCGGAGGCCCTGGTGCGCCAGGCGGAGGAGCGGGCGCGCGTCGCGGACCTGCGCGCCTCCACGGCCGAGCAGTGGCTGCAGCGCATCGATACCGCGGCCAAGAAGCTGCTTTCGGGCGGCCAGGCCAGCCCGGACCGGGCTCCCGCCTGAGCGCCGCATTCGGGCGGCCTGTCGTGCGCACACGACAAGACGCACCAACAGGGACGAACCATGGAACAGGCAAACCCGTCCTCGGCCGCGGCGCCGGACCCGTCCGGGACTGCAGTCCGGGACGCGCAGGAGCCGACGGCACGGTTCGGCGCCGGCAACCTGGTCGTGTTGAGCGCGGCCACGGACGGTCGAGCCCAGGCGCAGGGTCGCGACGCGGAGCTTTTGATGGCGGAGAAGTGGCCGGGACTGCTGGAGCGGGTGCAAGGTGCGGCCCGGCATATCCGCGACGTCGAGGACCGGGCGCAGGAGCAGGAGCTGCACGTCCAGGAACTCCTGGAACAGATGCGGGTCGACATGGATGCGGCCCGGGCGCGGGTGCAGGCCGCCGAGCAGCAGACGCGCGACGTCCATGCGCAGGCCACCCGGATGATACAGGCCGCCGAGGAGCGGGCCGACGCGGCCGAGCAGATGCTCCAGCGCATCGCGGACACGATCGAGGCCGAGTTCGCGGTGCGCCCCGGTCACGAAGCCGGCGAGACACCGGGGGCTCGCGGCCGATCCTCCGCGGCGTGAGGCGCATCGCGATCGGTGGAAGCGTGGGAGCATCATGACGGCGACGATGAACGAAATGTTCTGGACACAGCTCGATGCGCGGATTGCGACGAACCGGCCTTCGCCCGAAGCGCCCGCGACCGCCGAGATCGTCCGATTGGCCGACGCGGTGGATCCGGCGGCAAGTCCTAAGGAGCCCGACGCGGTGACGCCGCACGCCGTGGCGGACTGGACCCGGGTCCTGGACACGATCTCGGTCGCCAAGGATGCGGCCCAGCAGCAGGAGATCCGTCTGCGCGAGCAGGCCGCCGTCCGCGAGGCGCTCGCGGCCGACCTGCAACGCGCCCAACAGGAGATCTTGACCCTCGAGACGCTGCTGCGGGACACGCAGGCCCAGGCGGAGGAGGCTATCCGCGCGGTGCAGGCCCGCGCGGAGGCGCGCATCCGTGACGCGGAGGACTATGCGCGGGCGGCCGATCTACGGGCGGCGGCGGCCGAAGACTGGTTGAGGCGGATCGAGCAGGCCAGCCGGGATCTGTTACCGGGCGACAGGCGCGCCGCCGCTTGAGTGTTCGACCGGGTGCCGGCGTCATGCAGGGTGCGCCTGGCCGGTACTGAAACGCTCGCGGCCGAAGCGGATGCCGGTTCGGCGGCGAGCGCGTCGAATCAGGGACTTGGAGTCGAGACCGCTGGCAACGCGATCGGGAACGGCTCCGGGGTCTGAACGCAATCAGCTTAGCCGTGGGGCGACTGGTTTCGACCCAATCCAGCTGCCCGGACCGCCGTCGGCGCTTCTCCAAAGCGGCTGTTCGTCAGCCGTCCGGCAACTTCGGCTCGGGGCGCACCGTGCCTACTTCGGCTGGAGGTCGGCACGTGCCGATTAGACTTCATCGAGATGGTTCGTCCGGCAGGTCGTCTCCTGAAGGGTTGAGCCCGCCAAGGCGTTCGACAGAGTTTGACGCCACCAGCTGTGTCCAGGATCGTGCTGGAAGCGCGGATGCCACCAGAGATAGGCGTCGCTCGGTGGCAACAGGATCGGTGGCTCTCTGACTTCAACATCGTGCCGCGATGCGCGATCGGTGATCGCCTTCGGCAGCGTCGCGATGAGGTCGGATGCTGCCACCATCCAGATCGCGGCCGGGAAGCTTGGGACCGTCATGGCCACGCGGCGGCGCCGTCCGACAGCTGCCAGAGCTATATCGACGATACCCGTGCGGTCCCCTCCGGTGCTGACGAGCACGTGCGGCAGGGTGGAGTAGGCGTCAAGGTCGAGCGGAGCCGCCAAAGCTGGATGTCCGCGCCTCACCACACAGTGGAACGGCTCGGAGATGACACGCATCCGCATCAACGCGCGGTCGAGCGCCAGCTGCCGCTCGACTTCAGCTCCCGCAAGGACAAGATCTAGACTACCGCTCGCAAGATCTTCAGCGAGCCCCTGGCCGATCGGTCTCACCTGGAAATCCAGGCCGGGTGCTTCGCGCCTGATCCGGCCAAATAGCTCGGGTAGAACCGTGAACTGGGGATAGTCCGGTGTTGCAAGGCTAAAGCACCGCGTCGAGTGCGCCGGATCGAACATTGGCTCTCGGCCCAGCACGCGTTCGAGTTCCGATAGCCCAAGCGACAGTCCGGGACGCAGGGCCAGCGCGCGGGGTGTTGGGCAGAGCGTATTACCGACCCGAACCAGCAGCGGATCTCCGAACCGCATCCGCAATGCCCGCAGCGAATGGCTGACTGCCGACTGCGTGAGGCCGAGGGCGCTCGCCGCCTGCGTCACGCTTCGATGATCGAGCAACGCGTCGAGCACGAGGAAGAGGCGGAGATCGCGCTCCGACACATGACGTGAACTCATGCGCGTATGAGAACGCTTAAGCTCGTCTCATGTCTAGGGCGGTCCTAGAGTTGGACATTCCACAAACAGGGAGCACGCCGATGCACCGGACCGAAACCATGACCTTTGCTGGAACGCTCGTCGACATTTTGGTGACGGGCGAGGAGACCGGCCGGCAGTTCTCACTGCTGCGCATCACCAACCCGCCCGGCGTGTGGACGCCGCCGCACCGGCACTTAAACGAGGAGGAAACCATCTACGTGCTGTCCGGACAGGTCGAGGTTGAGACCGGCGGCAAGACCTGCTCGTTGTCCGTGGGGGAGGCCATGATCCTTCCTCGAGGCCAAGCCCATCGGCTGGGGAACGCCGGTTCTGAAACAGCCGAAGCCCTGGTGTTCTGCACGCCATCCGGCTTCGAGCAGTTCGTCCGAGAGGCAGGTCAGACAGGTGCGACCTCGGCGCCCGCTCAGGTGCCTGACGCGGAGGCTCTGGCACGTCTTGGCAGCCTATCGACACGCTTCGGCATTGAGCTCCTGGCGTCGACCTGACGGTGATGTCCGCTTCCATGTATCGCCGCCCGGAAACGGACCGGCGGCTTCCCACCCGTTGCAGACATCGCCACGGTCAAGCTAATTGGGTTCAGATCCTGGGCCGCCCCGGGTCGTGAAGACGATGCCGCCCCGCCCCCTCAATGCAGCGTGTCGTCCGCGCAAGCCTCGTCCCGTACGTCGCGGGCGAGCGCCCGGCCGACATGCTCCACCAGCGGGCGCAGGGCGGCGAGCAGGCGCGGGTCGCCGAGCTCTTCCGCGGCACGCCACATCTCGATCGCGTGGTGGCCCAGACGCACGATCGCCGGGTCCTCGCCTTCGCGCTTGCAGGCCCGGTCCAGGATGTCGGACATGCTCATGCGTGCAGCCTCCGCTCGGCGGGGATGGGCAGCCGAATCGCCGGCGCCCGCGAGGTGTGCAGGGGCGAGGCGTCGAGGCCGAAGAACCGGCGCGAGTCCGCGACCGTGTCGGGCCCCAGCCGGGCATAGACCGCCAGGATCGAATGGCCCTGATACGTGGTCGGCAGCCCGAGGGGCTCGACGTCCCAGCCGCAGGACATCAGCCGGTTGACCAGGATCGGATGGGTCTGCGCCAGCAGCCCGTCGAGACCGCGCGCCCGCGCCACCTCGGCGGCGGCGGTAAAGATCCCGGCGGTGGCCGGGTCGATCCGGCTGGTGCGCCCCTCGCGCCGGGCCGGCAGCGTCCCGCAGCGGGTCCACTCGTAGATCGTGGCGCCCCGGGGCGCCGGCCCACGCTGCGCCAGCTGCGGGTAGACCTCGGTGAGCAGATGCGGCCGGGTCGTCGGCAGCAGCCGCGTGTAGGCGGTGATCGCGCCGTCTTCCAGATAGGCCAGGTGGATGCAGCCGGGGCCGTCGAACTGGTCGATCTCGCGGCCGTCGGGCCGGCGGCACGCCTCCCAGTTCAGCCGCTCCACGAACAGCGCGTGCCGGAATCGGTAGATCTTTTCCAGCAGATCGCCGTGCTGGGAAATATTGTCGTCGTCGATAACCACAACCATGGATCATTCCCCTTTGGGGGCGTGATGCCGGGTGGTGGGTACGAATGAGCCTCGTAAAATTACGAGGTCGGCGCAGGCCGGGTGGCTAGGCTATGATGCCCTGTCGCATGGCCTCGGCGACGCACTGGACGCGGTTGACCGCATCGAGCTTGCGGGCGGCGTTCCTGAGGTGGAACTCCACGGTCCGCTGCGAGGTGCTGAGGATCTCGGACGCCTCCCAGCTGGTCTTGCCGGCCGCGGTCCAGCGCAGGCACTCGATCTCCCGCGCCGTCAGCCGAGGCGCCTTGCGCACCGGGTTGCGCCCACCCTCGCGGATCAGGGTCTCGGCCCGCTGATAGGCGTAGATCGACACAAGGTGCAGCGCGGCCTTGGCCTCCTCGGACAGGTCGAGCCGGCTGGCGCCGAAGCTGACGCCGCCGCCCGGCCCGCTCAGATGGTGGATCGGGACGCAGAACCCCTTCGACAATCCGAACTCGGTGGCCTCGCCCATCACCCGGGCGGCCCCGGCCTCGTCGGACCGGTAGGGCGCCTCGCTCCACAGGAACGGCTCGGTGGTGCGCTTCACATGGTTCGCCACCGGGTCGATCCGCAGGTAGTCGCGCTCGAAATAGCGTTTCCGCCAGCCTTCCGGCCAGGACGGCACCAGGGCGCAGTTCTGGGTGGAGACCTCGTGCTCCGCCGGCAGGTTGGTGATGATGAAGACATCGTAGCCGAAATACGCGCCGCCCGCCCGCATCTCGCGGAGGATGTCGCTGATCTTCGACGCCTCCTTGAGCCGGGCGACGATGTCAAAAGCCTTCTGGCTGTCCTGGGTCACCGAAAGTCCGAATGCTTGTAATTTGAAAATTTTCCGACCTGTAGTTGCAAAAATTGCCATATCGTCGGGCAAAATCTATACATGAGGTTGCCCGGACGGCCAAGTGGACCCGCGTTGTTCCGGCCGTCTGCAAAGTCGCAGCGCCTGCTGCGCTCCGGACCTTCCCGGCCTCGATCGCGTCTTGAGGCGACGGCTTCAGCATCAGGCGAGATCGGGATCTCTGCGGGGCTCGGGCGGATCTCGCCCGGCGATCGGCGCGACCCGCCGCACCGGCCGGCTGACGAAGCGGGAGCCGGCGAGCAGGAAGCGCCAGGGCGTCTCGGCGCCGCGGGTGATCCCGATGCGCCGGTCCGCCACTACCGGGACCGGCTCCGCCCGGGGCGCGAACCGGAACGGCGCCTCCGCCACCGGCAGGCCGTCCATCGCCCCGGTGATGCCGAGGGCCTGGCACAGGCGGCCGGGCCCGGCGCAGAGCAGCCGCGGATCCGCCAGGCCCCGGCGCGCCGCCATGGCGGCCAGACCCTCGGTCGGCTCGACCGCCCGGAGCAGCACGGCGCTGCCGGGCTCGCAGACCAGGTTCAGGCACCAGTGCAGGCCGTAGGACCGGTAGACGTAGACGTGCCCGGGCGGCCCGAACATGCTGGCGTTCCGCTGGGTCGGTCCGGCGAAGCTGTGGGAAGCCGGGTCGGTCCGGTCATAGGCCTCCGTCTCGACGATGATCCCGCCCGCCTCGCCGACCCGGAGCTGCGCGCCGATCAGGTCCGCGGCCACCGCGGCGGCGCTCCGGGCGAAGAACGGGTCGGGCATCGGGTTTTTCCAAGTGTCATCCAGCCTGGGCAACGCCCGGCGGACGGTTCGGTTGACGGCTCCCGCGCGGCCAGGGCCGGCCCCGGACGCTTCGCACAATCGGGGGACGGACCGCGCGATTCTTCGCCGGAAGTCGGCTGGCGGCAAAGCCCTATCCGGCCGCTTCGAAGGGCGCGCGAAGGTTGTCCCGGCAGGCTTCAGTCCGGTCCTGGCCTGAAACGCACCGACAAGTAGCAATACAACGCAGGCCGCGGCCGCCGTTTGCTGGTACGAAGGCCGGACCAAGCGGGCCCGCTGCCGATCTCGTCGGACCTCCCAGGATGATGCGCACTCCGTCGCTCGCGACGCTCCGATCCGCCGCCGGAAACCCGCCGGCCGCTCCGATCAACCCGCGCGCCCAAATCCGGTCCCTCCTCAGCCTGCGCCGCCTCCGCCTGGGCAGCGGGCTCGTGCTGTTCGCCTACATCCTCACCCACCTGACCAACCACGCGCTCGGCAACATCTCCCTCGACGCCATGGAGGACGGGCTCGAGATCGCCTCCGCCCTGTGGCTCAATCCGCTGGGCCTGGCGCTGCTCTACGGCGCCCTGCTGATCCATCTCGGGCTCGGGCTCCAGGCCCTCTACGCCGCCCGCTACTTCCGCTGGCGTCCCGGCGAGGTGGTGCAGATGGTCTCCGGCCTGCTGATCCCGCCGCTGCTCATCAGCCACATCGCGGCAACCCGGATCGCCTTCGCCACCGAGGGGCTCGACAAGGGCTACGCGCAGGAACTCTACGCCTTCTGGGTCGCCTCCCCGCTCAGCGGCGCGCTGCAGGCGGCGATGCTGGTCATCGCCTGGATCCACGGTTGTTCCGGCCTGTATTTCTGGCTGCGGCTGAAGCCCGCCTTCGGGCGCGCGGCGCCCTGGCTGCTGGCGGTGGCGGTGCTGGTCCCGGTCCTGGCCCTGCTCGGCTTCGTGCAGGGCGGCCGGACGATCCTCGCCCTGGCGCAGGACCCGGCCTGGCGTGCCGTGGCGCTCCAGCCGGTCCATGTCGGGCTGCCCGACCAGGTGGCGCGGCTCGCCGCCATCCGGGACGGGATGCTGACGACCTATGCCGGCCTCATCGCCGTGGTCATCGCCGCCCGCGGGGGCCGGACCCTGACGGAGATCAAGCGCGGCACGATCCGGCTCAGCTATCCCGACGGAAAGGTGGTGCGGGTGCCCCGCGGCACCAGCGTGCTGGAGGCGAGCCGGCGCAACCGGATCCCCCATGCCAGCGTCTGCGGCGGCCGCGGCCGGTGCTCGACCTGCCGGATCCGCGTGCTCGACGGCAGCGACCGGATTCCCCCCGCCGGCCGGGCCGAACGCGCCGTGCTGGAGCGGATCGCCGCCGGGCCGGGGGTGCGCCTCGCCTGCCAGTTCCGGCCCGAATCCGACCTCGCCGTGGTCCCGCTGTTCCCCCTGCCCCCGCGCGTCCGGCAGGCGGACCTGCTCGACCGGGCGCAATCGGGCGAGGAGCGCTTCATCGTGGCGATGTTCGTGGACCTGCGCGGCTCGACCCGGCTCGCCGAGGAGCGCCTGCCCTACGACACGGTGTTCATCATCAACCGCTTCCTCGGCGCGGTCGGCGACGCGGTGCGGGAGGCCGGCGGCTCGACCAACCAGTTCCTGGGCGACGGCCTCCTGGCCCTGTTCGGCCTGGAGACCGACCCCGAGCCGGCGGCCCGCGACGCGCTGCGGGCGGTGGATCTGATCGCCGAGCACGTCGCCACCCTCAACGCGCTGCTGGCGACCGATCTGGAGCACACCCTGCGGTACGGGATCGGCGTCCATGCCGGCCCGGCGATCGTCGGCGCGATGGGCGACGCCACCGATGCCCGCTTCACCGCGCTCGGCGACACCGTCAACGTCGCCTCGCGCCTGCAGGGCCTGACCAAGGTTCTGGGCTGCATCGCGGTGGTCTCGGAGGCGGTCTACCGCGCGGCCAAGACCGCCCCGACGGCGATCCGCGAGATCCCGGTGGAGGGCCGCTCCGAGCCGGTCCGGGTGAGCACGCTGGGGGTGCTCTGATCCGCTGCCTGGGCCATCGACCGGGTCGCGCCCGGCGGATCGCCTCAGTCCGTCAGCTTCGCCAGGAGGCCGGCCAGGGCGTCGGCGCCGGACTCGTCCAGCTTGCGGCCGACGTGATCGGACAGCGCCCTGCTGTAGACGGTCCACATCCTGGCCTGCATGGCCCGGCCGTCCTGCGTGATGACGACCAAGCGGCCGCGGCCATCCTCGCCCGACAGCTCCTTCTGAACGAGCCCCTTGCCTTCGAGGCGGTCGATCAGCCGGGACAGGTTGTACTGCGTCAGCAGGGTCCGCTTCTCGATCTCGAAGGGACGCAGGCGCCCCTCGGTGGCGCGGGCCAGTTCCAGCAGCACGTCGTACCAGCCGAGCGGCGGCAAACCGGCCGCTTTCAGATCGGCCTCGATCGCGGCGAGGACGATCCGTTGCGCGCGCATCAGGCCGATCCAGGCAGCGGTGATCGACGGCGGGACGGGACGGGGCGTATCGGTCGGCTCGGACATGGATGCAGATACATCTATCTTGACGGGCGGAGCGGGTACATGCTATTGCATCTATGTCGCTCTGGACAGGCCGTCACGGCCGATCCGGCCGAGGTCACGGAACCGCGCCCCTTTCGCCCACGCAACGTCGGGCGCTTTCCTCGGGGTACTTGCCGAAAGATCACGCCATGAAGCTCTATTACGCGACCGGAACCTGCTCGCTCTTCCCGCACATCGTTGCCAACGAGGTGGGCCTTCCCCTCGACCTCGAACGGGTCGACATCGCCCGGACGCCGCACGTCACCGAGGACGGGAGCGATTACGGCGCCGTCAACCCGAAGGGCTATGTCCCGGCGCTCAGGCTCGATGACGGTGCGATCCTCACGGAAGGCATCGCCATCGCCCTGTATCTCGCGGAGCTGAAGCCCGAACGCGGCCTGGCGCCGGCCCCCGGAACGCGCGAGCGGGCCGCGCTGCAATCCTGGCTCACCTTCGTCGCCACGGAGTTGCACAAGCTGTACAGCCCCTGGCTGTTTCACCCGGATTACGGTGCGCAGGCCCAGGACGTGGCCCGCCGGAAGATCGGCGAAAGGCTGGCCTTCGTGGAGCGTCATCTGGCGGGCGGCGGTCCGTTCCTGCTCGGCGAAGGCTTCACGGCGGCCGACGCCTACCTGTTCACGATCGTCGGCTGGTCCGCCTACACGAAGATCGATCTGTCCGGATTCCCGCAGGTGCGCGCCTTCCTCGACCGCGTCGGCGCCCGCCCTGCGGTCCGCGCGGCGCGGCTGGCCGAGGGGCTGGAGGAGACGGCAGCATGACGACCGCAAGACGCGGGGCGCCGGCCCTCACGCTGGTCAGTCACCCGCTCTGTCCCTACGTCCAGCGCGCCGCCATCGCCTTGGCGGAAAAGGGGGTTTCGTTCGAAAGGCGGTCCGTGGATCTCGCCGCCAAGCCCGCGTGGTTCCAGGCGATCTCGCCGCTGGGCAAGGTTCCGCTGCTGATCGTCGGCCGGGCGGACGGCAGCGAGGCCGTGCTGTTTGAGAGCGCCGTCATCTGCGAATACCTGGAGGAGACGCAAGCCGGCCCGGCGCTGCATCCGCGCGACGCGCTCGACCGGGCGCGCCATCGCGGCTGGATCGAGCTCGGATCGGCGATCCTGTCCGATCTCTGGGGTTTCGAGACGGCCACGGACGCAGCGACCTTCGCGTCGAAGCGCGCGGCGCTCGTGGCCAAGTTCGCGCGGGTCGAGGCGGCGCTCGGCGACGGTCCGTTCTTCGCGGGCCCCGCGTTCAGCCTGGTCGATGCGGCGTTCGCGCCGGTCTTCCGGTATTTCGACGTGTTCGACACCGTGGCGCCGACCGACGTCTTCGAGGCCTGCCCGAAGATCACGGCCTGGCGGGCGGCCCTCCGGACCCGGGACAGCGTCCGAAGCGCCGTCCCCGAGGATTACGGCGACCGGCTCAAGGGCTTCCTGACAGCGCATGACGCGTGGCTGCTGAAGCTGGCCGCTTGAACGCGCCCCGTCGGGGCCGCCCTCCCCCGGCGAGGTCCGCCGGATTCACACATCTTCCGACGAAGTACGCGGGGTCCCTCGCCCAAGCGGGATACGCGCCTCTCCCTCCCCCCTCTGCGGGGGAGGGTGGCCCCTGCGTCAGCAGGGGTCGGGAGAGGGGAACCCGGCGTCCGAAACAGGCGGAGCGGACGTGACGATCACAGCCTGATTCTGCACCGTCGCTCCCCTCTCCCGACCCCCTCCGGGGGCCACCCTCCCCCGCAGAGGGGGGAGGGAGAGGCGTGGCGTTTCAGGCGCGTGCTTCCGACCCCGATATTTGATCCTTGAACTTAGCCAGATGGCGGGACAGGGCCAGCATGAGCGGCACCACGGCGAGCGCCGTCGCGGCGGCGGCCACCGCCGCCCAGCGGGGGCCGGCCGCGTCCCCGAGCTGGCCGTAGAGCAGCGGC
This sequence comes from Methylobacterium sp. J-072, assembly GCF_022829425.1. Classification (NCBI taxonomy): domain Bacteria; kingdom Pseudomonadati; phylum Pseudomonadota; class Alphaproteobacteria; order Hyphomicrobiales; family Methylobacteriaceae; genus Methylobacterium; species Methylobacterium sp. J-072. Next base: position 225,814 of record NZ_JAKSYK010000180.1, on the reverse strand, counting down.
GCCGCGAGCGCGCTGCCCCCGAGCGTGCAGGTGTAGAACACCGCGAACGCCCGCTCGACCCGGCCGCCAGGAGCTAGTTCCGGCACCGTGCCGTACAGGACCGACGAGGTGCCGTTCAGCATCACGCCGAGCAGCGGCAGCAGGATCAGCGCCGGGGCGAGCGGCAGGGCGATCACGGCCAGGATCGCCGCGGCGGTCCCGGTCTCGGTGAGCAGCACGGTCCGGGTCACGCCGAGGCGCTCGCCAAGCCGCCCGCACACGGCCTTGCCCAACGCGCCGCCGATGAACACCAGCGAGAGCGCCAGCCCCACCGTGGTCAAGGCCGCGCCCTTCTCCTGCAACAGGAACGGCAGGTAGAGCAGAAAGGCCGGGCGGGCAGCGTTGTCGAGGGTGCCGATGGCGACGAGCAGTCCGAAGCCGGGCCGCGCGCCCGCCCCGTCGCCGGAGCGCGCAGAGCGCGCCGCGCCCTTGGACCTCTCGGTGTGTGAGGTGGGATCACGCGGTAGCCAGCGGGCGACGCCGAGGGCGACCGCCACGCCCAGCCCGGCGATCACCCAGAGGGCGGAGCGCCAGCCCGAGAGGGTCAGCAGGAAGCCGACCAGCGGCGGCACGGCCGCCTTCCCGAGATCGCCGGTGAAGTTGTAGGTGCCGAGCGGGCCGCGCGCCGCGGCTCCGTAGGCCCGGGCGATCACCGTCGAGGCCAGCGGATGCTGCGTGCTGCTGCCCGCGCCCCCGAGCAGCAGGCCGGCGCAGAGGCCGAACAGCCCGCCCGACGCCCCGGCGAGCGCGTAGCCGCCAGCGCTGAGCAGCGTCCCGAGCACCAGCACCGTGCGGGCGCCGAGCGATTGGGCGAGCCAGCTCGCCGGCATCTGCAGGGCGGCGAGCGCGCCGTTGTAGAGCGAGCGCAGCAGCGCCAGCGCCACGTAATCGAGGCCGAACTCGGCCTGCCAGACCGGCAGCAGCACGTAGATCAGGTCGGTGTAGCCGTCGTGCAGGGCGTGGTTGATCCCGGTGACCACGAGGGTGCGCTTGTCCTCGATGCGCTTGTCCTCGATGCGCTTGGCCTCCCGGTCCGGGACGGCGTCGAGCGAGGCGGTGAACTCCGATGCGCGGGCCATCCGGCGATCCTTGATGATTCCACCACAGGATGCGGGTCTCGCGCCCGGCTGACAAACGCCTTATGCTGACGCTCGCGTGAGGAAACCTGACACGCATGCATCGTCGCCTACCGCCGCTCAACGCCGTCAAAGCCTTCGAGGCTGCGGCTCGCCACGCCAGCTTCACCCGCGCCGCGGACGAGCTGCGCGTCACCCACGGGGCAGTGAGCCGGCACGTGCAGATGCTCGAAGCCTGGCTCGGCGTGCCGCTGTTCGAGCGCCACAACCGGCGGGTGGTGCTCACCGAGGCCGGGCGCAGCTACGCCGCCGAGATCGGCGCCGCCCTCGACCGGGTCGCCCTCGCCACCGCCCGCCAGGTGGAGCGCGGCCGACCGCGCCTGCTGCACGTCAACGCGCTCGCGACCTTCACCCTGCGCTGGCTGATCCCGCGCCTGTCCGGCTTCCAGGTCGCCCATCCGGCCATCGAGGTCCGGCTGACCACCTCCAACGTGCCGCTGGCGAGCCTCGCCGATCCGTTCGACGTCGCGATCCGCGGCGGGCCGGATACCCGGCCCGGCCATGTCGGGCAGCCGTTCCTGACCGAGCGGCGCAGCCCCGTCTGCAGCCCGGCCCTGCTGGAGCGCCTGCCCCTGCAGGAGCCGGAGCAGCTGCGTCACCACACGCTGCTGCACGCGGCGACGCTCCCGCAGGTCTGGCCGCACTGGCTGCGCGCCGCCGGGGTGCCGGACCTGATCCCGCAGGCCTCCGTGACCCTGGAGCATTTCTACCTGACGCTCCAGGCCGCCCTCGACGGTCTCGGCGTGGCGATGGGCCCGGAGCGCCTGATCGCCGACGACGTGGCCGCCGGCCGCCTGACCTGCCCGTTCCCGGGCCCGTCCCTGCCGGCGCGGAGCTACTACACCTACGTGCCGGAGGCCCGGGCCGACGATCCGACCGTGCGCGCCTTCTGCACCTGGCTCACCGCGGCGGCGCGGGACACCTGAAGCGCCGGGGATGGCGTCGGGGGTCGGACTGGCGCAAGGATGGTTCTCAGGAACGCGTTCGGCGGCGGCGTCAGCGCCGGCGGGCGGATGCTGCGGCCGAAGGTGAGTCCATGGCGCGCAAGCGTCTCCGCCCCACGATCGTCTACCTGTCCGAGGCCGTGGCGCGGCTCGGGCTCTCTCCCGATTCCATCGACCTGGAAACCCTGCGCGCCGATCTCGAACTGCCCGAATTCGGCGCCGAGGTCGACGACGAGCGGGTCGCGGAGGTGCTGCGCGCCCGCCAGAAGGCCCGGGCCTTCGCCGAGACCGGCGTCCCGGCGGTCCGGAAGGCCATCCCGGCCCTCAGGGCTGCCATCCTGCGGGACCGCCGGGTGATCTGGACCATCCGGACCGAGATCCCGCTCCTCGATAACGGCCGCCTGGACCTGCGGATCGACAGCGCACCGGACCCGGCGGCGGCCGAGATCCTGGCCCGCATGGCGGCCCGGAACGACCCGGCGTACCGCATCGAGGCCCTGCGGGCGGCGGTGGCGGAGCGCACCGCCGAGGTCACCTGGACCCTGGCCAAGCCGGTCGAGCACCTGCGGGCGCAGATCCTCCAGGACCTGCGCGAGGTCGGGGCCGACGCCCCCGCCTATATCGCCCATCTCGATCGCTCGCTGCGCTCCCGGGTGTTCAGCTTCGGGCCGAAGCTGGCGCGCTCATTGAACGACACGCTCACCCCCGTGCGCCGCCACGCCAAGGCAGTGGCAAGCGAGGGCTCGCGCCTGCGCCGCCTGCGCGATCAGGTCGGGTTCGGCGCCTATATCGAGCGCTTCAGTGCCGCCCGCCGGCTGAACCGGCGGATCCTGTTCCACATGGGGCCGACCAATTCCGGCAAGACCTACGCCGCCCTGCAGATGCTGACGGCGGCGCCCACCGGCACCTACCTCGCCCCCCTGCGGCTGCTGGCCCTGGAGAATTACGAGGCTCTGCGCGAGCGCGGCCTCCGGGCCGGCATGGTCACCGGCGAGGAGGTTTTGGGCGAGCCGCAGCCGACCCACACCGCCCGCACCATCGAGACCGCCGACCTGACCCGCCCGATCGACGTGGCGGTGATCGACGAGATCCAGATGCTGTCGGATCCCGATCGCGGCTGGGCCTGGACCAACGCCCTGTTCGGCGTGGCCGCCCGGACCGTGATCGTGTGCGGCTCCGACGACGCCCTGGCCTATGTCCGCCGCGCCGCCGAGGCTGCGGGCGAGTCGCTGGAGGTGATCCCGTTCACCCGCAAGTCGCCGCTGCTGCTGCTCGACGAACCGGTCCCCCTGGAGAAGGTCGAGCCGGGGGACGCGGTCGTGGCGTTCTCGCGCCGGGCCGTGCACGAGAACCGCGAGATCTTGGTCGCCCGCGGGCACCGGGTCGCGACCATCTACGGCGCCCTGTCGCCGGAGGTGCGGCGGGCCGAGGCCACCCGCTTCCGCACCGGCGAGGCCAACGTGCTGGTCACCACCGACGCGATCGGCATGGGGCTCAATCTCGGGCCGCTCCGGCGGATCGTGTTCTCGACCGTGCGCAAGTGGGACGGCACGAAGGAGCGCGGGCTGACCAATTCCGAAATCCGCCAGATCGCCGGCCGGGCCGGCCGCTACGGCCATCAGGATGTCGGCTACGTGGCGGCGACGGAGGCGATCGCCGTCGAGCCGATCCGGATCGCCCTCTCGGGCGCACCGACGGCGCCGGCGGCCGATTCGCGCTTCTTCGTCCGGCCCGACCTCGGCGCGATCCGCTCGGTCGCCGAGGAGATGCAGACCCAGAGCCTCCACGAGGTGCTGACGCATTTCGCCCGGGCGACCTTCTACGCCGGCTCGCCGTTCCAGCCCTCGGCCCTGGAGGAAATCCTTGATGTCGCCCGGACGGTCGACCGGGCACGGCTGCCGATCGAGGAAAAGTTCGCCTTCTCGGTCTGCCCGATCAACCGGCGCGACGAGATCGCCATGGGCATGCTCGAGCGCTGGAGCCAGGCCCGGGCCGCCGGCACCACGGTCCCGGCCCTGCGGGCGAACCTGACCGGGGAGCTCGACTACCAGGAGCGGACCGTGCGGCTCGCCAGCGCCTATCTGTGGCTGTCGCGTCGCTTCCCCGACACGTTCGACGACGTCGAGGCGATCCGGCACATGCGCGGCCGCGCCAACGACGCCATCGAGCAGCACCTGCGCGAGACCGCCACCCGCAAGGCCGAGCGCCGCACCCGGCGGGCGGGCACGCGGTAGCGCATCATCCCGAAAGGTGGTTGCCGGCTTTCGGGAAAAGATGATGCGAAATAACGACTTAAAACTCACCAGCGGTAGCCGAGGCTGGCGATGACGGTCCGGCCGTTGCCGTAGAAGCAGCCGCCCGCCGCGAAGCAGGAGGCGAAATAGGTCCGGTCGAACAGGTTCGCGGCGTTGACCGAGGCCTGCCAGCCCGCCAGCCCCGGATCGGCGGCGCCGAGATCGTAGCGGACGCCTACGTCGATCAGGGTCACGGGCGGCACCGAGAAGCTGTTGGCGGGATCGCCGGCGCTCCGGCCGATGGCGCGGATCCCGCCGGCGAGGCTGAGGCCCGCGAGCGGCCCGCCCGGGAACCGATAATTCGCCCAGAGCGAGACCAGCTGATCGGGCACGGCCACGAAGCGCTTGCCGACGATCGCCGGGTCGCTGTCCCTGCGCACGGTGGTGTCGAGGTAGGTATAGGCGCCGATCAGATCGAGGCTGTCGGACAGGGTCGCGCGGGCCTCGAACTCGATGCCGCGCGAGCGCACCGCGCCGGTCTGGACGCTGTAGAACGGATGCGCTGGGTCGGCGGTGGCGACGTTGTCCTGGGTGATGTCGAAGCCCGAGACGGCGACAAAACTCTCCAGGCCCGGCGGCTGGTACTTCACCCCGGCCTCGGTCTGCCGCGCATGGGTCGGCTTGAACGGAGCGCCCGAAAAGCCGGTGCCCAGCGTCGGCTCGAACGACGTCGCGTAGCTCGCATACGGCGCGAGGCCGCTGTCGAACAGGTAGGCGGCGCCGACCCGGCCGGTGAAGGCCTGGTCGTCCTGGCCAGATGTCTGCGTCGTCAGGTGGCTCGCGGTGTCGAGGAAGGACCAGTCCTGCCTTCCCCCGATCGTGACCGCCCAGTGATCCAAGCGCATCTGGTCCTGGGCGTAGAGTCCGACGCGGTTCCAGTCCTGACGGGTGCGCGGGAGCGCAGCCGGAAGGGCGAAGGGCCGGCCGTAGACCGGCGCTGCGTAATTGATCGCCGGCACCGGGCCGAAGCCCGAGGCGTTCACGTCCGCCCGGGAGCCCTGATAGCCGAGCCCGAGCAGGATTGTATGGCCGATCGGCCCGGTGGCGAAGTCAGCCTGCGCCTGATTGTCCAGGGACAGGCCGTCGACCGCCTCCCGCGACCAAGAGGCCGAGCGTTCGAGCAGGCTCGAAGTCGCGCCGAACGGGGCGAAGTAGTTGATCGCCACGCCTTCGAAGCGGGTGTTGATATGGGCGTAGCGTAGGTTCTGGCGGACGGCCCAGGTCGCGTCGAAGCGATGCTCGAAGGCGTAGCCGATCATCGCCTGCTGGCGGTCGTAAGTGTCGAAGCCGGGCTCCCCCGGGAAGAAGCGGCGCCGGATCCGCCCGGCCGGGCTAGGGAACAGGGTTCCTTCGGCCGGCAGCCAGCCCGCAAAATTGTTGTGCGGATCGTTTTGGTAGAAGCCGAGCAGGGTGAGATGCGTGTCGTCGTCCGGCCGCCAGGCCAGCGCCGGCGCCAGCACGAGCCGCTGCTCCTTGGAAAAGTCGGGCTGGGTGTCGACCCGGCGGCCGAGGCCGTTGAGGCGATAGGCCCAGCTGCCGTCCTCGGTGATCGGGCCGCCGAGGTCGAAGGCCGCCTCGGCGCGGTTGCGGTTGCCGGTGGTGAGCGTCACGGCATGGAACGGCTGCTCGGTCGGCCTCTTGCTGACCATGGCGATGAGGCCGCCCGGGCTCGCCTGCCCGTAGAGCACCGAGGCCGGCCCGCGCAGCACCTCGACGCGCTCCAGCACGGACGGATCGATGACCTGGGCCGCCCAGTTGCCGCCCTTGACCAGCGGCAGGCCGTCGAGGATCTGCGGATTGGTCGCGCTCGCCGCGAAGCCGCCGAAGCCGCGCAGGAACACGCTCTCCAGCACGCCGCCGACCCGCGTGTCGGCGAACACGCCCGGCGTGTAGCGCACGCTGTCGCCGACGCTCCGGGCCGCCTGCTGGTCGATCTGCGCCCGGGGGATCACTGACACCGCCTGCGGCACCGCGATGAGGGGCGTGTCGGTCTTCGTGCCCGCGGCCGTGACCCGCGCCACGAGGCTGGGGACCGAATCCGTGCCGGTGATCCCGCCGCCGCTCACCGTGAGGGCCGGCAGCGCGATCTCCGCGCCTTCGCCGCCACGCTTGGGAGCGGCCCGATTCCGAGCAGCCGAGAGCCGGTCCGGCTCGTCGCCCGAGGGCGCGTCGGTCAGCGGCCGGGACTCGGCGCGGAGGTCCGCCGGGGCGAGGCACAGGATCAGCGCCAGTACCGCGCCGCTCGTCCGGCAGCCCCGACCGGGAGGCCACGGCCGATCGAACATGGCGGGGGCGTTCCGGTGCAGCGGGCGCGGAGACATGGTCGAGCTCCTGTTTTCGGGAGCCCAGCGCTACGGCGATTGCTCAGGTCGGTCAACAAAGGTAGGATGATTGGATGAAACTATCTTTTAGCACCATTCCAAGGCGTTCTGGTCATGGACCGCGAGTCGTTCACCCTCCACGATGTCTCGACCTTCCCCATCGTCCGGCTGCGGAATGAGGCGGCCTCCTCTCCCGGCCACGCCCCCACTTGGTGCGCGGAGATGGATCGGCTTCTGGCCAGCCAAACACCCTTCGCGCTCATCTACCCAGCCCGCCGGACCGACGAGCCGCATGACGACCGGGTCGCCCGGGGGCTCTGGCTGAAGCGGAACAAGGCGGCCCTGGCGGCGCGCTGCCGGGCCTTGATCGTGGTCGAGCCCGACCCGGATCGACGCCAGGCGTTGGAGGCGGCCTTTCCCAGCCTGATCCGCGCGTTCGGCACGCCCCAGGCCGCCTGCGCCACGGATCGGGATGCGGTTTCGCTCGCCAGGCAGGTTCTGGGGGCGGAGGGCTAACGAAGCCGGGGGCGATCAGCCGCCGGAGGCGGCGGGCGTCTCGACGCTCGCGAGGGCGTCGAGGATCGGTCCGACGATCGCCCGGGCGGCCTCCGCCGCGCCAGGCTCGTCCCGGTCCCGGATCGCGTCGACCAGCCGGCGATGGGCCGCGAGGTCCGGCTCGGGCAGGGTCAGGTCGGCGAGCGCCGTGCTCGTGCTGCTGTGCAACGACAGAGCGAAGTAGCGATAGAGTTCCGCGAGGGCGGCGTTGTCGCCGCATTGCGCCACCGCGACATGGAAGGCGATATCGCGCTCGATGAAGCCGGCGAGATCGCCGTCCCGGGGGCGTTCCCCCCGCGCTTCCAGCAAGGCTTCGAGCCGCGGCAGGTCGTCATCGCTCCGCCGCGCCGCGGCCCGGCGCGCCGCCTCCGTTTCGAGGAGCGCGCGCAGCTCGAAATGGTCGCGCAGGCTCGCATGGGTCACCCGCCGCATGATCTCCGCCGGGTCGACGTTCAGCCGGACATAGGTCCCGTCGCCCTGCCGCACCTCCAGCACCATGGCGTGGGAGAGCACCCGCACGGCCTCCCGCACGGTGTTCCGCCCGACCTGGAGCATCTCGGCGAGTTCCGCCTCCTTCGGGATGCGGGCGCCGACCTTCCAATGGCCGCCCTCGATCTGCTTGCGGATGAGATCGATGGTCGAATCGACCAGGGAGCGTCGCGGGATCTGGGGAAGAGACGGGATGGTCGCCATGCCACGCTCATACGGGCGGAAGACGGATCATCCTACCTCTCGTCACGCGGGTTGACGAAGGCAAGACAAAAGATAGGATGATCCTACTTTAGTGCCGTCATCAAGCCAGCGATGAGCCGTTCATCAGTTCGATCCAGGATCGCACGCTCATGCATCGCGGCCGCCCGAGCCGCTGTTGCCGCATGACCGGCCAGGCCGCTCACCCATCGCCGCGTGCCGTCGTCTTTTTGCGGAGCGCCCGTGAGCGCCTCCTCGCCATCGACATCCTGACGCCCCGGGGAGGCCACGTCGCGCGCTCGACCGGTGCAGCGATTCTCGCCCTCGGCGTCGCGTTCGGCCTGCAACTCGAGACGCCCTACTCGGCGGCCTCGACGGTCCTGCTGGTCGCCAACGCCAACCAGGGCGCGGTTCTCGCCAAGGGTGGATGGCGCCTCGTCGGCACGGTGATCGGCGGCGTGGCCGCGCTCGCCCTCATGGGCCTGTTCATCCAGGCGCCCGTCCTGTTCATCCTCGGTTTTGCCCTCTGGCTCGGCCTCTGTACCGCCGGGGCGACGCTGCTCCGCCACTTCCGGGCGTCCGGCGCGGCGGTAGCCGGCTATACGGTCGGCCTTGCCACGTATGGCGCATTGGAGATGCCCGAGCGGGCGCTGGATGCAGTGCTGGGCCGTACGGCCACCGTCGCGGTCGGCGTGGTCTGCCTCGGGGTGGTGGCGGCCCTGTTCAGCAAGCGTGCCACGCGCAGCGCGCTCGACACGGCTCTGATCGGGCAATGCGGCACGGTCGCCGGCCTCGCCCTGGAGCGGCTGCGCAGCGAAGAGCGGGCGCATGGGCTGCCGACCGCGCCTCAGATCGCCGGCCTCTTCGCGATCGACGATCTGCTGGAACTGAGCCGAGCCGAGTCCCCGGACATGGCGGGGTGTGAAGGCGCGGTGCGCGACACCATCGCGGCCCTGTTCGGCGCGCTGCTGGGCACGCCGGACCTGTGCGCCGTCGATCCGCAGGCGCCCCGGGATTGCGTCGCGGCGCACCGGGACGTCGTCGCCGGACTGCCGCGGATCCTGGCCCTGATCGAGGCTCGGCGCTTCGCTGACGCGCTCGACCGGATCACCGCGTTGCGCGACGCCCTGCTGGTGCGCGTGGGCCGTGCCGAAACTGCGGAGACCGGAACACCCGCCCCCTTGATCGCGCTCGACCGGCTCGTCGCGTTCGTCGAAGATTACGGGTCGGCGCTGTCGGGAATGGCGCGGCTTTATGGAAGCCGACCGATCCCGGCGCGGTCGTTCCGGTTCCATCGGGACTGGGGGGCGGCGACCGAGAACGGCCTACGCTCGGCGCTGGCGATCCTGCTCGCGGGCGCCTTCGGGATCGCGACCGGCTGGAACGACTGGTCGCTCCTGCTGCTCATCCTCGCCCCCTATTCGGTCCTGCTCGCCATGACCGGCAATCCGGCGGCAGGCGCCGTCGCGTTCATCCACGGTACGATCGTGGCCGTGCCGACGGCCTTCGTCTGCGCCTTCGGCCTGATGCCGAGCGTGCAGGGTTTCCCGCTGCTGATCGCGGTGATCGCGCCGTTCTGGATGGCGGGCCTCTACGCCACCACCGTGCCGCGCCACGCGCCGGCCGGGCTCGCCTACCTGGTCGCGTTCAACACCCTCATTGGCGCGACCAACCCGATGGTGTTCAGCGTGCCGGCCTTCCTGAACCAGGCGTTCGGCTGGGTGGCGGCGGTCTTCGTGACGCTTCTCGTCTTCCGCCTGCTCTTGCCGCACGATCCCCGGCGGCAGGCGCACCGCATCCAGGCAACTCTGCGCCGCGACGCGCTGGCCCGCCTGGAGGCGGACCCGCCCGAGCCTCGGCACGTCTGGGAGCATCTCCAGCATCACCGGCTGGCCCGCATCACCCTGAGCCTCCGGGCCGATCCGGCTGCGGCGGCCATGATGACGGCGGACGGAATCGCAGCCCTGCAGGTCGGGCGCGCGGCGATTCGAGCCCGCGCCGCGGCTCGACACCCCACCGCACCGGCGCTCCTGCGCACGATGACCCGGCAGGCCCTGGCCGACGCCGCCCGGTCGCCGCGACAGGCGCGCGACATCCTCGCGGCGGCAGCCGCCGAGATCGCCGCGCGGTCGATCGAGGATCCTCGCGCATGGCCGGCGGCGCATCGGGTCGCCGCCTGCCTGACCGACATGGCGATGCGGCTCGAAGCCCATCCGGACCGGTCCTCCGGCCGGCACCGGAGCGCCCCATGCTGAGCGAGGTCGCCATCGGGGGCGTCTACCTGCCGCCCATCCTCGTCTACCTCGTCGCGGCGATCCCGGTCTTCACCGGGCTTCGCGCCGTCCTGGCCCGCACGGGGGTGCTGCGCTTCGCCTGGCATCCGGCGCTGCTGGAATGCGCGGTGCTGCTCGCGACGGTGGCGCTCCTCATCCTGTTCGTCTGAGTGCCGCCATGACGGTCCTGAAGCGCCTGCTCCGCCCCTTGCTGACCCTGGCCGTCGTCGCCGCTACGGTGGTGCTGCTCGTGGCTTTGTGGCGCGCCTACATGCTCGCGCCCTGGACGCGCGACGGGCGGGTCAGCGCCGAGGTGGTGCGGGTCACGCCCGAGGTCTCGGGTACGGTCGTCGACGTGCGCGCCGTCGACAACCAGTTCGTCCATCGGGGCGACATCCTCTACGTCATCGACCCGCACCGCTTCCGGCTGGCGCTCGACGGCGCGCAGGCCGTGGTCCTGGCCAGGCGCGAGGATGCGGCGCTGAAAGCCGCGACGGCGCGCCGACGCAACCAACTGGCGCCGGGTGTCGTGGCCCCGGAAACGATCGAGTTGGCGAACGGCATGGCGGCGATCGCGCACGCTGATCACGATGCGGCGCTCGCCGCAGCCCATGTCGCGCAGATCAACCTCGATCGCACCACGATCCGGGCCCCGGTCGACGGCTACGTCACCAACCTCCGGCTGCGGCCGGGCGATTATGCGACGGCCGGCATCACCCGCGTCTCGGTGATCGATGCGGAGGGATTCTGGATCACCGCGTATTTCGAGGAGACCAAGCTGTCCCGGATCGCGATCGGCGCCCGCGCCGAGATCCGCCTGATGGGCTTCGCGCCGCCCGTCTCCGGGCACGTGGACAGCATCGGACACGGCATTGCCGACACCAATGAAAGCCCGGATCATCTCGGCCTGCCGAGCGTCAATCCGGTCTTCACCTGGGTGCGGCTGGCGCAGCGCATTCCCGTCCGGATCCACATCGACGCGGTGCCGCCGGGCGTGACGCTCGCGGCGGGCATGACCTGCAGCGTGGCCGTCGGCGAAGCCGCTGCCGGAGGCCGGCTGCTGTCCCGGCTGGATTTCCTGCCGTAACGCGGCCTTGGCACCGGGCAGCGGCAGACGGTGGACGCGCTGAAGGCTGTCGGAGCCTGTTTGACCGCAGGATCCCAATCTCCCCATCATCCTGAAGTGCCTGCGCGAGCAGGCCTCGAAGGAGCCCTCCAGGGATCGCGCGGCTGGCTGGAGGGCTCCTTCGAGGCCTCCGCTTCGCTCCGTCGCCTCAGGATGAGGGCGAGGATGGGAAAGACCGGTCAAACAGGCTCTCAGAGGTCGGATCGTTCCCGCGGACAATTCGCCCTCGGTTCGCCGCCACCGTTCTCTTGAAAGCCTGTTCCGTTCGCCATAAAGAACGCACGTACCAGCCGGCCAGTCACGCGTGCCGGCTCGATTCCGGCGCAGGAAGGAACAGCCGATGCCCGAGGGACTCGATGCCCGCACCATCGCGGCGACCAACGGAGTGGCTCAGGATACGGCCTTCGGGGCCGTGATCGCGCCGATCCATCTGTCGACGACCTTCAAGTTCCCGGCCTTCGAGCAGCCCGGCCCGTACGATTACTCCCGCCTCGGCAACCCGACCCGCGACCAGCTCGCCGACACGATCGCCAAGCTTGAGGGCGGCGCCCGGGCCGTCATGGTGTCGAGCGGCATGGCAGCCCTCGACCTCGCCCTGTCGAGCCTCTGTCCCGGCGACCTGCTGGTCGCGCCGCATGATTGCTACGGCGGGACGCATCGGCTGCTCAGCCTGCGTGCCGCCCGCGGGCAGTACCGCGTGATCTTCGTCGACCAGACCGACGAGGCGGCCCTGGCCGCGGCGCTGGCCGAAAAGCCCAAGGTCGTGCTGGTCGAGACGCCGAGCAATCCGCTGATGCGGGTGGTGGATGTCCGCCGGGTCACCGGCCAGGCCAAGGCGGTCGGCGCACTGGCTGTTGTCGACAACACCTTCCTGTCGCCGGCGCTGCAGCAGCCGATCGCCCTCGGGGCAGATCTCGTCGTCCACTCCACCACGAAATTCCTCAACGGCCATTCGGACGTGATCGGTGGGGCCGTGATCGCCGCCGAGGCCTCGGTCGGCGACGAACTCGCCGCCTGGGCGAACACGATCGGGGTCACGGGCTCGCCGCTCGACGCCTACCTGACGCTGCGCGGCATCCGCACCCTGTTCGTCCGGGTGGAGCGCCAGCAGCAGAATGCGGCGCAGCTCGCGGCCTTCCTGGAGGCGCATCCGGCGGTGAGCCGGGTCCATTACCCGGGCCTGTCGAGCCATCCGGGCCACGCCATCGCCAAGGCGCAGCAGGCCGGGTTCGGCGCCATGCTGAGCTTCGAGCTGGCCGGCGGCCGCGCCGCCGTGAAGATCCTGGTGGAGAGCCTACGGGTGTTCACGCTGGCCGAGTCGCTGGGTGGGGTCGAGAGTCTGATCGCGCACCCGCCGACCATGACGCATGCGGCGATGGATCCCGAGGCCCGCACCATCGCGGGCATCACCGACGGGTTGCTGCGCCTGTCGATCGGCCTCGAAGCCGTGGACGATCTTCTGGCCGACCTGTCCCGCGGCCTTGAGGCGGTCAACCGGGACTGAGCCGGCCGCTCACTCCTCCTCGACCACGCTGAACCCGGACTCGTCCTCGACCACCCGGTACCGGGACAGCCGCAGGGTCTGGGAGCGCTCGGCCGCCTCGTCCCGGCATTTCAGGACGTGCGCGGTCCGGTTGACGACTTGGAGGTTCGGCACGCCCCAGTAGCCGAGCAGCTCCGGCCAGGGCGCGTCGCGGTGCTCGCGCCAGACCCGGTAGAGCGGCAGAGCGTGGTCGACCTCGGCGGTGCGCAGCAGCCGCTTGCCGGAGGCCTTGCAGCGATGCCCCTGGTGGCGCTTCAGCACTTTGACCTGCTCGTGCGGCGCGATCCAGAACTTCCAGGCGGCGACACAGGCCGCGTGCCAGGCGGCCTTACCGTTCGGTACGCCCTGCCCCCAGAGGTCGCGGTGCCAGCCGAAGCGGTAGACCGGCTGGCCGCAGATGCAGCAGGCGCCGCGACCGCGGGCGAAGGCCAACTCGCGAAACGGGGCCGGCGGCACCCGGAAGCTCGCCGGGCGGCCGCCGGCACCGCCCTCGCCGAGCTGCCAGGTCCAGCCCTCCGGCGTGCCTGAGCGCGCCGCCAGGGCCCGGGCCAGCCGGTCGGCCCGCAGGATGTGGTTGCGCCAGTAGCTCTCCACCGCCAGCCGCGGGGTCGGCGGGATCAGCGGCCGCGTCAGGGCGTGGTGCAGCACCGGGGCCGGGAAGATCGACGGCAGGGCCCGCTCCAGTCGGGCCTGGGCCTTGGCGTTCTTCAGGTCGCGCCAGCTGGATGTCGTGATCGAGACCGTCATGCCGGGCCGTGCTAGCGCGCGACGCGCGGGAAGGCGACGGCATCCGGGCCACAGGTTCGGGCTGGTAGGCTTAAAAAAGTGTTTCCCGTGAAACATCGGCGCGGGCGCATCGGCCGGTGCCTGAAGGCAGCCTACAGATCCACCGACATCGACAGCAGCCGACGGCCAAGCTGTGCGAGAACACCACCGCGACACCCGAGACCCAGGCCTAACTGCACAAGGCCCTCGACGCGGCCGACGCGAAGCTCAACACGGCCTACAAGAAAGCCCTGTCGAACATCGACCAGGACGAACGCCCGCAGGATTCCAAGGCGGCCTGGAAGACCCAGTTCATGGCAGCTCAGCGCGCCTGGATCGCCTTCCGGGACGCCGATTGTGGCGATCTCACCTTCAGCGAGTGGAACAACGGCAGCGGCATCACCGCTGCTCTCTACGCCTGCAAGTCCGACAAGACCGTCCAGCGGACCGACGATATTCTGAGCCGGTACCCGCTGCATTAGAGGGCCGCTTCCGTATCCCGAGACGCCGGCTGGTCCGACCCTTGAATGCGCGAAGCCGCCGCGCTTTCGAGGGACCCGGATGATCGTCGACCTGAACTGCGACATGGGCGAAGGCTTCGGCGTCTATCGCCTGGGCGACGATGCCGGGATGCTGGCGGTCGCCAGTTCGGCCAACATCGCCTGCGGCTTCCACGCCGGCGACCCGCTGGTGATGCACGAGACCCTGACGCTCGCCGCAGCGAACGGCGTGCAGGCGGGAGCCCATCCGGGCTTCCTCGATCTCTGGGGCTTCGGCCGGCGCCCGATCCACGGCGAGCGCCCGGCCGATGTCGAGAAGGCCGTGCTCTACCAGGTCGGCGCCCTGCTGGCGCTCGCGCAGGATGCCGGCTGCCCGGTGCGGCACGTGAAGACCCACGGGGCGCTCGGCAACATCGCCAACGAGGATGCGGACCTCGCCCTGGCGGTGGCCCGGGCGGTCCGAACGCTGGACCGCGACCTGATCTTCGTGGTGATGCCCGGCTTCGAGACCGAGCGGGCGGGCGAGCGGCTCGGCCTGCCCCTGGCCCGGGAGATCTACGCCGACCGGACTTACGCCGATAACGGCAACCTGGTCTCGCGAAAACTCCCGGGGGCGGTGCTGCACGATCCGGTCGAGGCGACCGGGCGCGTCGTGCGGATGCTGGAGGATCGCGCGATCCTCTGCCTGTCCGGGCGGCGCATCCCGGCCCGGATCGACAGCATCTGCGTCCACGGCGACACGCCAGGGGCCGTCGCGATGGCCGCGCAGGTGCGCGCCGACCTCACGGCCCGGGGGATCGCGATCAGGCCGATGGCTCAGGTGATCGGGATCTCGATCGGCGTCTGAGACGGCCGGTTTCCGCCGCCATCCGGCGCGCTGTCATGCAATCGTCGCAGATGGGCCAGAAAGCCACTCGCTGCTTGCAAGGCTGAGAGGGGCTCCATGGATTTCCACCGTCGCTTCACGGTTCTGATGTGCGCCCCCGCCTTCGATCCGGACGACCTGGAGGGCGCGCGGGTCGCCCAGATCGTGGCCGCGGTCGAGAATCGCGGCTTCGAGGTGGTGCGGGCCCGGCGCGTCGAGGACGCGGCCATCGCCGTGCAGACCGATGCCGCCATCGGCTGCATGGTGGTCGACTGGGGCAAGCGCGGCCTCGACGGCAAGGCCGCCGCGCTCATCGACATGATGCGCAAGCGCGGCCTGGAGATGCCGATCGTCATCATGGTCCGCCGCAAGCGGCTGGAGGACATCCCGGTCGAGCTCCTGGACTTCATCGACGGCTACATCTTCCTGGCGGAAGAAACCCCCGAATTCATCGCCCGCGGCCTGGTCAGCCGGGTGACGCAATATGCCCAGACCCTGAAGACGCCGTTCTTCGGCGCGCTGGTCGACTATGCCGAGAAGGGCAACCAGCTCTGGACCTGCCCGGGCCATAACGGCGGCATTTTTTATAACCGCTCGCCGATCGGCCGGATCTTCGTGGAGCATCTCGGCGAGGCGATCTTCCGCGACGACCTCGACAATTCGGTGCTCGATCTCGGCGACCTGCTGACCCACGAGGGTCCGGCGCTCAAGGCCCAGAAGGAGGCCGCCAAGATCTTCGGGGCGGAGAAGACCTACTTCGTCCTCAACGGTACCTCGGCCTCCAACAAGATCGTGCTGTCCTCGCTGGTGGCCGAGGACGATCTCGTTCTGTTCGACCGCAACAACCACAAGGCGGCCCATCACGGCGCCCTGTTCCTCGGCGGCGGCATCCCGATTTTTTTGGAAACGGACCGGAACGCCTACGGCTTGATCGGTCCGATCTATCATGAGGCCCTGGACGAGACGCGTATCCGCGAGAAGATCCGCCGCAACCCGCTGGTCACCGACCCGGAGGCCTGGCGCCGGGAGCGGCCGTTCCGGGTCGCGGTGATCGAGCAATGCACCTACGACGGCACGATCTACGACGCGCAGGAGATCCTGGAGAAGATCGGTCACCTCTGCGACTACATCCTGTTCGACGAGGCCTGGGCGGGCTTCATGAAGTTCCACCCGCTCTACGCGCGCCGCTTCGCCATGGGGCTCACCGGCCTCGACGAGACCTCGCCGGGCATCGTCGCCACGCAATCGACCCACAAGCAGCTCGCGAGCTTCTCGCAGGCCTCGCAGATCCACACCCGCGACGGCCATATCCGCGGCCAGACCCGGCGGGTCGAGCACAAGCGCCTGAACGAGAGTTTTCTGGTCCACGCCTCGACCTCGCCGTTCTACCCGCTCTTCGCCTCCCTCGATGTCGGCGCCCAGATGATGAAGGGGCGCTCGGGCATGATCCTGTGGGACGACACGATCCGGCTCGGGATCGAGTGGCGCAAGAAGGTCCGGGCGATCCGGCGGGAATTCGAGGCGCACGAGGCGGACCCGCTGCGGCGCTGGTTCTTCGACCCGTTCGTGCCGGACGTGACCAGCAACGCCGACGGGGCCGAGGTGCCGTGGGAGAAGGTACCCACCGACGAACTCGCCGCCGACCCGCGGCACTGGGAACTGAAGCCCGGTGCCCGCTGGCACGGGTTCACCCATGTCGCCCCGGGCTACGCGATCACCGACCCGAACAAGCTGACAGTGCTCACCCCGGGCTTCGACCGGCGGACTGGAGCCTATGCCGACCACGGCGTGCCGGCGCCGATCGTGGCCCAATACCTGCGTGAGAACCGGATCGTCGCCGAGAAGAACGACCTGAACTCGCTGCTCTTCCTGCTGACGCCCGGCGTCGAATCCTCGAAGGCCGGCACCCTGATCTCGGGCCTCGTCGCCTTCAAGCGGCTCCACGACGACAACGTGCCGCTGGAGGAGGCCATGCCGGAATTCGTCAACCGCCGGCCCAACCGCTACCGCGGGGTGCGCCTGCGCGACCTCTGCGCCGAGTTCCACGCCTTCCACCGGGAAGCCGGCACCTCCGCGCTCCAGCGCCGGCAATTCGCTCCCGAGCACCTACCCGAGATGGTGATGCCGCCCAAGAAGGCCGCCCAGATGCTGACCCGCAACAAGGTCGATTACGTGCCGATCGCCGAGGCCGAGGGGCGCATCGCCACGACCCTGATGCTGGTCTACCCGCCAGGCATCGGCACCGTGCTGCCGGGGGAACGCCTGGACGACCGCGCCAAGCCGATGCTCGACTATTTCAAGATGTTCGAGGCCTCGGCCAACCTGTTCCCGGGCTTCGAGGCCGAGATCCAGGGAGTCTACCGCGAGGTCGAGCCGGACGGGCGGATCCGCTTCCACACCTACGTCGTGCGGGACGGCGCCTGATGGAGATCGAGCCCGAGGAGGGCGCCCCGATCCCGGCCCGGCCGAGCCCGGACATCATCATCCGCGCCTCCTCGGACGCGGATGTCGAGGCCATGGTGGCGATCTACGAGCACCATATCGGCAAGGGCGTCGGCAACGTCGCCGATTTCGACGACGAGGCGCGCCTGCTGCCCGACGACCTGAAGCGGCGGCGCAAGACCATGCGCAAGAAGCGCCTGCCCCACCTCGTCGCCGAGCGCGGCGGCCAGGTGGCGGGCTACGCCTACGCGGTGCCGTTCCGGAAGCGACCGGCCTATCGCTACACCCTCAAGCACTCGATCTACGTGCATCCCGACCATCTCCATGCCGGGATCGGGCGCCGTCTCCTGCCGGCCCTGATCGAGGCCTGCGCGGCGGGCGGCTACCGGCAGATGATCGGCTACATCGACGCGCAGAACGCGGCGTCCTTACGCCTCCACGAGACCTGCGGATTCGCCCGCGTCGGCCTCCTGAAGGCGGTGGGGTTCAAGTACGGCCGCTGGTCCGACAGCGTGATGGTGCAGCGGGCGCTCGGCACCGGCTCCGAGGACCAGCCGGGGTCGTAGGAAGCGACGGGACCGGTCAGTGCCCGTCGGCCGGGGCGGACCGGGCCGTGGCGACGAGATCGATATCGACCCCGACTTCGAGGGCGACCCATTGTCCGGAGGCCCAGGCGCCCTGGCCGACACCGAAATCGGTGCGGACGAGCCCGACATGCCCGGTGGCGTGCGCTTGGGGCCCTTCGAGCGACAGGTGGAAGGGCAGCGTCAGCGGGCGTTTCGCGCCGCGGATCGTCAGCTCGCCGATGGCCTCGTAGTCGCCGCGACCCTTGTCGACGAAGCGGGTCGCCTCGAACCGGGCCTGGCTGGCGCTCGCTACGTCGAACCAGTCCTTCTGGGGCAGCGCCGTGTCGCGCTGGGCGTCGCCGGTGCGGGCGCTGCTCAAGTCGACCAGCACCGTGGCGCGGCCGGCCTCGGGCTTGGCGGGATCGAAATCCACCTTTGCCTCGAAGCGCTCGAAGCGACCGGAGAACGGCGTCCCGACCTGCACGCCCGAGAACCGGATCGCGCTTTTGGCCGGATCCACCGCCCACTCGGCGGCAGTGGCCGGACACGCGGCGCCCAGCAGACAGGCCGACAGGCACACAGCGGAAAGCAGGCGGCGCAGGGTCATCGGGTGGATTCCAGGGGCTCAGAGAGCGTCGCCAGGCGGCGGCCCGGCAGCATCCGCCACAGCACGCCGTCGCGCAGGATGAGATGGTGGCGCAGCGCGGCCGCGACGTGCAGCACCAGGAGTGCGGTCAGGAACCAGGCTCCGTAGGCATGGAGCGCCTTGAACAGCCCCTCCGCGGCCGCCGGGTCGGCGAGCAGCGGGGCGAGCGGCAGGTGCGGCCAGGGCACGAGCCCGTACAGCACGGTCGGGATGTTGAACGGCGAGAGCGAGACCACCGCCCAGCCGGTGAGCGGCAGCCCGATCAGGAGACCGTACAGGGCCCCATGCGCCGCCCCCGCCGCCCGGCGCTCGTGGGTCGGCATGCTCGCCGGATGGGGCGGCGGGCGGTGGGCCAGCCGCCAGGCGAGGCGCAGACCGGTCAGGATCAGCACCGTGATCCCGACCGACTTGTGCCACTGGTAGAGCGGGAACAGGCGCATCGGGCTTAAGCCCGCATGGGTCATGGTCAGGCCCATGCCGATCAGGGCGAGCACGCCGAGCGCGCTCGCCCAGTGCAGCAGGATGGCCACCGCGGAGTAGCGCCGCGCCGCTGCATCGGGTGCCATGGCCATCCTCCCGCCCCGGAGTTCCGGGTCAGTCCTGCCGCTCGAAGGCGCCCGCGATGGTCAGGTGCAGGTCGTCGCCGATCAGCGGCACGTAGGTCTTCACCCCGAACTCGGAGCGCTTGACCGTGCCGGTGGCGTCGAAGCCGACCGTGACCTTCTTGCTCAGCGGGTTCACGCCGGCTCCGATCAGGGTGACGTCCAGCGTCACCGGCTTGGTCACGCCGTGAAGCGTCAGGTTGCCGGTGACCTTCGCCTTGTCCTTGCCCTCGGGGGCGACCTTGGTGGAGACGAAGGTGATGTCGGGGTACTTGGCCGCGTCGAGCCACTGGTCGCCCTTCAGCTCGTCGGTGAGCTTGGCGCTGGTCGTGGTCACCGAGGCGACCGGGATCTTGATCGTGAGCTTCGCGGCCGCCGGGTTCTTCGGCTGCAGGTCGAGGGTCCCGGACACGTCCGAGAAGCCGCCGGCATAGTTCGAGAAGCCCATATGGGAGACCCGCCAGCCGACCTGGGTGTGATTCGGATCGACCGCGTAGGTGCCGGCCTGGATCTGGGCCGGGTCGCGGGTCGCCGGGGTCTGGGACAGGGCCGGGGTGGCGACGAGGAGGGCCAGAAGGCCGGAGGCGAGAAGCGACTTCAAGGGATTCTCCCAGATGAGGACGGCGGGTGTGACGGCCGATTGGGACGGCCGACTCGGTCCGGCGCACAGCCACGTCCCTCTAGACCCGTTCACGGCCGCGGTTGAGCCTGCTATCCGGAACCCCATGGTTGCGAAATCGGAAACCTTCCACGGCAGCCTCGACGACGTGCGCGCCTTCTGCACGGTCGTCGATCTCGGCACCGTCACGGCCGCGGCCGCGAGCCTGCGGGAGACCAAGGGCAGCGTCAGCCGGCGCCTGTCCCGGCTGGAGCAGGCGCTCGGCGCCCGGCTGATGGCGCGGACCTCGCGGGCGGTCTCGCCCACCGCGGAGGGGCTCGCCTTCTACGCCAAGGCCCATGAGAGCCTGGCGCTGCTCGACGCGGCGGCCGAGACCGCCCGCGACGCCCAGACAGTGCCGGCCGGGCACCTGCGCATGACCACCTCGATCGATTTCGGAATCGAGGTGATGCCGGAAATCATCGCGAGCTTCCGGGCGGCCTACCCGCAGATCACGGTCGAGATGCTGAACACCGATACCCGCCTCGACCTCGCGGCCAACCGGATCGACCTCGCCTTGCGGCTCGGCGGTGCGGAGGAGACCGGCTACCGGGCCGTCGTCCTGGCGACCCTGTCGGTGGCCCTCTACGCCGCCCCCGCCTACCTGCTGCGCCGCTCGGCGCCGACCGACCTGGCCGGGTTGCACGACCACGACCTGATCCTCCCCCGGGAGCGGACCGGCGGGGGCGCCCTCTCCATCACCGACGGGCAGGGCCGGGCCGAGCAGCTCGTCCTGAACCCCGCCATCCGGGTCAGCGACTTCTCCACCGTCCACCGCCTGACCCTGGTCGGTGCCGGGATCGGCCATATCCCGAGCCTCGTGGCCGCCCGGGCGGTCGCGGCGGGCCAGCTCGTGCGCGTGCTCGCCCCCTGGGCGAGGCGGGGGGCGGCCCTGCGCGCCGTGACCCTGGCCGGGCGCGACCTGCCGGCGCGGGTCCAAGTCTTCCGGGAGCACGTGCGCGCGGCCCTGACGCCGTGCGATGAGGAGACGCATTCACCAACGAATACAGTCTAAGATTGTATTTATGAACTATAGACACGCTATTGACGACACGGTCGAGACAATCTTACGGGTCCGTGTAAGGCGGCGTTGAGGGGCGCCGCGCATCATGGCCGGCAGCGGCATCCCGGGCCGCTTCGGTACGCGACCTCCCCGATCCCTTGCCCGGACGCATCCTCTTCTCGCGCGGACACCAGACATGCCCCTACGCAACCGGTGCCTGCGGCCCCTGCTCCTCGTCGGGACGATGGCCCTCGTAGGCCTGTGTGCGGCGCCGGGTTCGGCCTGGGCGACCTTGTCGAGCACGACCCGTATCGTCCTCCAGAAGGGGCGCCACTACGTGCCGACCGACCTGTTCCTGCGGCTGGGCGACACGATCACCCTGCGCAACGAGGACGCCAGCCAGAGCCACCACGCCTTCATCGAAGCCGACCGGTTCTCGTTCGATGCCGGCGATCAGGAGCCCGGCACCGAGACCCGGCTGGTCCTGGTCGAGCCCGGGGATTTCGTCATCCAATGCGGCATCCACCCGAAGATGAAGCTGACCATTCACGTGCAGTAGGGCACGCAGGGCTCAACGAGATGACAATCCGGTGTCTCTTAAGAGCTTGTTTGACCAATCATTCCCATCCTCAACCTCATCCTGAGGTGGCGTAGCGGAGCGGAGCCCTCGAAGGAGCCCTCCAGTCGGCCGCGCGATCCCTGGAGGGCTCCTTCGAGGCTGCTGCGCAGCACCTCAGGATAAGGGGATTGAGTGGGATTTCCGTCGATCAGGACCGTCATTCGGCTGCGATCGCGCAGTCTAAGGATGCTCTAAGAGCCTGTTTGACCGGTCTTTCCCCTTCTCGACCTCATCCTGAGGTGGCGTAGCGGAGCGGAGCCCTCGAAGGAGCCCTCCAGCCGGCCGCGCGATGCCTGGAGGGCTCCTTCGAGGCTGCTGCGCAGCACCTCAGGATGAGGGGACGATTGGGATACACGGCAGTCAGAACCGTCACGCGACTGCGATCACGCAGTCAAACAGGCTCTAAGAGCCGCCCCCGGCTCAGCCTTCGCTGTCGCGGCCGAGGCCGAGCCCGCGGATGAGATCGCCGATCGGATCGATTTTTTTGGAGTCTTGCCCGGGCGCTGGGGCCGAGACGGCGGGCTCGACGGTCGCCGTGCGGGCCAGGGCGGCATGGCGCAGGCGCGCCGCGTGACGGGTGTTGCGGTCCGCCGCCTTCGACCGATGCGTCGCGAGCGTGGTCCGGGATTTCTGGGCCGGGGCGATCATCTCGCTCGGCAGAGCTGGGGCCGTGGCGAGGCCGGCCGGCAGGGCGGTCATCTGCGGCGCCAGCAGGTCGGACGGGGTCGCGGCTGCGGTTTCGGAGACGCGCGGCTCCGGCTTGCTCACACCGGCCATCCGGGCCGGCGGATCCATCCAGCTCGACGGCTCGGCCGGCGCTGTCACGGTCCGGACCGGGCGCGTCTGCGCCTCGTAATTGCCCGGATGCAGAGTATGCGCGGCCACCACCAGCCCGAATACGGCGATCGCGGTCGTCGCGAGGGTGGATCTGTAGTGTTCCATGACGGCAGAACGAACAGCCAAGGTCATGGTTCCGCTTGGCCGAAGCTCTCGGCCGCGCGCGGAGTACGGGCAGCGGCTCTCAGCCGCGGCTGCAGGCAAGAAAAAAGGCCACTCCCGAAGGAGCGGCCCGAAGTCTAGGGAGGAAACGCCCAAGAAGGGCAGCGGGATCGCGACGCCATCGCCATCCCGCAGTGCAGAGATAGGCTACCGCAGTGCGGCATGCAACCGATCGGGAGTTGTTTCTGCATGCATGCGTGACACGCTCTGGTCGTCGAGATGCGCGTTCACACCATGGCTCGGGTCCCGCACGGCCCGATCAGCCGCCGTTCTGCGGCTCGTCATGCCCGATCAGCCGCTCGACCTC
Organism: Methylobacterium sp. J-072; assembly: GCF_022829425.1. Lineage (NCBI taxonomy): Bacteria > Pseudomonadati > Pseudomonadota > Alphaproteobacteria > Hyphomicrobiales > Methylobacteriaceae > Methylobacterium > Methylobacterium sp. J-072. The sequence continues at coordinate 202,921 of NZ_JAKSYK010000180.1, read as the reverse complement.
GGCCAGGGCGACGGCGCGGGCGGCGCCCTCCGAGGCGTGCGGACGGTACGATCCCCGGACCAGCTTGCCGCGGTCGCGGATCGCCCACGTGAAACGGCCCGGGTCATGCCGGCTCGGCCTGACCTCGACCGTATAGAGATGCCCGCCATTCGCACCCATGCCCCGCATGTGCGGAGTCCCGGCCGCCGGCCCAGGGGGTGCGACCGTGGGCGGCAGGCCGATCCCGAGCCCCTGTCCTGTCTGACGCGTCTTGCGTCAGCGGACACTGCCGGCGCGAGCGGTACCATCGTCACGTCCTACAGATATTTCGTCCCGATTGATCCTGTCCCAACGGCAATGAGATCAGGTCCCCGGTGCTGCAATCCGGTCCTCTAACGACCTAAGCAGCATCGCGTTGGCAGGCCAACGTTTCGCCCGCCTAGGGTTTTGATAGATTGCAGGTTTTCGACCAAAGCTGCGAAACCCGCTCAACCGGAGCAGCCGGGTACGTCCTCAAGGCGATAAAAAATCGGGATGCCTCGCTTCGTCGCGATGCGGACATCGTTATCCGCCCCCGTGGATGCCCCCGGAAGACGAAGTACCGCATCACAGAGCTCAAGGATTCGGCCCGCGGCAGGATGGAAGATCCGATCGTACAGTTCGTCTCCCGCGTGCTGTCCGCCCGCCGCTTGCCAAACTGGGAGGGCAATCCACTCGCCGATCATGGGCAGATGACCGGCCTCGAAGAGGGGCCAGGACACTGCCTCGAGCTGCCGAAGGTTCGCAGCCATCTTGGCGGGATCGTCATCCGTACCCGAGCGGTAAGGGCCTGCGATCAGGATCAGCATGAATCAGTTCCCCCCGGAAAGCGGGAACTTGAACAGGTTCAGAGCGGCATATTGCAGGAGCATGATCGTCTTGGCATCGCGGATGATGCCATCCTCGATCATCTTAAGTGCCTGATCGAAGCCGACCTCCAGAACTTCGATGTCCTCGCCTTCGGCTGCCAGTCCGCCGCCGGCGCGAACGCGATCATTGATGTGATAAGTCCCTACGAAAAAGAACATTTTCTCCGTCACCGAGCCGGGACTCATATAGGCCTCGAAAATTCGTCTGACGTTCCGGACCCTGAAGCCGGTCTCTTCCTCCGTTTCAGCGCGAATACGGTCTTCCGGGGTGGCATCGTCGAGCAGCCCGGCGGGCGTCTCGATCAAGAGGTCATCCCAGCCATTAACGAAGGCGGCGTATCGGAACTGGCGGATCAAGATGACCGTGAAGCGCTCCGGGTCATAGAGGAGAATCGTCGCTCCATTTCCTCTGTCGTAAGTCTCTCGGCTCTGTCGCTGCCATGTCTCATCGGTACGACGAAAACGAAAGGTCGTTTTTCTCAATACCGACCAATCGTCCGAGAGCACTCGCACGTCTTCAACGCGAATCCGATCCGCTACACTCATGGAACACCTCTCGACCGCACGAAACAGCACGGATTCGTATTAGGCTTTGCCATTTTCGCGAATTTCGTGCAATTTCGTTTAGAGTCAAGAAATTTCGCGCACGGACTGCCCCATGCTGACCTTGGAACGCAAAACCCACATCCTGAAGGCTCTGCAACGCGACGGGCGCATCGTCGCGAAGGCAGTCAGCCAGGAATTGGGGCTTTCGGAAGATACGATCCGTCGCGACTTGCGTGAGCTTGCAGGGCAAGGGCTGCTGCAACGCGTTCATGGTGGTGCATTGCCGGCATCGCCTGCGGTCGCCGATCTCGTGGCTCGGCAAAGTCTCTCACCGGAAGGCAAGACCGCGCTTGGCAGGGCGGCGGCCAAAATGGTCAAGCCTGGGCAAATAATCTTTCTCGACGGCGGCACGACCGCCATCCAGATCGCTCGACATCTCGACCCAAATCTCAAGGCCACCTTCGTTACCCATAGTCCGAACGTGGCGGTCGCGTTGGCCGATCATACCGGCATTGAGGTCGAGTTGATCGGCGGACGATTGTTTCGACACTCCATGGTCGCCGTAGGCGCAACCGCTGCCGAAGCCATCGCGCGTATCCGCGCCGACCTCTACTTTCTGGGAGTGACCGGCGTACATGCCGAGATGGGCCTCACGACCGGAGATCCCGAGGAGGCGGCGATCAAGCGTGCTCTGAGCCGGCAATCGGCCGAGACCATCGTTCTGGCCTCCCGAGAAAAGCTCGGCGCCGTCTCGCCGTTCCAGATCCAACAGCTGGCTGACATCGACGTTCTCGTTGTCGAGGGCGGCCTCCCGATGGAGCTGACCGACCCTTTTCAGCAGGCCGGCACCACCATCGCGTTCGCCTGAGGGCATCGGCCGTCGTCGCAACGGCCGACACCGCGCGGCAACGACAGCTACCGGGCTGGCCTTGAGCGACCGGTCTCGGGCCGATCCGGCGCGACCGGCCCTTCGGTCCGGGTGCCGAGCCAGACCACGTGCTTGGGGCCGCTGCCGCGGCCGCTGGCGTGGACCCGGGCCTCCTCGACCGCGAAGCCGGAGCGCTGCAGGCGGGACTTGAACTTCCGGTCCGGGGCGCCGGACCAGACCGCCAGGATGCCGGCCGGCCGCAGGGCCCAGCGGGCGCGCTTGAGGCCCCAATTGTCGTAGAGCCGGTCGTTGGAGCGGCGCATCAGGCCCTCCGGGCCGTTGTCGACGTCGAGCAGGATGGCGTCGTACTGGCCTGGCCCCGCCTGGATCAGCCGGTTCACGTCGGATTCCCGCACCTCGACCCGGGGGTCGTCCAGGCAATCGCCGAAGACATGGGCGAGCGGGCCGCGGGCCCAGGCGATCACGGCCGGGACCAGCTCGGCCACGACGACCCGCGCCTCCGGGCCGAGGCCTTCGAGCGCCGCCCGCAGGGTGAAGCCCATGCCGAGACCGCCGATCAGCATCCGGGCCCGGGGCCGGTCCTTCAGCCGCTCGCAGGTCATGGCGGCGAGCGCCGCCTCGGAGCCGCTGCGGCGGTTGTTCATCAGCTCGATCGTGTCGGCCAGGATCGAGAACTCGTCGCCGCGTTGCATCAGGCGCAGGTCGGTGCCGCCGCCCGGGACCGAGCCGGTGTCGAGATGAACCCAGGGTATCACGGACGTTTCCTTAGTTTGGCGGTTCGGCCGGTCGGGGACCGGCGGCACGAAAGATCACGGCGAGAGCGGGGCCGCAGGTGGGTTCGGCGCTGCGCGCGGTGCAACCCCCTGCGCGGCGGTGCCCCCTGCCGCGCGGGATCGCGGTGGCGTATCAGCACCTATGGCTAAGCGCATCAAGTCGAGACCCCAGGAACGGGGCTTCATTCTGTTCGACGTCGTCTTCGAGGACGGCTCCCGGGCTTCGAACCGGCGTGTCCCAGCCGAGATCCTCGGCGGCCTCGACGGCGACGAGCCGGCCCGGCAGATCATCGCCGAGCAGGAGGAGGAGATCGCCCTCAAGGCTGGGCGGCCCGGCCGCGAGATCCAGAGCCTGACGCGCTCGCCGATCATCAAGCCAAAGCCGATCGCCTGACCGGCCCCGATCAGACCGCGCCTCAGACCGCCCCTTCGACCACCTCCAGCGCCCGCAGGATCGCGAAGCCGATCCGCTCCGCCTCGCCCTCCGCGTCGGCGCCGGCCGGCAGCAGCGCCACGGTCTCCACCGCCTGCTCGTCCTCCGGGCCGATCACGATCCGGAACACGTCGCCCTCCTGGGCGGCCGGGTCGCGGATCAGGCCGACCCGGTGGCCCGCGGCCGCACCGAACAGGCGCATCGGCGGCAGCTCGGAACCGGGCTCCGTTCGCTCGGGCGGTGTAATGGTGCGGGGGGCACCGAAGGTCGGGCGGATGACGTTGTCGTCGGACATGCCGAACCAGCCTCCTCAGGAGCGCGCGATGCCGGCGGTGGCCAGCACCGCGTCGGCCAGCACCTCCATGCCGGCCCGGGCCCAGTCCGGCGTGATGCTCTCGGCCTCGTTGTGGCTGATTCCGCCGTGGCAGGGACAGAAGACCAGGGCCGCCGGCACCACGCGGGCGCAGTAGACGGCGTCGTGATAGATCGCGGTCGGCATCCGGGTCCAGGCATGGCCCCGCGCCTCGGCGGCTGCCTGGACCCGGTCGACCAGCACCGGGTCGAACGGGGTGAGCGGCGCGCGCCAGAAGTCTTCCACCCGGATCGCGACGCCGCGCTCGGCAGAAAGCGCGTCGGCCCGGGCCAAGATCCGCCCCCGCATCGCCTCCAGCTGCCCGGGATCGCCGTGGCGGGTGTCGAGGCTGAACCAGACCCGGCCCGGGGTGATGTTGCGGCTCGCGGGCTCGGCGGTCAGGACCCCGACGGTGGCACGGCCGCGCTCGCCCTCGGGGCCGACCGCCTCCCGCGCGATGTCCTCCAGGGAGCCGATCAGTGCCGCGGCGGCCATCATGGCGTCGCGCCGGCCGGCCATGGGGCTGCCGGCATGGGCCTCCTCGCCCAGCACGGTGATCTCGTACCAGATCTGGGCCAGCGCCCGGTCGACCACCCCGATGGTCAGGCCGGCATCCTCCAAGCGCTTGCCCTGCTCGATGTGCAATTCGAAATAGGCGCCGATCCCGCGAAGAGTCGCCGGATCCGCCTCCCCCTGCCAGCCGATCCGGCGCAGCTCTTCGCCGAAGACGTGGCCGGCGAGGTCGCGGGTTTCCATCACGTCGGCCTCCGGGACGATCCCCATGGCGACGCCGCTGCCGCTCATCGGCGGCGCGAAGCGCGAGCCCTCCTCGTTGCACCAGTTGATCAGCAGGAGCGGCGCCTCGGTCTCGATCCCGGCCTCGTGCAGGGCGCGCAGGATCTCCAGGCCGGCGAGCACGCCGAGCGGCCCGTCGAACTTGCCGCCGGTGGGCTGGGTGTCGAGATGGCTGCCGATGGCGACGGGCTTCCGGCCCGGGTCCCGCCCCGGCCGGTGGAACACCATGTTGCCGATCCGGTCCACCGTGAGGGTGAGCCCGATCGCCTCGCCCCAGCGCTGGAACAGGGCGCGCCCCTCGGCGTCCCGGTCGGTCAGGGTCTGCCGGTCGTTGCCGCCGTTGGGGAGCGCGCCGATCCAGGCGAGCTCCATCAGGCTGTCCCAGAGGCGGTCCTGCGAGAGCGGGAGGTTGGTGCGATCCATGCCCGTGTGATCCTCGCCTCGGTCGACCGTAGACCGGAGGCGGCGACGTTAGGCCGTGATCCCGCCCGGCACCAGGGCGGGTCGGCGTCAGAGGGTCGGGTCGGGGAAATCCTGCGCGTGCAGGCTCCAGATCGCCCGCCCATCCTCGGCCGAGACGTAGACCGCGTTGGCGCCGAGTTCGGCCAGGTCGAGATCGATCCGCTTGGCTGCCGCGACCGCGTCGGAATCGTCCTTCGCCGCGAAGGCGTGCCGGTACAGGTCCGGCCCGAGCATCCCGTCCGGCTCACGGCGGATCGCCCGGACAATGTATGTGCGCATCAACAGACCTGAAACGATATCGTATCCGAGCATATAGTGTCTTCATCACCGAAGTGGGTATGGGTTCGGCGACGGAGGGACCGCATCACGAAAAGCTTTACGCTGCGTGCATCCGGCACGAATGCGGCGGCGACGCCGTCGAAGAGCAGCATCCGTCGGCGATCGGATGCCGGAGACCCGTGACGACATGTCCGGGTGCGGATCGGCGATTGATCAGGATCGATCCCTGGACACACAACGTCGCGGCTGCATTGTCGCTACGGGTTGGCGGATATCAGGTGATCGACAGGCCGCAGCCGGTTCGGGGGATTGAATGGCGTTGGCGTCCACGGCAGCCTCTGCCTTGCAGGATGCGGGATTTGTCGGGACCTGGGACACGGATGTCCTGGCCGGCCGATCCGTGCTCGACGCGGGTGCAGCCACCGTGTTGTCCGGGGATTCGAGCTTTGCCGGCAAGCCGTTGCCCCTGGACGTCGCCCTCGGGCGCATCCATCCCGAGGATCGCGGCTGGGTCTTCGAGCGGATCCGCGCGGTGCGCCGGACGGGCGGCCTGGTCTCGTTGGAGTTCCGCGTGCTGAGCGAGACCGGCCACGTCCGCTGGATCCTCAATCGCGGCCGCCTGGTTCCCGACGCCGTGGGGGCGCTGCGGGGACGCGGCGCCTATATCGACGTCACCGATCTCTATGCCGGCGCGTCACCGGCCGCGAATGGCGACGGCGCGGCCCAGGCCAAGCACCTGGAAGCCGCGGCCGACCATTGCATCCGGGCCCATTCCGCGCTCGAGCGCCACGGCGACGAGAACCTCCGGCTGATCTCGAACATGTTGCTGCTCGGGATCGGCCGGGCGCTCGCGCAGCGGGAGCCGTAAGGCGGGTTCAGGTCCGCCAGGGATGGGCCGGGAGTTCGGTCTCGCCGATCGCCTTGGCCCCGGCCTCCGCCACCGCGTGATCGTTCTCGACCGTGGAGCCGCTGACCCCGATCGCGCCCGACATGATCCCGTCGGCGTCGACGATCGGGATGCCGCCCGGGAAGGTGATCAACCCGTCGTTGGAATGCTCGATGCCGTAGAGCGGGCCGCCGGGCTGGGACAGCTGGCCGATCTGGCCGGTCATCATGCCGAAGAACACCGAGGTCTTGGCCTTCTTGTGGGCGATGTCGATCGAGCCGACCCAGGCATCGTCCATGCGGTGGAACGCCTTCAGGTTGCCGCCGGAATCGACCACCGCGATGCACATCTGGGTGCCCAGCTCCACGGCCTTCGCCCGTGCCGCGGCGATCGCCCGCTCGGCCTGCTCAATCGTGACGTGCATGGTGCCTCCCTGGTTGGCCCCGGGAATGCACAAGCTCGCGGAGTGGTTCCAGCGGAGCCGGGCATGACCCGTTCCGGTTGAGAAGGCCCGAGCGAATGCCCCCGGTCAACTCCGGGATCGAGTCCGGGCGTGGACGGACGACAGGCCGGGTGCCCGCCTTGCACGGGGTTCATGGGCACCCGGCCATGCGGCCGTACCGGAGACGAAAGGGCAAGAGACCCCGGTACAACGGCGGGACCCGACCGATCCGGCGCGCCAGCCCGTGGCGCGCGGAGTCCCGGTCGGGGTATGGCCCGCCGCAGATGGGCCGCGGCGGGCCCGCTGTCACTGATACGTTCGTACCGGTCCGGCCCCGGCAGCCCTCACAAGCGCGTGACCGTGAGGGCTGCCGACGAGAACCGCCTCACGCAGCGCGCTCCCGGGCGGACCGGATGCGGTCGAGGAGATCACCGGCCAGCCCGGCGCGGGCCTCGGCGTCGGCACAGGGCCGGCGCCAGACCACGCGGCCCTGGCGCAGGACGATCCCGTCCTCGGCGGCCATCGGCGGCAGGGGCCGGTCGGACCGGAGATCGGCCGCGACACCCTGCGGACCGCCGCTGAGCCGGGCGACGCCCAGCCCGCAGCAGGCGGCGCGCAGCCGCGCCAGGGTAAACAGGGCCAGGACCGGCGCCGGGGCTGCGCCGAACCGATCCTCGACCTCCCCGGCCAGGGCCTCGATCGCCTCGCCGTCGCGCAGGCGCAGCAGCCGCGTGTACAGGCTCAGGCGGATCTCCGGCTCCGGCACGTAATCCGCCGGGATCCGGCTCGGCAGGCCGATCTCGATCTCCGGGCTCCAATCCTCGGCCGGCTCGCCCTTGGCGGCGGTGAGCGCCAGCTGCAGCAGGTGCTGGTAGAGGCCGAGCCCGACCAGCTTGGCATGGCCAGCCTGGTCCTCGCCGACGAGGTCGCCGGCGCCGCGCAGGTCGAGGTCGCGGGCGCTGACCGCGAAGCCGGCGCCGAGCCGGTCCAGGGCTTCCAGGGCGCGCAGGCGCTGGAGCGCCGCGGGCGGGGGCGGCGCGGCCGGGTCGCTCAGCAGGTGCACGACCCCGCGCCGCTGGCCCCGTCCGACCCGGCCGCGCAGCTGGTGGAGCTGGGCCAGACCGAACCGGGCCGCCTCCCAGACCAGCATGGTGTTGGCCCGGGGCACGTCGAGGCCGCTCTCGACGATGGCGGTGGCGAGCAGAACGTCGCCATCCCCGTCGGCGAAGCGGACCATGACCTCGTCCATGGCCGACGGCTTCAGGTCGCCATGGGCCACCAGCACGTCGAGGCCCGGCACGAGGCCGCGCAGGCGCTCGGCCATGGGGGCGATGTCCTCGATGCGCGGGCAGACGACGAAGCTCTGGCCGCCGCGGCGATGCTCGCGGATCAGGGCCTCGCGGATCGCATCGGCCTCGAAGGGGGCCACCACGGTCCGGACCGGCTGGCGCATCGCCGGGGGCGTGGCGATCACGCTGAGGCTCTGGAGGCCGACGAGCGCCGCCTGGAGGGTGCGCGGGATCGGCGTGGCGGTGAGCGTCAGCACGTGCCCGCCTTCGGCCAGGCGGCGGAGATCCGTCTTCATCTTGGCGCCGAAGCGCTGCTCCTCGTCGATCACGGTCAGGCCGAGATCGGAAAAGCGCACCCCGCGGGCGGCCAGCGCCTGGGTGCCGACCACGAGCCGGATCGTGCCGTCGGCCAGCCCGGCCTTCACCCGCTTGGCCTCGGCCGGCGAGACCAGGCGCGAGAGCTGCGCGACCTCGATGCCGAACCGGCCGAAGCGGCGGCGCAGGGTCTCGACATGCTGGCGGGCCAGGACCGTGGTCGGGGCGATCAGCGCGGCCTGTTTGCCGGCAAAAACCGTCGCCGCCAGAGCCCGCAGCGCGACCTCGGTCTTGCCGAACCCGACATCGCCGCAGACCAGCCGGTCCATGGGCCGGCCCGAGGCGAGATCGATCATCAGCGCGTCGATCGCGGCGGCCTGGTCCGGGGTCGGGGCGAAGCCGAAACCGGCGGCGAAGCGCTCCATGTCGCGGGACGGGGGCGCCAGGACCGGGGCCTCGGTCTCCCGGCGGGCGCGGGCGGCGTCCAGCATCACCCGGGCGGTCCGGGCCATGGTGGCCTCGGCCTGGAGGCGGCGGCGCGCCCAGGTGCCGCCGTCGAGCTTGTCCAGAGTGACCGCGTCGGGCTCCGGGCCGTAGCGCCAGATCCGGTCGGCCTGGGTCACCGGCACCATCAGGATCGCGTCGCCGGCAAAGCGAAGACGCAACGCCTCGGAGGGCTCGTCGTCCGCGCCGACGCCCTGCGGGCTCGCCACGGGCTCCAGCCCCTCAAACACGCACAGGCCGTGGTCGCGGTCGACCGCCACGTCGCCGGGGCGCAGGTCGACTTCGCCCATCGGCAGGATCGCCCTGGCGGTGCCGGCCACCGCGGCGTCCGGCCCGAACAGGTCGGCGGCAGCGAACAGCGTCGCGCCCCGCGCCGGGACGCGGAAGCCGGCCCCGATCGGCGCCTCCAGGGCGAGGATGTCCCCCGGCGCCGCGTCGACGAGGTCGGACCAGCCGTCGATCAGCCGGACCGGGCGCTCGGCGATCTTGCCGGCCTGGCGCACGAGGCGCCGGAGCGGCTGGCGCGAGCCGGCCAGCACGACCACGTCGCCGGTCTTCAGCCGCTCGCGCATCGCCTTGGCGAAGGCGGCGTCCGGCCGACGCTCCCGGGCGAAGACCGGGATCCCGACCGGCTCGGCCGCCGCGTCCGTGGCCATGGCCCGGGTGCGCGCCGCCACGAGGTCCCGCCAAGCCTTGGGCGCGAGGTAGAGGCCCACACCGTCATCCGGCCGGCCGCCGCGGGGCACCCGCCGGGCTCCGGCCTCGTCCATCTGCTCGTAGAAGGCATCGACCCGGGCCTGGGTGCCGTCCTCGACCACGAGCCGGGCCTCGGGCACGTAATCGAGCAGGGTCACGAGGCGCGGATAGTAGCGGTCCAGCCGGTGCTCCTGCCCGGTGAACGGCTCGAAGCTCTGGCCGGAATCCGGCGCCAGGACGATCTCGGTGGCCGGATCGATCACCAGATCCGCGACCTCGGCGACGGAGCGCTGCGAGATCGGGTCGTAGGAGCGGATCGCGGTGACCCGGCCGTCGGCGTGCTCGATCCGGCAGGGGCGCGGGGCCGCGGCGGGAAACACCTCGACGGTGCGGCCCCGGACGGCGATCTCGCCCGGCTCGTCGACCCGCTCGTCGAGGATGTAGCCGAGGCGTTGAAGGTCGGCCGTCACGGCGGCCACGTCGAGGGGATCGCCGACCCGCAGGGTCACCCGGGCCGAGGCCCAGGTCTCGGGCGGGGGCACCCGCTGGATCAGCGCCGGGGCCGTGGTCAGCACGAAGCCCGGCAGGGCGCCCCGGTCGGTCAGCCAGCGCATCGTGGCGGCCCGGGCGCCCATCATCGCCCGCGACGGCGAGGCATGGTCGAGCGGCAGGCAATCCCATTCCGGGTAGACGGCGACGCGCGCCTCGGGGTCCAGGGCTTGGAGCGTCGCGGCCAGTTCCTCCAGCCGCCTGGCATCCCGGGCGACGTGGACGAGAGGTGCCGCATCTTCCGCCAAGCCCAGCAGTGCCACCGCCAGCGCGCCGGTCGGCATCAGCGGCGCGTCCTCGGTCTCCTGGTGGGCGACCGTCTTCGTCCTGCGCTTGGCCATGCCTGATCCGAACCTGTCCCGGATCCTGCAAACGCCGGCCGGCGGTCAGGGCTCCCGGCCGCGCCGGTCCGATTCACAGACGCGATGCCGCATTCGAAAAGGCTTGCGTCCGGGAATCCCGGGCCTTCCGGGATCAGGCCTCGTCCAGCCAGAGATCGCCGCTCGCCCGCGGAGACCGCAGCACGTGGCGGGCGCCCTCGGTGAGCGCCCGGTCGGGTCCGGGCTGGCGCAGGTAGGTGGCGAGGTCGCGGGTCAGGCGCTCCAGGGGGTGGTCGCGCAGGAAGCCCTGCAGGCCGACCGAGCGCTGCGCCAATTCCAGCAGATCGAGCCCGGCGCGCTCGACCGCGAGGCGCGCGAGGTTGACGTAGGCGATGATCCCGTCCGGATCGCCGTCATCCGTCACGATCGCGGCGGCCCGGGCCACCCAGAGGCGCGCGGTCTCGGCGGCGATCACGCCCTCGCCGAAGCGGGCGAGCTGATGCGGGTCCTCGCCGCGGCCGGTGGCGACGAGATGGCCGCGCCAGGCGTCGAGCAAAGCCTCCAGGCCGCCGAGCTGCACCGCGAGGAAGCGCCAGGCGCCCCCCGAGAAATGCGGCTGGGCCTGGTAATCGTCGGGGGCGCCCACGAGGGTGAAGCTTTCGGCGCCGAGCCCGGTGAAATCCACGGTGCCGGTGGCCGAGGCCCGCATCCCCTGCGCCCGCCAGGCCGAGAGGTCGGCCCGCGCGCCGGGCTCCAAGGCGACGACGATCATCTGCGAGCCGCCGGTGGCGGGCTGCGCAGTCACGAGGGCGCGGGTCACGAACCCGGCCCCCGACGCGAAGGTTTTTACGCCCTTGAGGACCGGGGTGGCTCCGGTGCTGTCGATCTTGAGGCCGTTGCCGGGCGGCTCGGTGTTCCAGACCCCGAACAGGTGGCCTTGCGTGGCATCAGAGAGCAGGTTGTTGCGCGCCTCGCCCGCGGCATAGCGGGCGACGAGCTGGACCGCGTTGACATGGCCCTCGTAGACGCGCCCCAGGGCGAGGCTGCCGGACCCGACATGGGTGAGCACGGCCCGCAGGATCGCCCCGTCCGGCTCCTCGCCGAGGCCCGCGCCGCCGGCGCGCCGGGGGACCGGCGCGGCCAGCAGGCCCAGCCGGGCCAGCGCCGCTACGTCGTCGGCCGGAAAACCCCCGTCGTGATCGTGGCTTCCGGCCCGACGCGCCGCGCCGGCCGCGACCTCACGGGCCGCCGCCACCGGATCGCCCTGGGTGCCCCAGGCGATATCGTCGAGTCTGAGGTCCACGCCTGCTCCGCTCACAATAGGGCTCGAACGAGCAACCCGCCGCGACTCGCTTCGATACGCCGTGCGACGATACTGCACATCGTGGCGGATTGGGCTGCGGCGACGAGGGCCCTGCGGCGCGTCGATCTGCACCGGGCGACCCGGCCCCGAATCGACATCCAGGCGTTGTAGAGAGATCCGGCTTAACAAGCCGTCAGACCGCCGCTGATGATTCACTTGGGGGGGTCGGTGCCGTGGGCTATGACGCAGCCGTGTCGCGGAACGAGACCATGTCCTGCCCAGCGGGCTTCGAACGCCATCATCCCCAGCGCCTCGCGGCTCTGCGCAGCTACGCCATCCTCGACACCGCGCCGGAGCACGCCTTCGACGAGATCGCCCGGATGGCGGCCGTATCCTGCGGCACCGCGATGGCGCGGATCACCTTCGCCGATGCCGACCGGCAGTGGAGCAAGGCCGCCTTCGGCCACGCGGCGCCGGACCGGCCCCTTGAGACCGGCCCCTGCATCGAGACCCTGGGCCGGGCGGGCGCGCTGGTGCTGCCGGATTGCGGGGCGGTCGCCGGCGAGCCGGATCTGCGCTTCTACGCCGGCGTGCGGCTCGCGACCTCCGAGGGCTGGGCGATCGGCACGCTCAGCGTCCTCGACCGGGAACCGCACAGCCTGACCGAGCCGCAGGTCTTTATCCTGGAGGGGCTCGCCCGGACCCTCATGAACCTGCTGGAGAGCCGGCGCACCGGGGCGCTGCTCAAGGCGCGGGCGGACCATCTGGAGGCGCAGGTCGCCGCCCAGACCCGCGACCGCGACCGGGTCTGGACCCTGTCGCCGGTGCTGAAGCTCGTCTCGGCCAAGGACGGGCAGGTCCAGTCGGTGAACCCGTCCTGGAGCCGGGCGCTCGGCTGGTCCGAAGCGGAGACCCTGGGCCGGAAGGCCCTGGACTTCATCGCCGCCCCGGACCGCGAAGCGGCGCGCGCGGCGCTCAAGCCCCTCTGCGAGGACCGGCGGGTCGAGGATGTCGAGGTCGCCTGCACGACCCGCGACGGCGGCTGGCGGCGGGTGCTCTGGACCGTGGTCCCGGAGGATGGCTTGTTCTACGGCTTCGGGCGCGACATCACCGAGCAGCGCCAGGCCGAGGAGGCCTTGCGGCAATCGCAGAAGCTGGAGGCGATCGGCCAGCTCACCGGCGGCGTCGCCCACGACTTCAACAACCTGCTGACCATCATCCGCTCGTCGGTCGAGTTCCTGCGCCGGCCGGAACTCGCCGAGGAGCGCAGGCGCCGCTACCTCGACGCGGTCTCCGACACGGTGGACCGGGCCGCCAAGCTCACCGGCCAGCTCCTCGCCTTCGCCCGGCGCCAGGCGCTCAAGCCCCAGGTCTTCGACATCTGCGCCCGGTTGCGCAGCATCTCCGACATGCTCGATTCGGTCACGGGCGCCCGCATCCACGTGGAGACCGACCTGCCCGGCACGCCCTGCTTCGTGCGGGCCGACGAGAGCCAGTTCGAGACGGCGCTGATCAACATGGCGGTGAACGCCCGCGACGCGATGGACGGGGAAGGCAGCCTGACCCTGCGCCTCGAGAGCGGCCGCCCGATGCCGCCGATCCGCGGCCATGCCGGCGGCCCGGGGCCGTTCGTGGCCGTGATGGTGGTCGATACCGGGAGCGGCATCCCGGCCCCGGATCTCGGCCGGATCTTCGAGCCGTTCTTCACCACCAAGGAGATCGGCAAGGGCACCGGGCTCGGGCTCAGCCAGGTCATCGGCTTCGCCAAGCAATCGGGCGGCGATATCGACGTGGCGAGCCTGCCGGGGCGCGGCACGCGCTTCACCCTGTACCTCCCTCAGGTCGACGCCCCCGCGGACGTGGCCGATTCCGGCCGCGACGAAAGGCGCGAGCCGGAGCCGCAGCGGAGCCTGTGCATCCTGGTCGTCGAGGACAATCTCGAGGTCGGGCGCTTCTGCACTCAGATCCTGGAGGATCTCGGCCACGCGCCGATCTGGACGAAATCCGCCGAGGAGGCGCTCGCCGAGCTGGAGCGGACGCCCGCCCGCTTCGACGCGGTCTTCTCGGACGTGGTCATGCCCGGCATGGGCGGCGTCGCCCTCGCCCGGCAGTTGCAGATCACCCGCCCGGACCTGCCGGTGGTCCTGACCTCGGGCTACAGTCACATCCTGGCCACCGACGACGCGCACGGATTTATGCTGGTGCGCAAGCCGTATTCGGCCGAGCAGCTCGCTCAGGTGCTCTACGAGGCGACACAGCTTCGGGGCGGGCGGGGAACAAGGCCCCCGCTCTCCGGTTGATGCGATGCAGCATGGCGATGGCGTCGCCGCGCTGCTGCCCCTTGTGGGCGTTTCCTCCCAAGACTTCGGGCCGCTCTTTCGGGGGCGGTCCTTTTTTTTTCGCGCCGCGTGCGGCCGACAGGGAACAACGTCCCCTGCGGCCGAAAGTTCTCAAGACCTTCTCAACCTTCGGTGGCGCGGGGGCCGGATCCCGTCTCGATATCCAGGGCCAGCAGCGCGAAGGTGGCGAGCCAATGCTCGCCCATGTAGTCGCCGGTCACGTGCGGGAGACCAGCCTCCAGGTGGGCCTCGGCGGCGGCCTGGAGCGGCTTGCGGCGGGGATCGTCCGGGTCCAGGGCGGCGGCGAGCGCCCGGAAGCACCAGGCGCGGCTGAGGTTCAGCCCGTCGAGATGGGCGATCTTGCCGTCGCTGCGGTCGGTCACGGTGGCGGGCCGGAACAGGGTCGCGGGCCGCCCCGCCGCGAGGTCCGGCAGGAACCGGGCGAACCAGGGCCGGAATCTTTCCGCCGGCAGGAGCCGACGCAGGCACTCGGCCTCGATCAGCGCGGAGGACAGGAAGTCGTCGCCCCCCGGCTCGCCCCAGGCCGGGCAATCCGTGTCCGCCCCGTACCAGCGCTCGGCGGTGCGCAGCAGCAGGTCGGACAGGGCCGCGTCGTCCGCCCCCTCGGCATAGTCGGCCGCCAGCCGCAGCGCGAAGGCGGTGTTGAAATGCGTCCCCACCCGCACCGGATAGGGCGCGACCGGCAAAAAGTCCCGGACCCGCTGCGCGATCATGCCGGTGAGCGGCGCCAGGGCCTCGGCCCAGCGGCGTTCGGGCAGGCGGGACAATTCGTCGGCAAGCTTCAGGAGCCAGGCCCAGCCATAGGGCCGCTCGTAGCCCCGGGCGGTCGGGGCGGCGAAATAGGCGCATTCCCCGGCGACTTTTTCCGGGATCAGCTGCGCGTCGAACTGCCTGCGGATCGCCCCGGCCTGGGGGCCGTCGGGGAACAGCCGCAGCACCCGCGCCAGCAGCCAGTATCCGTGGACGCAGGAATGCCAATCGTAGCTGCCGTGGAAGACCGGGTGCAAAGCCGCGGGGGTGCGCGCATCCTCGGGACCGGCCAGGACGTGGCCCGGCTTGTTCGGGTATTCGCGGGTGACGTGGCCGAGGGCGACCGCCGCGAAGCGGGCGCCGATCTCCGGGGTGAGCGCGTTCGGCATCGCGAGACGTCCCATGCGGCACCGGACGCTTTGCCGGCGCGGTCCAAGACGGTTATCGCAAGCGTGGCGAGCCGGGCAGTCCGCCGGCCCGATCTCATCGGGACTTTCCATGCGCCGTGCGCCGATCGCCGTCCTTCTCGTCGCCCTCGCGATGCCGGCCGCGGCCGCGCCGGACCCGACCCGGGACGTGCTCTGGGCCGCGCTGAAGACCTGCGTGCTCGCCAAGCGGATCGCCGACCGGACGTTTCCGTGCCTCTCGGTCAATCTCGGCGACAAGGACCGCCCCGGCTCGGCGGTGCTGCGCGCGCCCGGCGAGCCGACCCACATCGTGGTGATGCCCACCGACACCGTGGCCGGGCTCGAAGCCCCGGTCCTGCGCGGACCGCGCGGGGTCGCCTATTGGCGGGCGGCGCTGGCGGCGCGCCCGTTCGTGTCGGATGCCCTGAAGGGCAAGCTGCCGCTCGAGGCGGTGGGGCTGGCGGTCAACTCGGCCCGGGGGCGGAGCCAGGACCAGCTCCATATCCATCTCGATTGCCTGAAGCCGAGCGTGCTGGCCGCCGTGAAGGCGCATGGCCGCCAGATCCGCGGGACCTGGACGCGCTTCCCGGTGCCGCTCGCCGGGGATCGCTACCACGCGATGCGGGTGCCGGAAGCCGAGGCCGAGCGTTTCAACCCGTTCGCGGCCCTGCGCACCCTGCCGGGTCCCCGGCCGGACCTGCACCGGACGAGTTTTGCCGCGCTCGCCACGCCGCCGGGTGATCCCGAGCCGGGTTTTCTGCTGCTGGCCTACCGGGCGCCGAGCGCCAGCGCCGAGGACGTGATGGACCATAGCTGCGCCGTCGCGTCGGGCCGCGGCGGCGCCTGAGGCGGGGTGCCGCCGGTCAGCGATCGAGCCCGGCCGTGAGGGAGAAGCGTGTCAGCGCGCCCGGCGTGTCCAGCCGGAGCTTCGGCAGGCCGATGCGATCGAACTGCGCCGCCGAGAGCTTACGGTTCGCCGGGGTGGCGACGACGATATGACGGATCATGTCCCATTTCACACTGTCCCGGCCGCCTTCGAGCGCGCCGGGCCGGTCCCGTTCGAACCAGCATCGGCGCAGGTATCGGACAAGGCTGGTCATGGTCGGGACATCGAGCAGGATGACGCCCGTCGCCCGCTCCAGCCGCTGCGGCAGGTACCGGGTGTAGTTGCCGTCCATCACCCAGCGCGGTTCGAGGATCGCCGCATCGTGCAGCGCGCGAAATTCCTCCTCGGGGCGCGGCTCCCAATCGGTGTTCGGCCGATGGTAGAGCTGGTCGAGATGGATCGGTGGCAGGCCCCGGGCCCGTCCGATAGCCACCGCCAGGGTAGATTTGCCGCTGTTCGACGGGCCGATGATGCAGATGCGCGGCCCAAGCTCATCAAGAATCATGGCCTCGCCCCGACGCCCGCGGACAGGATCACCGTATAGATCCGGATCGGCAAGGATGCGCCGTACATCGAGCGGGACGATGAACCTGGCACAGGACTCCCTCATCGCGACGAGATTGCTGCGCCAGGCCGAGGCCGTGATCGTTTTTATGCTTGGTTCATCGCAGATCTTGCCATGCGGCGGTGATACCGCCGCCGAAGATCTGCTCATCCCGCCCCCTTCGGCGGCGGCAGCGCGTCGGTGAGCTGGCGCAGAAAACCTCGCACCGCCCGGGGCAGACGCCGATCGCGCATGGCCTGGATCTGGATGCCCCGGGTAAGGCTCGCCTGGGCGCGGATCGGCAGGCTGACCAGCGCGTTCAGGTCCACCGGCGTCCGTACCGACAAAGCCGACATCAGCGCGAGACCGCGGGAATTCCGGACAAACGGCAGCAGGGCGGCCAAGTTGTTGGCGGTTAGCACCGGCTCGACCACGATGCCCTCGTGCAGGCAGGCGGCGTCGAAGACCTGCCGCAGGGTCGTGTCCCGGGTCGGCAGGGCGACGGGATAGTTCGGCAGATCGGAGAGCTGCACGAGCTTCGCCCGCGCCAGGGGATGGTCGGGGGCGGCCAGCGCCCGCATGTCGACCTCCCCGTCATACAGCACCTCGACCTGGGTGGTCGGCGCAAGCGCGAAGGTGATGCCGAGATCGGCCTCGCCCGCCGCCACCATCTGGGTCACCTGGGCGGGGGGCAGCACCGTCACCTCGAAGCGCAGGCCGGGATGGGCGGCGTGGAAGGACGCCACGGCGTTCGGCACGATGTCGAGGGCGAACCCCTCGGAACTCGCCACCCGGATCAGGCCTCGGGCGAGGCCTTCCAGCTCGCGGATCTCGGTGACCACCTGCTCCGAGCGGATCAGCATCTGGTGCGCGTGCTGGGCCAGGAGCTCGCCGGCCGGGCTCGGCACCATGCCGCGCGGGCGCCGCTCGAACAGGACGCAATCGAGCTCGGCCTCCAGGTTGGCGATCTGTCGGCTGATCGCCGAGGCGGCGACGTTGAGCTGGGCCGAGGCCGCCGCGATCGAGCCGGTGCGGGCCACGGCCAGGAAGTAGCGCAGCCCCGTGGTCTGCATTATCCTGCCTCACGACGAGTTATCTCGCATCTCCGTTGCCGAAACGGCAATGCATCGCTCGCTAAATTCTACTTGTTGCGATCCCAGATGCACAACATCATGGCAGGGTGAAAAAGGCGGCAGTCGCGGAGTCTTTCCCAGCGTCCTGCCGTCTTGCCGTCGGAGACGGAGTCGACATGCCGGTACGGACGATCACCCTCACCGCTTCCCTGGCGGCTTCCCTGATCGCACTGGTCGCCGCGAGCCCAGCGCTCGCCGGCAAGGCCGACGATACCCTGGTCTACGCCTCCGACAGCGAGCCCGAGAACGTCAGCCCCTATCACAACAGCGCCCGCGAGGGCGTCGTGCTGGCCCGCAACTGCTGGGACACGCTGCTCTGGCGCGACCCGGCCGACGGCACCTACAAGCCGATGCTCGCCACCGCCTGGACCTGGACCGACGACACCACCCTCGACCTGACGATCCGCGAGGGCGTGACCTTCCACAACGGCGACCCGCTCGGGCCCGAGGACGTCGCCTTCACGTTCAACTACGTGCTGACGCCCGAGGCCCGCACGGTCACCCGCCAGAACGTCGACTGGATGAAGTCGGTGGAGGTCACCGGCCCGCACAGCGTGCGGATCCACCTCAAGGCGCCGTTCCCGGCGGCGCTGGAATACCTCGCCGGCCCGACCCCGATCTTCCCGGCTTCCTATTTCAAGAAGGTCGGCCTCGACGGCTTCGCCAAGGCACCCATCGGCAGCGGCCCGTACAAGATCACCAAGGTCGATAGCGGCCGCGGCGTTACCATGGAGCGCTTCGCCCAGTACTGGGCCGGCAGCCCGCTGGGTAAGCCGAAGATCGGCAAGCTGCAGTTCCGGGTCATCCCGGACGGCGAGAGCCGGATGGCCGAGTTGATGACCGGCGGCGTCGACTGGATCTGGCGGGTGCCGAGCGACCAGGCCGAGCAGCTGCGCGCCGCCCCCAACGTCACCGTGCTCAATTCCGAGACGATGCGGGTCGGCTTCCTGCAGTTCGACACGCTGAGCCGCGCTAGGGAGAACTCGCCGCTCAAGGACGTGCGCGTCCGGCAGGCGATCTCCTACGCCATCGACCGCAAGGCGATGGTCGACAACCTGGTGCGCGGCGCCTCCCGGGTGATGAACGCGCTCTGCTTCGTCGACCAGTTCGGCTGCAACGACCAGGGGGTGATGCGCTACCCCTACGACCCGGCCAAGGCCAAGGCCCTGCTCAAGGAAGCCGGCTACGCGAACGGGTTCGAGATCGATCTCGGCGCCTATCGCGAGCGGGACTATGCCGAGGCGGTGATCGGCTATCTCGGGGCGGTCGGCATCAAGGTGCGGCTCAACTACCTGCGCTACGCCGCGTTCCGGGATTCCCTGCGGGCCGGCAAGATTTCGATCGGGTACCAGACCTGGGGCTCGTTCTCGGTCAACGACGTCTCGGCCTTCGACGGGGTGTATTTCCGCGGCGGCGAGGAGGATCTGACCAAGGATCCACACGTGATCGCCGACCTGCAGGCGGGCGACGGCTCCACCGACCTGGAGAAGCGCAAGGCCGCCTACGCCAAGGCACTCCAGCGGATCGCCGGAGAGGCCTACGCCCTGCCGATGTTCTCCTACGCGACCAACTACGCCTTCACGTCGGACCTGAACTTCACCGCCCAGCCGGACGAGGTGCCGCGCTTCTACGCGGCGTCCTGGAAGTAAGGGGGCGGCACCGTGCTGGCCTTCACGCTCCGGCGCATCCTGGTCGCCCTGGCGGTGGCCTTCACGGTCTCGGTGGCGAGCTTCATGCTGCTCCACCTCTCGGGGGACCTCGCCACGGCCATCGCCGGGCCGGAGGCCACGGGGCCCCAGATCGTGCAGATCCGCAAGGATTACGGCCTGGACCAGCCGCTCCTGGCCCAGTTCCTCGCCTGGGCCTGGAAGGCGCTGCACCTCGATTTCGGCAATTCCTTCTACTTCCGCGAGCGGGTGATCGACCTGCTCGCCGCCCGCCTGCCGATCACCCTCTATCTTGGGGTCATCGCGCTTGGCGTGGCCCTGTTCGTGGCGGTGCCGCTCGGAGTGATCGCCGCGGTCAAGCGCGATACCTGGATCGACCGGCTCGCCCTGTCGATCTCGGTGCTCGGCCAGGCGATGCCGAGCTTCTGGTTCGGGCTGACCCTGATCCTGATCTTCTCGGTCAACCTCCGCTGGCTGCCGGTCTCGGGCAATGCGAGCTGGAAGAACTTCGTCCTGCCCGCGGTGGCGCTCGGCTACTATGCCATGCCGGCGGTGATGCGGCTCACCCGCAACGGCATGCTGGAGGTGCTGGCCTCCGACTACGTCCGCACCGCCCGGGCCAAAGGGTTGCCGCCGCGGAAGATCCTGGTCCGGCATGCGCTGCGCAACGCCGTGATCCCGGTGATCGCCCTGGCGGCGGTGCAGTTCGGCTTCATGCTCGGTGGCTCGATCGTGATCGAGGCGGTGTTCTCGCTCCAGGGGCTCGGCCAGCTCGCCTGGGAGTCCATTGCCCGCAACGACTTCCCGGTGGTCCAGGCGATCGTGCTGGTTCTGGCGATGATCTACATCGCCCTGACGCTGGCGGCCGACCTGCTGAACGCCTTCCTCGATCCGCGCCTGCGCCAATCGTGAGGATGCGCCGCCCATGAGCCTCCCCCCCGACACGGCGGCGCTCGCCGCCCCCGCCCTGCCCCAGGACATCGAGGTTTCGATCGAGGTCCCGGCCGCCCTGGCGCCGGTGCGCTCGCCCACCGGCCTCGTGCTTCAGCGTGGCCTGCACCACGGCGGCTTCCTGATCGGCGCCGGCATCCTCGGGCTGATCGTTCTGGCCGCGCTCGCCGCCCCGCTGATCGCCCCGCACGACCCTTACGCGCAGGACGTCTCGCGCCGCCTGATCCCGCCGATCTGGCACGCCAAGGGCTCCTGGGACCACGTGCTCGGCACCGACAAGCTCGGGCGCGACTATCTCAGCCGCTTGCTCTACGGCGGCCAGATCTCCCTCTTGATCGGGATCTCGGCGGCTTTGATCTCCGGGCTGATCGGCACGGTGCTCGGTCTCTGCGCCGGCTATTTCGGCGGCTGGGTCGATTCGGTGGTGAGCTACATCGTGACCACCCGGCTGGCGATGCCGGTGGTGCTGGTGGCGCTGGCCATGGCGTCGCTCGTCGGCGGCTCGCTCAAGGTCGTGGTGCTGGTGCTGGGTTTTTTGCTCTGGGACCGCTTCGCCGTGGTGACCCGGGCTGCCACCCAGCAGATCCGCAACCAGGATTTCGTCTCGGCCGCCCGCGCCTCGGGCCTCACCGACCTGCGCATCGTGCTCCAGGAAATTCTGCCCAACATCCTCAACGCGCTGATCGTGGTGGCGACCCTGGAGATGGCCCACGCGATCCTGCTGGAGGCCGCCCTGTCGTTCCTGGGGCTCGGGGTGCAGCCGCCGCTGCCGTCCTGGGGCCTGATGATCGCCGAGGGCAAGCAGTACATGTTCTTCCAACCCTGGGTGATCACCATCCCGGGCGTGGCGCTCCTCTTCCTCGTGCTGGCGATCAATCTCCTGGGCGATGGCCTGCGGGACATCACCGCCCCCGAGGGACGCAACTGATGCGGATGCGCCCGATCAGCTTCGTCACAGCTCCCCTGTTCTCCGAGATCACACCATGACGCGAGACGACGCCATCGCGCGCGCCACCGAGGCCTTCGATTCGGGCGCGTTCCTCGCGCTCCTGCGGGAGGCGGTCGCCTACCCGACCGAGAGCCAGGCGCCGGGCCAGGAAGCGGCCCTGCACGCCTATCTCGACGCGTTCATCGCTCCGTTGGTGGAACGTCTCGGCTTCGAGCCCCCCAAAAAATACGACAATCCGGACGGGGTGCACGGCCCGTTCCTGATCGCCGAGCGGCACGAGGGGCCGGACCTGCCGACCGTGCTGATCTACGGCCACGGCGACACCGTGCGGGGCTATCCCGAGCAGTGGCGCGCGGGGCTCGGCCCCTGGGAGATCGTGGTCGAGGGCGACCGCTGGTACGGGCGCGGCACCGCCGACAACAAGGGCCAGCACGTCCTCAACCTCGCGGCCCTGGAGCAGGTGATCGCGGCGCGCGACGGCCGCCTGGGCTTCAACGTGAAGCTGCTGATCGAGATGGGCGAGGAGGCGGGCTCGCCGGGCCTGCGCCCGTTCTGCCGGGCGCAGAGCGAGGCCCTGCGTTCCGACGTGCTGATCGCCTCGGACGGGCCGCGGCTCAGCGCCGAGCGCCCGACGCTATTCCTGGGATCGCGTGGGGCCTACAATTTCGAGCTGAGCCTGAATCTGCGCGAGGGGCCGCACCATTCCGGCAATTGGGGCGGCCTGCTGCGCAACCCCGGCACCGTCCTGGCCTCGGCGATCGCCTCAATGGTCGATGCCCGCGGCAGCATCCGGATCGAGGCCCTGCGGCCGCCGCCGATCCCCGAGGGCGTGCGCGCCGCACTCCGGGATATCCGGGTCGGCGAGGATCCGACCGCACCCGCGATCGATGCCGATTGGGGCGAGCCCGGGCTGACCCCGGCCGAGCGCGTCTTCGCCTGGAACACCCTGGAGGTCCTGGCCTTCAAGACCGGCGATCCGGACGGCCCGCTCAACGCCGTGCCGCCCCACGCCAAAGCGACCCTGCAGCTGCGCTTCGTGGTCGGCACCGATTGGGAGAACCTGATCCAGAACGTGCGCGCCCATCTGGACGCGAACGGCTTTCCGATGATCGAGGTCCGGCCGGCGCGGGCTGCGGAGGTGTTCCAGGCGACCCGCCTGCCGGTGGAAGACCCCTGGGTGGATTGGGCGCTTCTGTCGATCGAGGCGAGCACGGGAAAAAAACCGGCCCTGCTGCCCAATCTCGGCGGCTCCCTGCCGAACGACGCCTTCTCGGAGATCCTGGGCCTGCCGACCCTCTGGGTGCCGCATTCCTACCCGGCCTGCCGCCAGCACGGGCCGGACGAGCATATGCTCGCCTCCAGCACCCGCGAGGGCCTGGCGATCATGGCCGGGCTGTTCTGGGATCTCGGAGAGGTCGGCCCGGACATTTTACGCCGCCGCGCAGCGAGGACCTGACTGATGAGCGAGCCGGTCGTCCGCATCCGTGACCTGACGATCGCGCTCCCCAAGGGCGCCGACCGTCCCTACGCCGTCGAGGGCCTGAACCTCGACCTGGAGCCCGGAAAGATCCTCTGCGTGGTCGGGGAATCGGGCTCGGGCAAGTCGATGAGCGCCTACGCGCTCACCGGCCTTCTGCCCCGGGCGCTCAAGCCCGAAGGCGGTTCGATCCTGTTCGAGGGCCGGAACCTGCTGACGCTGGACGAGCCGGCCTGGCGGTCGCTGCGCGGCCGGCGCATCGCCATGGTGTTCCAGGAGCCCATGACCGCGCTCAACCCGGTGATGCGCATCGGCGACCAGATCGCCGAGATGTTCGAGGCGCATAACCTGCTCACCCGGGCCGAGCGGCGCGCCCGGGCCGTGGCGCTCGCGACCGAGGTCGGGCTGCCCAATCCCGAGGAGGCGGTGCGGGCCTATCCGCATCAGCTCTCCGGCGGCCAGCGCCAGCGGGCGATGATCGCCATGGCGCTGGCCCTCGAGCCGTCGGTCCTGGTCGCCGACGAGCCGACCACGGCGCTGGACGTGACCACCCAGGCCCAGATCCTGAAGCTGATCCGCGACCTGCAGCGCAAGCGCGGGATGAGCGTCCTGTTCATCACCCACGATTTCGGGGTGGTCGCCGAGATCGCCGACCATGTGGCGGTGCTCCAGCGCGGCAGACTGGTCGAATCGGGCAGCGCCGAGGCGGTTCTGCGCGACCCGCAGGCCCCATACACGAAGGCGCTGCTCGCCGCGGTGCCGAGCCTGACGCCGCCGGCCCGCGCGGCCGTACAGGCGGCCCCGGTGGCGCTGTCGGTGATCGGACTGTCCAAGACCTATGCGACCAAGGCAGGGCTGTTCGGCAAGCCACGCGTGGTCGCGGCGGTGAAGGACGTCGCCTTCGACGTGCGCCGCGGCGAGACGCTGGGGCTTGTCGGCGAATCAGGCTCGGGTAAGTCGACCACGGCGCGGCTGGCGATCCGGCTGATCGAGCCAGACGGCGGTACCGTCCGGCTCGGCAGCCTGGACTACACCGCCCTCCGGAGCGCCGAGCTGCGGCAGCAGCGCAGCCGCATCCAGATGATCTTCCAGGACCCGTTCGCGTCCCTGAACCCGCGCCGCACCGTGGAGCAGATCATCATCGCCGGCCCGATCGCCCACGGGGTGCCGGCCGCGGAGGCGCGGGAGCGCGCCCGGAGCCTGCTCGACCTCGTCGGCCTCGATCCCAAGGCAGCCGCCCGCTACCCGAACGCCTTCTCGGGCGGCCAGCGCCAGCGCATCGGCATCGCCCGGGCGCTCGCCATGGAGCCGGACGTGCTGGTGGCCGACGAGGCGGTCTCGGCCCTCGACGTCTCGGTCCAGCGCCAGGTGCTGGACCTGCTGGAGGACCTGAAGCAGCGGCTGTCGCTGGCGATGCTGTTCATCACCCACGACCTGCGGGTGGCGGCCACCATCTGCGACCGGATCGCCGTGATGCATCGCGGCGCCATCGTGGAGATGCGCGGCACCGCCGACCTGTTCGCCGCGCCGGAGCACGCCTACACGCGCAGCCTCCTGGCCGCTGTGCCGGGGGCCCGCGCTTCGTAGGGGCGGGTTGGGACGTCCTGCCTCCTCCCTGGGACGCCAGGGACACCGTGGGACACAGAGACAAGTTTTTTGGACGGACTCGGTCTGTTCCGTTTCGGGCCACCCGGTAGAATGTCTGCAGTTGTCGAGGGCCGAGCGCCCCGGCGGATCTACGGCCGACCGAAACGTCCGTCCCCGCTCACACCTCGAACGCGCACGGGGACTTTTGACGTGTCGTTCTCAGCCAAGCCCAATGATCCTCAGTCGCCGCGCAAGCGGTCTCTGCCGGCCGGGCAGCCGTCCCGGCGCCAAGGATCCGCGCGCCGGCCGGGGACAGACAACCGCCGCCCGCAGACGCCGGAGGCGGTCGCCGAGGTCGTCGGCGCCCGCATCATCTACCTGAGCTGGGCCGACACGTTCGGGCGCCCGCCCCGTGCCTGGTGGCCCGGAATGACCGCCTGCGTGCTGCCGTTCCGCCCGCGACAGGCGACAGCCGGCTGATCAGCCGCGCGTGCCGGTCCTGCGCTCTTCGGCGCGGGCACCCGGAACGCCGAGGCCGATCGCCTTGGCGAGGGCCGAGCGCTGCGCGGCATAGCCCGGCGCCGTCATCGGATAATCGGCCGGGAGGCTGTAGCGCTCGCGGTAGCGCTCCGGCGTCAGGCCGTGGGCCGTCAGGTGACGCTTCAGCGTCTTGTACGACCGGCCGTCGATGAAGCTGATGATGCCGTCCTGCTGGACCGACTTGCGGATCTGCGCCGCATTCGGCGGCTCGATCACGGGCTCGGCCTCGACCGGCTGCCTCTGGCCGAGATTGACCAGCGCGCCGTGCACGCTGGCGATCAGCGCCGGCAGGGCGGCCGGCGGGACTGGGTTGTTCGAGACATAGGCCGCGACGACGTCGCCGACCAGCACGGCGAGCTCGGTGCTGCTCTCAGGAATCGTTTCGGGCACGGCGCAAGTTCCAGTCCAAGGTTTCGTGGGTGACACCACGTTTCCAAAGCAAAAATCATCCCAGTGTCAAGATGTTTTCTTCAGCCGATCGACCCGGTCGGACGCACTTTAATGCATCTCTAAGGAAACCGGTTTTCTGGGTGTCTGTCTTCGCCCAGCGTATCGATCACGTTGCTTGGGCACTGAGACACGGATTTACAGAAAATTCTAAATACGAGACTCAGAACGCAATCAGGATCTGCCCACACGCTCAGCCGATGCCGAGGCCGTGAATAAGTCCGAGGCTGACGGCGACGAGGACGGCCAGCGAGGCGGTCACCGCCAGCGTCACCCGGCCGCCGACCCGGGCGAGCACGCGCACATCGACGCCGAGGCCCAGGGCCGCCATGGACAGGACCGTGAGCACGCCCGCGAGCTGTGTCAGCGGCTTCACCGCCGCGTCCGGGATCAGCCCGAGGGAGCGGGACGTGGCGAGGGCCAGGAAGCCCAGGATGAACCACGGCACCAGCTTGGTCAGGCCGGGGCGCCCCTTCGCGCCGGTCGCCGCCGTCTCGGGTTCCTGCGGCAGGCGCGGGGCGATCAGCGAGAACGCCACCACCACCGGCCCGAGCATCAGCACGCGCACGAGCTTGACCAGGGTGCCGACCTGGGTGGACAGCAGGCTCACCGGCACGGTCGCGGCCAGCACCTGCGGCACCGCGTAGACGGTGAGTCCGGCCAGCACGCCGTACTGGTTGTCGCTCAGGCCCGCGAGCGGCACGAACAGCGGCAGACCCAGCACCATCAGCACGCCGAGCACCGCCGTGAACGCGATGGCCGCCGCGATGTCCTTGGGCTGCGCCCCGATCACCGGCGCCACCGCGGCGATGGCCGAGTTGCCGCAGATCGCGTTGCCGCAGGCCACCAGGATCGCCATCCGGGGCGGCAGGCCGAGCGCCCGGCAGATCCCGACGCTGGCCGCGATGCCGATCACCACGGTGCCGACGATGCCGGCGAGCAGGGCCGGGCCGGAGGCCAGGATTGCCCCGAGGCTGAGCGAGGCGCCGAGCAGGACGACGGCGACTTCGAGGAGCTGCTTGGCCGAGAACGCGATGCCGGTGCGGAACCGGGCATCCGGCGTCCAGGCGGTGCGGACCGCGATGCCGATCAGGATCGCCAGCACCAGGGCCTCGACATAGGGATGGCCGGCGACGCGCTCCTCCAGGGCCTGCGCGGCTATGGCTAGGGCGGTGATGGCCGCGCACAGGCCGATGCCCGGCAGCACGGAGGCGGCGGACGCGTCCCGCGCGGCCGTCTCGGTGGCACCCGTCCGGGACGAGGTTTTGAGACTCACGAGGGTCGCTCCGCGGTCGGCATCCCGGCAAAGGGAAGAAAACGTTTGTCGCGAACGCGCAAGAGAGAAGGAAGCTCTACCGCGCGAGAAATCTTCGGAAGACGCGTCCATTGCATGGCAAGGTTCGGAGCGCGAAATTCACCTCCATGCGCACCACCTCTGACATCCGGTCGACGACACTGGCGTTCGACCCCTTCGGCGAGCCCGTCGCCCAGGGTGTGGCCGAGGCGTGCCCGACCGCTGCGGGTGATCGGACCGCCCGTCGTGTCGGCGGCGCCGTGTTCTGGACGCTGGCGCTGGCGATCCTGGCAGGCCGGGTCTACGCCTACGACATGCCCGCGGTGCAGAGCGTCGTCGCCTACGCCGCCCAGGCCGTGGCCCTGCGCTAAAGCCTGGCCGGCTTGGCCCTCGCTCAATAGGTATCCGCCAGATAGGCCGCGATCGCGCGGCCGTCCGCCTCGTCGATCGGGGCGTGATAGACCTTGATCATCTTGGTCACCTCCGCG
This sequence comes from Methylobacterium sp. J-072, assembly GCF_022829425.1. NCBI lineage: Bacteria > Pseudomonadati > Pseudomonadota > Alphaproteobacteria > Hyphomicrobiales > Methylobacteriaceae > Methylobacterium > Methylobacterium sp. J-072. The sequence continues at coordinate 175,721 of NZ_JAKSYK010000180.1, read as the reverse complement.
TCCCAGAACGCCTTGCCCCGGCCCGGTGGCTGTGTGGCGATGTAATCGACGGAATGGCAGGTCTGGCAATTGGCCTGCGCCGCCGCAAATCCCGGGGCCCTGGCTGCCCCCCTCCCCGTCCTTGGGCGTCTTCAACTCTGCCGTGGGATCCGGCACCGCGTAGCTGCGCGGCGCGGACAGGGCGGCACCGGCGATCAGGCCGGCGGCCAGCGATCCGAGGAGAAGCGCGCGCATCCCGTTCCCTCTCATGCCGCCCGGATCCGGGTGGTCTCGACGCCGTTGCGCATGTAGCCGGACGGGTTCCAACGCGCGTCCATCGGCTGCGTGCTGCCGTCCTGGGCCATGGCCCGGACCCGGATCGCATGCGCGCCCGACGCCAGATCGAGGCCGAGCGACCAGGGCTGGAACGCGTAAGCGCCGAGATCCTGGCCGAGCTCGGCGGCTGTCCAGGTCCGGCCATCGTCGGTGGACACCGCGACCGACCGGATGCCGGAGCCGCCGTCGAACGCGATGCCGCGCAGGTCCACCGGGCCGGCCTTGATCTCCGCCCCGTCGGCGAGATTGGTCAGGAACGAGCGCACGTTGAGCCGGCCGATCGGCACCGTGGCGGTGGCGGCCTGGCCCGGCTCCGTGCAGGCGCAAGGATTGTCCGGGATGCGGTAGGCACTCTTCATGAAGAAGCCGTCGAAGGGCGTGTCCCGGACCGTGATGGCGTTGAGGTGCTTGACCCAATAGGTGCCGTAGATGCCCGGCACCACGAGGCGCAGCGGGAAGCCATTGAGCCAGGGCAGGTCCGCGCCGTTCATGCCCCAGGCCAGCATTACCTGCCCGTCGCGGGCATGGTTGAGGCCGAGCGCCTTCACGAAATCCGGAGTCTCGGGGAGGACCGGCCCGTCCATCCCGTCGAACGTCACCTGCACGGCCCCGGCTTTCACGCCGGCTTGGTCCAGCACGCTCTTGAGCGGCACGCCGGTCCAGCGGGCGCAGCCCATGGCGCCGTTGCCGAGCTGGCCGCCGGCCATGCGCGGCTCGAAGAAGCCCCGGGAATTGCCCGAGCATTGGTTGACGGCCACGATCTCGGTCCGTCCGGGCAGGGCCTTGATCTCGGCGAGCGAGAGCGCGAGCGACCGCTCGACATGGCCTGTCACCCCGAGCCGGAACGTCTCCGGGTCGATCTCCAACGGGATGTCGGCCAGGTGATAGCGCACGAAGAACGCGTCGTTGGGGGTGATCGCGCCCTCGTCGAACACTGAGAACGGCGTCTCCAGCTGCGGCGGCCGGGCCGTGGTCTGGAGGAGCGGGCGCTTGCCGGGATAGGCGACCAGCGGGCGCGTGCCGTTGCCGAACGGAAGCGTGACCTCGTCGGCCCGGGCACGCAACGGCATCGCCGCCGTCGCGAGCGCGCCGAGGCCGCCCTGCAGCACCCGGCGCCTGTCGAGATGAGCCATCGTCGCGTCCCTGTTCAGCGGCCCCGCAGAACCGAGCGATCCGGCGCCGATACCTGTGATGAGGCGAACACCGGGGCGGTTCTACCCGCGCGGTGTATCAGAATTTCTTCCGGGCGAACCGGCTGGACCCGAAGCGTGATTGTTTCACGGGAAACACCCCGCCCCGGTCACCCCAGCTGCGCGATCTCGGCCAGGAGCGCGTCCGGGAGCGCCAGCCCATCCTGCGCGGCGCGGGCGCGCAGAGCGAGGCGCCGGCTGCCCGGCAGGCGGGCGCCGTCCTGGTCTTCGATCGCGGCGGCCAGGCCGGCGAAGCGCTCCGGCGCCCCCGGGCTCAAGGCGGACGCATCGATCGCCAGGATCAGCTGGCCGGTCCCGGGCGGCTCGCCCACCGGGTCGAGGAACGAGCTGGCCTCCGCAGCGAAGTTGGCGCCGGTGAGCCCGGCCGCCAGCAATTCCACCATCAGGGCCAGCGCCGTCCCCTTGGCGTCGCCCAGCGGCGCCATCGTCCCGTCGAGGGCGGCGGCCGGATCGGTGGTCGGCCGCCCCTCGGCATCGAGCGCCCAGCCCTCCGGGATCGCCTCGCCGCGCTGCTTCGCGCCGACGATGTTGGCCCGCGCGACCTTCGACAGGGCGAGGTCGATCACGATGGGTGCCCGGCCAGGCAGCGGGCAGCCGAAGGCCAGCGGGTTGGTGCCGAACACCGCCCGGTTTCCGCCCCAGGGGGCCATCGCGGCGGGGGTGTTGGCGAACAGGATCGCGATACACCCGGCCTCGGCGAGCGTCTCCACCGGCAGCCCGGCCGCACCGCAATGATGCGAGCGGCGGATCCCGGCCGCCGCGATCCCCTGCCGGCGGGCCAGCCCGGGCAGTTCGGCCAGCGCCGCGTCGATCGCCGGGTAGGCGAAGCCGTGCCCGGCATCGATCGCCAGGAGCCCCGGCCGCGGACGGGTCACGACCACCCCGGCAGCGCCCACGACCTTGCCGGTCCGCAGTTGCCCGGCGTAGCCCGGCACCCGCGACAGGCCGTGGCCCTTCAGGCCGTCCGCCTCGGCGGCCACCAGGGCCCGGGCGGTGCTGTCGGCGGAGACGGGGCTGGCGCCGCACCGGCGGAAGGCGCCGGACGCGAGGGCATGCGCCTCCGCGAGGGACAGGTTCGGCATGGTCGAGGCTCCGGGTTCGCAGCGCGTTCTGACCCGATGCCATGCCGGACTTCGGTCAGGCCTGCATCCCCCAGCGCTGGATGGTCCGCCGCTCGATCGTCTGGAAGATCAGGTTCTCCACCACGAGGCCGATCAGGATCACGGTGAGCAGCCCGGCGAACACGTTCGGGATGTCGAGCATGTTCTTGTTCTCGAAGATGAACCAGCCGAGCCCGCCCGACCCGGAGCTGACGCCGAACACCAGTTCGGCGGCGATCAGGGTGCGCCACGCGAAGGCCCAGCCGACCTTCAGGCCGGTGAGGATCGAGGGGAAGGCCGCCGGGATCAGGATCTTGCCGATCAGCCGCGGGCCCGAGAGCCCGTAATTGCGCCCGACCATCCGGAGCGTCCGGCTCACCGAGAGGAAGCCGGAATGGGTGTTGAGCGCGATCGCCCAGGTTACCGAATGCACCAGGACGAAGATCAGGCTGCCGTTGCCCAAGCCGAACCAGATCAGCGCCAGCGGCAGCAGTGCGATCGCCGGCAGCGGGTTGAACATCGAGGTCAGGGTCTCGAGGAAGTCGGTGCCGATCCGCGACGCGATGGCGATGCCGGTGAGCAGGGTCGCCAGCGCAACGCCGGCGGCGTAGCCCATCAGCAGCACCTTCAGCGAGCTCCAGGCCCGGGCCGGCAGCGTGCCGTCGGCGATGGCCCGGAAGAACGCCTCCATGGTGGCCGAGAAGGTCGGGAACAGCAGGTCGTTGTCGAGGTACCGCCCGTAGGCCTCCCAGATCCCGGCCAGCAGGACCAGGATCAGGATCTTGCGCAGCCAGGCCTGGTTGTAGAGGCGCTCGAAGGCCGAGAGCGGCTTCTCCACCACGGGGGCGCCGTGGGCCTGTCCGGTCTCCCGGACGATCTCGGGGCGGACCGGCTCAACGGCTGCGGTGCGCGGCGGCACGGTCAGGGGCGCGCCGGTCAGAACGCGTGCGCTAGACATTCTCCGCCTCCTCGATCTCTTCCGAGAACAGCATCTGCTGGATCCGGGTCTCCAGCCGCAGCGCCGCTTCCGGCGTGGCGGCGCTGTTGAGCTCGGCCTTGACCTCGCCGGGATGGGGCGAGAGCAGCAGGATGCGCGAGCCGATCTTGATCGCCTCGGGGATCGAGTGCGTCACGAACAGGACCGTGAAGCGCGTCTCCTCCCAGAGCATCATCAGCTCGTCCTGCATGCGCCGCCGGGTGAGCGCGTCGAGCGCCGCGAAGGGCTCGTCCATCAGCAGGATGTCAGGCTCCATCGCCATGCCGCGGGCGATGGCGACCCGCTGCTTCATGCCGCCCGACAGGGTGTGCGGGTAGCTGTCGGCGAACTTCGTGAGGTTGACCTTGTCGATATACAGGTTGGCCCGCTCCAGCGCCTCACGGCCTTTCAGCCGGCCCGAGGCTTCGAGAGCGAAGACCACGTTCTGCCGGACCGTCTTCCATGGCAGGAGCTGGTCGAATTCCTGGAACACCATCATCCGGTCGGGCCCGGGCGCGGTCACCGCGCGGCCCTTCAGCCGGATCTCGCCCTCGGTGGGCGCCATGTAGCCGCCCACCGCCTTCAGCAGGGTCGACTTCCCGCAGCCGGACGGCCCGAGCAGGACGAACCGGTCCCCGGGCCAGACCTTGAAACTCACCCGATAGGTGGCTGTGACGAGGTGGTCGGGCGTCTTGTAGCGGAGCGTGACGCCATCGACTTCCAGCAGAGGCTGACCCGTACCCATCCATCCTCCCTGGCGCCGCGGCTTGGCCCGCGTGTCGCTGACGGCCCGGAGTTGGTCCGGGCCTCACGGGAAAGTGTAGGGTCGATGCGGAGAGGCTGTAAAGCCTGGTATTCTTAATAAACTAGGATTGCTGTCACGGTTGAGACGGTTGTTTATTTGTCGACGGTGCGTTGCAGGCGATGGGTCGCAACTATGGTGCAGCGCAAAACCGTCCGGGTAGGAAGCGCGCTGGCGCAGGCACTCAGTTGATCTTCCTCGGGATCAGAGCCTTCACAGAGGTGAGGCAGGCAAAATCGAACCGACACATCGTCGCCTTGTCGATCGCCCCGACGGCGTGGGAATCTGTGGCGGCTGTGTGAAGTGATCGGAGTGCATCACTGCGGTGTGTCTTCTTCGGGCTGCGCATCGTCGATCCCCCTCTCATTCCGACTCTCGACCTCATCCTGAGGTGCGAGCGAAGCGAGCCTCGAAGGAGCCCTCCAGAGAGCGCTGAGACTTCTGGAGGGCTCCTTCGAGGCTGCTGCGCAGCACCTCAGGATGAGGGGGAAGAGTGGGATATCGGTCGGTCAGAACCGTCCTTCGACCGAGATCGTGCGATCAAACAGGCATCAAACCGGATGCCACCACCGGCCCCGCAGCACCACGCCCTCCGAAAAGATCCGCTGGGCGCCGGTCATGTGCTCGCCCCTTGTGTCCACGTAATCGAACGCGCCGTCCTGCACCGACAGCACGGTGGCGTCGCCGAGTGCTCCGACCTTCAGGGTGCCGTACTCCATCCGCTTCACCGCCACGGCGGCGTTGACCGTGGAGGCGGCGATGACCTCGTGCAGGCTCATGCCGAGGCAGAGCATTTTTGACATGGTAGTGACCTGGTCGAAGGCCGGCCCGTCGATGCAGAGCTGGTGCACGTCGGACGAGATCGTGTCCGGCAAAAAACCGCCCGCCAGCATGGCCCGGGCGGTCTTGAACGCAAACGAGCCCTTGCCGTGGCCGATATCGAACAGCACGCCACGCGCTCGGGCCTCGCGGAGCGCCGGCTTGACCGCCCCCTGCGCGGTCACGGGCGCGTTCGGGAACGGCCGGAAGGCGTGGGTCAGCACGTCGCCCGGGCGCAGCATGGCGAGCACCTCCTCGTAGCTCGGCGGCGGCTCGTCGATATGGGCCATCAGCGGCAGGCCGGTCTCTTCCGCGACCTGGAGGGCGATGTTGAGCGGCGCGGTGCCCTGGTCCCCGGAGGAGTTGCGCCCGACCCGGACCTTGATGCCGATGATCACGTCGCGGTTGGCCTCGGCCACCTCCACGGCCTCGCGGGGTGCCATCAGCCGCGGGTCCTGGCTCTCGCCGACCATGATCGTCTTCGAGAAGGCGTAGATGCCGGCAAACGACACGTGGAGATAGGCGAGGATGCGCGCCTCCGACCGGTCGATCACGTGCTTGCGAAATCCGGCAAAGTTGCCCGGCCCGGCGCTGCCGGTATCGACCGAGGTGGTCACCCCGGAGGTGCGGCAGAAGTCGTCGGCATCGATGCCGACCGAGGTGCCGCCCCAGTAGACGTGGGTGTGCAGGTCGATCAGCCCGGGCGTGACGATCGCGCCGGCCATCTCCCGCACCTGCGTGCCGGGACCCGCCACGAGGTCGCGGCCGAAGCCGGAGACGCGGCCCTCCGCGAAGGCGACGTCGCAGAGCCCGTCGTGGTTCTGCGACGGGTCGATCACCCGGGCGCCCTTGAGAATCAGGTCGTGCTGCACGGCGGTCTCCGGTGGGATGTCAGGCCGCGACCGCCGGCGCGGCCGCGTCGTTGAGGTGGCAGGCGGCGAGATGGCCGGTGCCCACGGAATCGAGGCGGGGCTCCTCGACCCGGCAGCGGTCGAAGGCCTGCGGGCAGCGGGTGTGGAAGCGGCAGCCGGAGGGCGGGTCGATCGGGCTTGGCACGTCGCCCTTGAGCACGATGCGGGTGCGCCCGGCCCCGGGCTCCGGGATCGGCACCGCGGAGAGCAGCGCCTGGGTGTAGGGGTGCTTCGGAGCCAGGAACAATTCCCGGCGGGGGCCGATCTCGACGATCTTGCCGAGATACATCACCGCCACCCGGTGGGTCATGTGCTCGACGATGGCGAGGTCGTGCGAGATGAACAGCATCGCGAGGTCGAGCTCGCGCTGCAGGTCGCGCAGCAGGTTGACGATCTGGGCCTTCACCGAGACATCCAGCGCTGAGACCGCCTCGTCGCAGATGATCAGGTCCGGCTCGGCGGCGAGCGCCCGGGCGATGCCGATGCGCTGGCGCTGGCCGCCCGAGAACTCGTGGGGCCAGCGCCCCAGTGCTTCGCGTGGCAGGCCGACCCGCTCCATCAGGGCGGCGAGCTTCGCCTCGAGCTCGGCCGAGCCCTTGGCCAGCCCGAAATTGCGGATCGGCTCGGCCAGGATCGCCCGCACCCGCATCCGGGGGTTGAGCGACGAGAACGGGTCCTGGAACACCATCTGCATCCGCCGCCGCAATGGCCGCAGGGTGCCGGCCGAGAGATCGTCGATGCGCCGGCCCGCCAGCACCACCTGCCCGGCGGTGGGGGCGTAGAGACGCATCAGCGCCTTGGCGACCGTGGACTTGCCGCAGCCGGATTCCCCGACCAGCGACAGGGTCTCGCCCCGGTCCACCGTGAAGGACAGGCCGTCCACCGCCTTAAGCACCCGGGTTGACCGGCCGAACAGACCGCCGCCGAGCGAGAAGTGCTTTTTGAGGTCGTTGACCTGGAGGAGCGTGCGGGCGGTCGTGGTCACGGGCGGGGCTCCGTGACGAGACGAGAAAAGGCGCGCGCAGCGCGTCCCCTCCCCCCTCTGCGGGGGAGGGTGGCCCTCGCGTCAGCGAGGGTCGGGAGAGGGGAGCAACGGTGCAGGATGTGGCGATCATCGCGCCCTCGCCGGAAGCGGCGCTCCCCTCTCCCCCCCTGCTCCGCAGGGTACCCTCCCCCGCAGAGGGGGGAGGGAAGACGCGCCGAGCTGTTCGCCAAGTCACAAAACATCATGCCGCGAGGGCGTCCTTGGGCGCGTAGTGGCAGGCGGCGAGGTGGGCCGGGGCCTTCGGTTCCAGGGCCGGGGCGTAGGTGCGGCACAGGTCGGTCACGTCCGGGCAGCGGCCGGCGAAGACGCAGCCCTCGATCCGCTGCTTCAGGCTCGGGACCATGCCGGGGATCTCGGCGAGCCGCTCGGTGGCGCCGTGCTCGACCGCGCCGAGCTTGGGCACCGCCCCCATCAGGCCGCGGGTGTAGGGATGGCGCGGCGCCCGGAACAGGTCGCGGACCGGCGCCTCCTCGACCTTCCGGCCGGCATACATCACCACCACCCGGTCGGCGACCTCGGCGACCACCCCGAGATCGTGGGTGATCAGCATGATCGCGGCGCCGACCCGGCGCTTCAGGTCGCGCATCAGGTCGAGGATCTGCGCCTGGATGGTCACGTCCAGCGCCGTGGTCGGCTCGTCGGCGATCAGGAGTTTCGGCGAGCAGGCCAGCGCAATGGCGATCATCACCCGCTGGCGCATGCCGCCCGAGAGCTGGTGCGGGTATTCCCGCACCCGGCGCACCGGCTCGGGGATGCCGACCAGCGTCAGCATCTCCACCGCCCGCGCCTCGGCCTCGCGCCGGCTCAGGCCCTGGTGCAGCCGCAGGGTCTCGCCGATCTGGCGACCGACGGTCAGCACCGGGTTCAGGCTGGTCATCGGCTCCTGGAAGATGACGCTGATGTCGTTGCCGCGGATCTTGCGCATCGCCCGGATCGGCAGGTCGAGGAGGTTTTTTCCTTCGAACCGGATGGCGCCGGCGATGCTGGCCGGCGGCTCGGGCAGGAGCCGCAGGATCGACATCGCGGTCACCGACTTGCCGCAACCGGATTCGCCGACGATCGCCAGGGTCTCGCCGGCCTGGATCGCGAAGGACACGCCGTCCACCGCCCGGTTGGCCCCGTCGGGGGTGCGGAAATGGACCTGCAGGTTCTCGATGGAGAGGAGGGGTACGCCGCTCACGCCGGGGCTCCTCATGTTTCCAGTCTCATGCGTCTTTGGCCATGCGGGGGTCGAGGGCGTCGCGCAGGCCGTCGCCGACGAGGTTCACCGCGAGCACCGTCATGGACAGGAAGATCGCCGGGAACAGGATGATGTAGAACTTCACCTGCCAGAGGGCCCGGCCCTCGGCCATGATGTTGCCCCAGGACGGCGTCGAGGGCGGAACGCCCGCGCCGATGAACGACAGGATCGCCTCGGTGATCATCGCGGAGGCGCAGATATAGGTCGCCTGCACGGTCATGGGCGCCAGGGTGTTGGGCAGGATGTGGCGCCAGATGATCGCGGGCATGCGCGTGCCCGTGGTCACGGCGGCCTCGACATAGGGCTGCTCGCGCAAGGACAGCACGACGCCCCGGACCAGCCGGGCGACCCGCGGGATCTCCGCGATGGTGATCGCCACGATCACGTTCTGGACCGAGCCGCGGGTGAGCGCCATCAGGGTGATGGCCAGAAGGATCGGCGGGATCGACATCATGCCGTCGACGATCCGCATGACGATGCCGTCGAGCCAGCGCACCATGCCGGAGATCAGCCCGACCGCGAGCCCAGCCACCGAGGCGAGGAGCGCCACGGAAAAACCGACCAGCAGCGAGACGCGGGCGCCGTAGACCACGCGGGAATAGATGTCCCGGCCGAGCATGTCGGTGCCGAACCAGTACTGCGCCGAGGGCACGCGGGTGCGCTTGGCCGGCGCCAGGGCGGTGGGATCGACGGTGCCGAGATAGGGCGCGAGCAAAGCCATCAGGAGCACGATCAGCAGCAGAAGGCTGCCGACCACGATGGTCGGGTTGCGGCGGACATAGGTCCAGACCGGGCCCCGGCGTTTGCGCGCCGGGATCACGTCCGGCATCGGCGTGGCGACGGCGAGGCCCGCGGGGGGCGGCCCCTTGGGCGGCGGGTCCTTGAGCGATGGATCCCGGGCGAGGGGCGGACCGGAGAGAGGCGCGACGGTCGCGGTCAATAGCGGATCCTCGGGTCGAGCAAGGTGTAGAACAGGTCGATGGCGAGGTTCACCAGCACGTAGACGAAGCTGAACAGCAGGACGACGCCCTGGATGACCGGGTAATCACGGCGCAGGATCGCATCGACGGTGAGGCGCCCGAGGCCGGGGATCGCGAACACCGTCTCGGTGACCACGGCGCCGCCGATCAGCAGCGCGATGCCGATGCCGATCACGGTGACGATCGGCACCGCGGCGTTCTTGAGGGCGTGGATGAACAGCACCGGCCCCTGCCCCAGACCCTTGGCCCGGGCGGTGCGCACGTAATCCTGGCTCAGCACGTCCAGCATGGTCGCCCGCGTCACCCGGGCGATCAGCGCGATGTAGACGAGGCCCAGCGTCACCGCGGGCAGGATCAGGTTCGCGAACCACGGCCACAGGCCCTGCTCGATCGGCGTGTAGCCCTGCACCGGCAGCCAGCCGAGTTCGAGGGCGAACACGTAGGCGAGCACGTAGCCGACCACGAAGACCGGCACGGAAAAACCCAGCACGGCGAGGCCCATGACCAGCCGGTCGATCAGGCTGCCGGCCTTCCAGGCCGCCACGACGCCGAGCGGCACCGCCACCACGATCGCCAGGATCAGGGTGACCAGCATCAGCGACACGGTCGGCTGCACCCGCTGGCCGATCATCGTGGTGACCGGCAGGTTGGTGAAGATCGAGGTGCCGAGATCCCCGTGGAGGATCTGCCAGGACCATTCGCCGAACCGCACCAGGAACGGCCGGTCGAGGCCGAGCGAGGCGCGGATGCGCGCCACGTCGTCCGGCGTCGCCTGATCACCCGCGATGATCGCGGCCGGATCGCCGGGGGCGAAGTAGAGGAGGCTGAAGACGAACAAGCCGACCACCGCCATCACCGGGATGGTGGCCAGGATGCGCCTGCCGATATAGCCGAGCATGGGTCCTCCGCTATCGTGCCGGGCCGAGGGCGCGGCGAGCGCCGCCGCGCCCCCTCCCCCCTCTGCGGGGGAGGGTGGCCCCTGCGTCAGCAGGGGTCGGGAGAGGGGAGCGACGCTTCCGAGAGGGGCGCGGCAGGTATGAAGGCCTCAGCCCGATCCTGCACCGTCGCTCCCCTCTCCCCCCCTGCTTCGCAGGGTACCCTCCCCCGCAGAGGGGGGAGGGAGCCCGCACTGGGCGTACCGACCTGACCATCGCCCGCCCCATCACGCCTTCGACACCCCCCAGGTGAACGGGATCGGTCCCTTCACGATGCCCGAGACGGTCTTGCGCCACGCCTGGTAGCCGAGGAAGAACCCGGTCGGCACGTAGACCACGCCCTCGCAGGCGGCGGCGTTGACCTTGTCGATGGCGGCCTTCTCGGCGGCCGGATCGGCGGCGTCGAACCACTCGGTGATGGCCGCCTCCACGGGCGGGACGTTCGGCCAGCCGAACCAGGCCTTGTCGCCGCTGGCCCGGACCGCCGGATAGCCCGCCGGATTGATGGCGTCGGCGCCCGCGTGCCAGGTGTGGAACATGTTCCAGCCACCCTGGTTCGGCGGGGCCTTGGAGGCCCGGCGGGTGCCGGTGGTGCCCCAATCGGTGGCGACGAAATCGACGGTGAAGCCCATCTGCTTCAGCAGGTCGGCGGTGATGTCGCCCTGCACCTTGGTGATCGGCTGGTCCTGCGCCACGACGCAGACCACGGGCTCGCCCTTGTAGCCGGCTTCCTTGAGCAGCTTCTGGCCGAGCTTGATGTCGCCCTTGCCGACCTGGGCACCGCCGGCATCGCTGAACAGCGGCGTGCCCGGGGTGAAGAAGCCCGGCAGCGGCTTCCAGAGACTGTCGTCGTCGCCGACGATCGCCCGCATGTAATCCTCCTGGCTCATGGCGGTGAGCACGGCCTGGCGAATCTTCGGGTTGTCGAAGGGCGGATAGAGGTGGTTCATCCGGAACGACCCGACATTGCCCAGCGGGTCGGCGATATCGACGTTGAGGTTGGCGTTCTTGCGCAGGAGCGGCACGAGGTCGGAGATCGGGTTCTCCCACCAATCGACCTCGCCGTTCTGCAGCGCCGCCGAGGCGGTGGCGGCATCCGGCATGATCACCCACTCGACCCGGTCGACCAGGATCTGCTTGCCCCCGGCCAGCCAGGAATTCGGCTCGTCGCGGGGCTTGTAGTCGGCGAACTTCTGGAACACGGCCCGGGCGCCCGGCACCCATTCGTTGCGCACGAAGGTCATCGGGCCGGAGCCGACATACTCGGTGATCTGCGTGAACGGGTCGGTCTTGGCGATCCGCTCCGGCATGATCAGGGCCATCGGGGCGTTGGTCTTGCCGAGCGCGTAGAGAAGTTTCGGGAACGGCTTCTTCAGGCGCCATCGAAACGTCCGGTCGTCGACGGCGGCGAGATCGTCCTGGATCGCCCGGATCATCAGGCCCAGCGGGTCGCGGGCCATCCAGCGGGTCAGGCTCGCCACGACGTCCTTGGCCATCACCGGCTCACCGTCATGGAACTTGAGGCCGGGACGCAGCCGGAAGGTCCAGGTCAGGTGGTCGCCCGAGAGTTCTTCGGACTCCACCATCTGGCGTTGGGGCTTCAGCTGGGCGTCGACCCCGTAGAGCATATCCCAGACAAGGGTGCCGGCGTTGCGCACGACGTATTGCGTGCCCCAGATCGGATCGAAATTGGCGAGGTTCGCCTGAGGGACGAAGCGCAGCACCTTGGCGCCCTGCGCCAGAGCCGGCCTCGCGATCTGCGGGGCGGCGAGCCCGATCGCGGCCGAGCCCTTGAGGAAGGTCCTGCGGTCCATCGTGATCTCCCTGGCCGGTGCGGGCCTGCATCGCGGATGCAGCGTGTGAAGGATTCGACGGCGAAGGTGCGGTATCCCGGCCGTGACTCAGGGCTAGGACAGCCTGAGTTTCACGGAAGCGGCAGCATGCGCCAGTTTCCTGCTATCGCAAGACGGTTCTGGAGAATCGAATTCTGGTTTTCCGCATCAGGCGCACACCTTCGCGCCCGCCGGGGACGGGACGACGGCTGAAACGGCAGGCGGGGCGCGGTCGGATCGACGGTCATCATGCTCACGGACGCCGTCTCGCAAGCCTCGCGCCATCGGGCGCGAAAGAGAATTCATAATGCACCGCGACCACCCGGTCGGGTTCATGGGCTCCCGCGCCTGCGCCAGCGGCCAAAGGTCTGAGGGACGCGCGCCCTCCCCCTTGTGGCCTATCGGATCACACAGCCCGGATGTGGCGCGGGTCCCCTCTCCCGTGCGGGAGAGGGACAGGGTGAGGGATGCGACCTATCCGGACAGACCTGGTCCCTCACCCCAACCCTCTCCCGCATGGGAGAGGGGGCGCTTCGCGGCTTTCGCGAGCCGATGTGTGAAACATCGTAGCTCTGCGGGGGAGGGAGAGGCGCGCCTGGCCCGGCTTCAGCCCACCTGGCGCAGATGCGCGCCGCGGGTGCCGGCTTCCGCCTGCTGGGCGCGGATGAAGGCGGCGATCCGCGGCGCGATCACCGTGCGGTAGCGCGAGCCGTTGAACACCCCGTAATGCCCGACGCCCGCCTGGAGATGGTAGGCCTTGCGGGCCTCGGGCAGGTTCGGCGTCAGGTCGAGGGCCGCCTTGGTCTGGCCGACGCCGGAGATGTCGTCGTTCTCGCCCTCCACCGCCAGGATGGCGCAGCGGCGGATCGCCCCGAGATCGACCGGGGTGCCGCGGTGGCGCATCCGGCCCTTGGGCAGGTCGTGGTCGACGAAGACCGTCTGCACGGTCTGGAGATAGTATTCCGCGGTGAGGTCCATCACCGCCAGGTATTCGTCGTAGAACTCCCGGTGCTTCTCGGCCGAGTCGCCGTCGCCCTTCACCAGATGGTCGAACATGTCCGAATGGGCGGTGACGTGGCGGTCGAGGTTCATCGCCATGAAGCCCGAGAGCTGCAGGAAGCCCGGATAGACCCGGCGCCAGGCCCCCGGGAACACGGGCGGCACCAGGCTGATCGTGTTGCGCTCGAACCAGGTCTGGCCGCGCTCCTGGGCGAGGCAGTTCACCGCGGTGGGCGAGCGGCGGGTGTCGATCGGGCCGCCCATCAGGGTCATCGAGGCCGGCACCACGGGCGCGCCCTTGGCTTCCAGGAGCGCCACCGCGGCCAGCACCGGCACGGCCGGCTGGCACACCGCCATGATGTGCAGGTCCGGCCCGAGGACGGCGAACATCTCCTGCAGGTAGTCAATGTAGCTGTCGAGATCGAAGCGCCCGACCGCCAGCGGCACCATCCGGGCATCGGTCCAGTCGGTGACGTAGACCCGGTGGTTCGGCAGCATCGCCTCCACGGTGCCGCGCAGCAGCGTGGCGTAGTGCCCCGACATCGGCGCGACGATGAGCAGCTTCGGCTGCGGCTCGGCCGGCGGGGTGATGAAGGCGCGCTCGAACGCGACCAAGCGGCAGAACGGCCGCTCCCAGACGACGCGCTCTGTGACCGGGACGGCTGTCCCGTCGACCAGGGTCTCGGTGAACCCGAAGGCGGGCTTGCCGTAGCGGCGGGTGGCGCGCTCGAACATCTCGCAGCCGGCGCTGATCGCCCGGGCGTAGGGCCCGTAGGCGAGCGGATTGCCGGGCATCTGGAGGGCGTGGCGGGTCAGGTCCGCGGCGACCCTGGCCGGCGCCATCATGGCGCGGGCGCCCTCGAACATCGCGTAAGCCAGAAGCACCGCCACCTCCCATCCTGGGGCCGCCGACGCACCGCCGACAGGCGAAAAACCTGCTGCAACCCGGCGCCCCAGGATAAGGTTCCACCCTGAACGATCACGGAACATCCCCGGCCCCGGGCGACTTGCCCGTGACCACACCGTCGGCGCGACGGATCCGGCGCCTTGCCCGGACGCCGTGCCGCGGCCCCCATCGAAACACTCTGCGCCGGCAAGGCCTCACCGGCGCTGCACCGATGCACGCATGCCTGACAGCAACCTCAACGGTCTCGTCCGCAACGCCCGCCACCTCCGGCTCGACACCTTTGTTCGCCTGCGCTGGCTCGCCATCACCGGCCAGAGCGCCGCCGTGGTCGGGGCGCAGTTCGGCCTCGGCCTGGCGCTGCCCTTCGGCTGGTGCTTCCTGGTGATCGCCACCTCGTCCTGGCTGAACCTGGCGCTGCGCATCCGCTTCCCGGCGAGCTACCGGCTGAGCGACGATTCCGCGGCTTTGCTCCTCGCCTTCGACATCGTGCAGCTCGCCGCACTCCTGTTCCTGACGGGCGGCCTCCAGAACCCGTTCTCGCTGCTGTTCCTCGCCCCCGTGCTGATCTCCGCCACCGCGCTGCCGCCGGAGCGGACCCTGGCGCTCGGTCTGCTGGCGGTAGGGCTGGCGACGCTCCTCGCCCTGGTCCACCGGCCGCTGCCCTGGTTCTCGGACGGGCGGATCGAATTGCCGTTCCTCTACGTCTCCGGGGTCTGGACCGCGATCCTGCTGGGAACCGCCTTCACGGGCGTCTACGCCTGGCGGGTCGCCGAGGAGACGCGGCTCCTCGCCCAGGCGCTGGCGGCCACGGAACTGGTGCTCGCCCGTGAGCAGCACCTGTCGCAGCTCGACGGTCTCGCGGCGGCGGCGGCCCACGAATTGGGCACGCCGCTGGGCACCATCATGCTGGTGACCAAGGAGCTGATCCGCCAGCTCGGGCCGACCGCGTCCCCGGCGGTGGCCGAGGACTTGAACCTGCTGCGCGAGCAGGTCGACCGCTGCCGGGGCATCCTCGGCAAGCTGACCTCGCTCGACGGCGACGGCGTCGGCTTCCTGGAGACGGTGACGTTCAGCCATCTGGTGGAGGAGCTGGTGGCGCCCCAGCGCGCCCTCGGCGCGGTCCTGGACATCTCCAGCCGGGGCGACGGCCCGGAACCCGCCTGCCGCCGCAATCCCGGGGTGATGTTCGGGCTCGCCAACATCCTCGACAACGCCGTCGACTTCGCCGATTCCCGGGTCGCCGTGGAGGGCCGCTGGACCCAGGAGCGCGTCTGGATCGAGATCCGCGACGACGGCCCGGGTTTTTCCAGCGAGGTTTTGCTGCGGGCCGGCGAGCCCTACGTAACCACCCGCAGCGCCGACCGTTCGCAGACCGGCGGGACCGTGGGCGCCGGCCTCGGCCTCGGTTTGTTCATCGCCAAGACCCTGATCGAGCGCTCGGGCGCCCAGATCGCCCTGATGAACGTCTCGGCGCCGGATTCCCACGGGGCGATCGTGCGTGTCTCCTGGGCCCGCCACATCTTCGAGCGGGGGGCAGCCCCGCGCCATTCGCCGGAATTCAATATCCACGCGCCCCTGCCCCCGGGCGATGTCGTCCCTATATGAGGATCAGACCAAGATCTGACTTAAGTAATTCCCTTACAAAAACCCGAAAGGAGTGCCGGATGCTGACGCAGCCCGGGACCACGGCAACGATCGATCCCGCCGTGATCAATGAAGCCGATCCGCTCGCCGCCTTCACCGACCGCAGCCTGCTGATCGTAGACGACGACAAGCCCTTCTCGACGCGGCTCGCCCGCGCCATGGAGAGCCGCGGCTACCACGTCCAGGTCGCCGACAGCGTGGCCGAGGGCGTTTCCGCGGTCGAGGCCCGGCCCCCCGCCTTCGCGGTCATCGACATGCGGCTCGGCGACGGCAACGGCCTCGACGTGATCGCCCGCCTGAAGGAGCGCCGGCCCGACGCGCGCGGCGTGATCCTCACCGGCTACGGCAACATCGCGACCGCCGTCACGGCGGTGAAGCTCGGCGCGTTCGACTATCTCGCCAAGCCCGCCGACGCCGACGAGATCCACGGCACGCTGATGGCGCAGCCCGGCGAGCGGGCCGACCCGCCCGAGAACCCGATGTCGGCGGACCGGGTCCGCTGGGAGCATATCCAGCGGGTCTACGAGCTGTGCAGCCGCAACGTCAGCGAGACCGCCCGGCGCCTGAACATGCACCGGCGGACGCTGCAGCGGATCCTGGCCAAGCGCGCGCCGCGCTGACGTTCAGAACCACCGATCCCGGGTCCCGCGGTTGCATAGCCCCTCCCCTCTGGGCTAGCTGCGCGGGTCCCGGGCTCGTTTCGTCTGGGGCCTCGCAATCGACCGGGAGACGGGTCTCGTGAACGGGCGCAACGCCATCACCATCGTGAGCATGATGGTCCTCGTCGGCACCGAGGTCTTCGCCGTCGCCATCGCGGCCGGCTGGGCGCTCGCCGGCCTGTTCGACCTGGGCGACAGGGTCGGCCACGTCCTGATGGGCGTCTTCAGCCTATTCGCGGCCTGGATCATGCTCCAGCTCTGGCGCCGGGCGACCAGCATCGAGCCGATCCGGGCGCGCGCCACGCCGCGCTAGCCGTACCTCATCCGACACGACGTTCGACAGGCCGGCGGCCTTCCTGCTAGGGAACGCGCGACGGCCGCCCGTGTAACGACGCCGCGGGTTGCGCCCACGTTTTCGGCTGCGCGTGAGACCGGAAGATCCATGAAAGCCCGTATCATCGTCACCCTGAAGACCGGTGTGCTGGACCCGCAGGGCAAGGCGATCGAGGCCGCGCTCCGGTCGCTGGGCGTCGAAGGCGTCGACAGCGTCCGCCAGGGCAAGGTGTTCGACCTCGAAGTCTCGGCCGGCGACGGCGTAGCCGCCGAGGCCACCCTGCGGACGGCCTGCGAGAAGCTGCTCGCCAACACCGTCGTCGAGAATTACGCGATCGAGATCCTCTGATGCATGCTGCGGTCGTCGTCTTTCCGGGCTCGAATCGCGAGAGCGACGTCGCCCGGGCCCTGCGCCGGTCCGGCGCGCGGGTCAGCATGGTCTGGCACGCGGATCGGGACCTGCCGGCCGGAACCGACCTCGCCGTCCTGCCGGGCGGTTTTTCCTACGGCGATTACCTGCGCTGCGGCGCCATCGCGGGCCGCGCGGCCGCCATGGACGCGGTGCGGGCGCATGCGGCCCGCGGCGGCCTCGTGCTCGGCATCTGCAACGGCTTCCAGATCCTGTGCGAATCGGGCCTGCTGCCGGGCGTGCTGATGCGCAACGTCAACCGCCGCTTCATCTGCCACCGGCAGACGCTCCGGGTCGAGCGCACCGACACCCGCTTTACCAGCGCCTACACGCAGGGGCAGGTCATCGACGTCTGCGTCGCGCATGGCGAGGGCAACTACTTCGCCGATCCAGAGACCCTGGCGCGGATCGAGGGCGAGGGCCGCGTGGCCTTCCGGTATTGCGACGCCGCCGGGACCATCACGGTCGAGGCCAACCGCAACGGCTCCCTCAACGCCATCGCGGGGGTCTATTCCGAGGGCGGCAACGTCCTCGGGATGATGCCGCACCCCGAAAATTTCGTCGAAGGCCTGATCGGCGGCACCGACGGGCGCGGCCTGTTCGACAGTCTCGCTGCGTGAGAACGCGGCCGGAGATTGGTTTTTAACCGGCCGTTAACGATCGTAAGCTATAACGAGGCATCCAGAGTTCTGGATATCGAGTTGGACATCTCCGTCCGCTCTGTTTGATGCCTCCCTGATGACTCATCCAAGCCGCCCCCAACCGGGCGGCTTTTTTCTGTCGGTGGGAGTTTCGCAGCCGCCCCATCACCCGCCTTGTCATCCCGGGGCCGCGAAGCGGAGCCCGGGATCCATAACCGCCGACAGATCAAGACCTCGCACCGTCGGCGGTTATGGGTTCCGGGTTCGCCTGGGGCGCCCCGGAATGACAGGGTGGTTCATCCTGCGGCCGTTCCTCAGTAGAGCCCGCCGGCCTGCGCCGCCCGGTCGGGATCCGCCGGCACAGCCGCGGGGGCAGCGCTCTGGGCCGGGGCGACGTAGGAATCGGGCGGTGCGGTGCCGGGCTTGAACGCCTCCAGGATCGTGCCGGCGCCCTCCCCCGAACCGGCACGGGTGCCGGAGGCGAGGTTCACGCGGATCAGCTTGATCCCGGGCGGCACCCGGAACGGCGTCGGCGGCTTGTCTTTGAGGGCCGTCTTCAGGAATTCGAGGGCGATCGGCGCCGCCAGCCCGCCGCCGGTGGCGCGGTCGCCGAGCGAGCGCGGCTTGTCGAAGCCGATATAGATGCCGACCGCGAGGTCCGGCGAGAAGCCGACGAACCAGGCGTCCTTGGCGTCGTTGGTGGTGCCTGTCTTGCCGGCGAGCGGCTTGCCGATCTGCTTCAGCAGGGTCGCGGTGCCGCGCTGGACCACGCCCTCCATGATCGAGACCATCTGGTAGGCGGTGAGCGGGTCGAGCACCTGCTCGGAATCGTCGACCAGCTTCGGCTCGTCCTGGCCGGACCACTTCTCCGCGTCGCAGCCGATGCACTTGCGGTTGTCGTGCCGGTAGATCGTCTCGCCGATGCGGTCCTGGATCCGGTCGATCAGGGTCGGCCGGATGCGGCGCCCGCCATTGGCGAGCATCGAGTAGGCGGTGACCATGCGCATGACCGTGGTCTCGCCGGCGCCCAGCGACATCGGCAGCACCGGCAGCAGGTCGTCGTAGACGCCGAAGCGGCGGGCGTACTCGGCGATCAGCGGCATGCCGACATCCTTGGCGAGCCGGACCGTCATCAGGTTCTTCGAGTGCTCGATCCCGTACCGGAGGGTGTGCGGGCCGCCGGACTTGCCGTCGTAGTTCGAGGGCGTCCAGGCCTCCTGGCCGGGGCCGGCCTCGATGGTGATCGGCGTGTCCTGCACG
The DNA here is from genome assembly GCF_022829425.1 of Methylobacterium sp. J-072. Classification (NCBI taxonomy): domain Bacteria; kingdom Pseudomonadati; phylum Pseudomonadota; class Alphaproteobacteria; order Hyphomicrobiales; family Methylobacteriaceae; genus Methylobacterium; species Methylobacterium sp. J-072. Next base: position 156,703 of record NZ_JAKSYK010000180.1, on the reverse strand, counting down.
ATCGACGCCGGGGTGTAGCCGTTATCGAGCGCCGCCGAGTAGACGATCGGCTTGAACGAGGAGCCGGGCTGGCGCATCGCCTGGGTGGCGCGGTTGAACTCGGATTCGTCGTACGAGAAGCCGCCGACCATCGCGTGGACGCGGCCCGTGTTCGGATCCATCGCCACGATGGCGCCGGAGACCTCGGGCTTCTGGCGCAGGCGGAACTGGCCGCGGCCGCCCTCCATCGCCTCGACATAGACCATGTCGCCGGGCTGGAGGTTCGGGCGGCCGGCCCAGCGCATGCCGTCCGGGGTGATCACACCGGTCTCGCGGTCCTTGGCCACCTGGCCCGACGCCTCGCGCTTGGGCTGGAGGCCGACCTGCACGCCGCCGCCGCCATTGCCCAGCACCACGGCGAGCCGCCAGGGCGCCACGTCGCCGAGCGCCGGAACCTCGGCGGCCGCCATGCCCCAGTCGCGTCCGGTCAGGTCGACCTTGGTGACGGCGCCGCGCCAGCCATGGGCCTGGTCGTAGCGCACCAGGCCGTCGACCAGGGCCTTGCGAGCCCAGGCCTGCATCTTCGGGTCGAGGGTCGCGCGCACCGAGAGGCCGCCCTCGTAGAGCTTCTTCTCGCCGTAGCGCTCGGAGATCTCGCGCCGGACCTCCTCGGTGAAGTAGTTGGCGTTGGCGGCGTTCGGGAAGGCGACCCGCGGGTTGACCCCGAGCGGCATCTTCTTGGCCGCGTCCGCCTCTTCCTTGGTGATGTAGCTGTTCTCCGCCATCAGGCGGATGATCTCGTTGCGGCGGTCCAAAGCCGCCTGGGTCTTGCGGTAGGGGTGGTAGTTGTTGGGCCCCTTCGGCAGCGCGGCGAGGTAGGCGGCCTCGTTGATGGTCAGCTCGTGGACCGACTTGCCGAAGTAGTCGAGCGCGGCGGCCGCGACCCCGTGCAGGTTCCGGCCGGGAACGATCGTCCCCAAGAAGATCTCGTTGAGGTACAGCTCTAGGATCTTGTCCTTGGAGTAGGCCGCCTCGATCCGCAGGGCCAACAGCGCCTCGCGGATCTTGCGGTCATAGGTCTGCTCGGAGGACAGCAAAAAGTTCTTGGCGACCTGCTGGGTGATGGTCGAGGCGCCCTGCCGCTTGCCCGACTTGGCGTTGGTCAGGAAGGCGCGGACGATCCCCTCGGGGTCGATGCCGCCGTGCTTGTAGAAATTCTTGTCCTCGGCCGACAGGAAGGCCGCGACCACGATCTTCGGCATCGCCTGGATCGGCAGGTACAGCCGGCGCTCGCGGGCATATTCGGCCAGCAGCGAGCCATCGGAGGCGTGGATGCGGGTCATCACCGGCGGCTCGTAATTGGCGAGCGCGGCGTGGTCGGGCAGGTCCTGGCTGTACTTCCAGTAGAAGTACCCGCCGGCCGCGGCGCCGACCACGAACAGCACCGCGGCGGCGCTGAACAGGATCCCGAAGAAACGAAGGATCAGACGCATCCGGTGTTCCGCTCGTCGCTGGCCCGGCCGCCTGCCGGGTTCGGCTCATCCGGCACGGGCGTCCATCCTCGACGCGGTCGGCTCCCGGACGCTCCCGTGAAGCCCCCTCGGATTGCCGGTTCAGCGGCGGTGCGACGGGGCGTTCGGACGTCCCGTATCGACACTTACTCTATGGTAAAACTGGGGCGACGGCGGCCGACCGCCGCGTGATCGTCGGAGCTTTCAGCGTCGCGCGGTTGCCGAAGAACTGGTCGATCGCCTTGGCCATGGAGCCGGTGACGCCCGCCCGCCACTCCGGCGATTGCAGCATCTCCAGGTCGCGCTTGCTCGACAGATAGCCGAGTTCGACCAGCACGCTCGGCACATCGGGGGAGCGCAGCACCATGAAGCGCGCCTCCCGGTGGGGCTTGGAACTCATCTCCATGACCGGGGCGAGCTGGCCCATCAGGGTGCGGGCGAAGCCCGACGAGAAGCCGCGGGTCTCGCGCAGGGTCAGTTCCTGCAGGATGTCGGCGATATCCGGAGGCGCCTCGGCGGCGTCGGCACCGGCCGCGGCGTCGGCCTTGTTCTCGCGCTCGGCGAGCCGGGCGGATTCCACGTCGGTGGCCTTCTCGGCGTTGGTGTAGATGGTGGCGCCGCGGACCTGGGGCGCCGCCGAGATCGAATCCGCGTGGATCGACACGAACAGGTCGGCCTTGGCCTCCCGGGCGAGGCGCACGCGGTCGGCCAGGGGCACGAACACGTCCCGGTCGCGGGTCATCCGGACCCGGTAGCGGCCGCTCGCTTCCAGCTTCTCGACCAGCGCCTGCGCGTAGCCGAACACGATGTCCTTCTCGAACACGCCGCCCACCGCGATCGCCCCGGGATCGGTCCCGCCATGCCCGGCATCGATCATGATCAGCGGGCGCTGATCGGCGGGCTCAGGCGGGGCGCTGCGCGCCTGGGCGGGAGCAGGATCGGCTGCGGCCGCCGCCTTGTGGAACGCCTCGCGCTCGACCCGCTGGAGCGGGATGGTGAGCAGCACGGCGCCGTCCTTGGCCCGGGTCACGGTCTCGATCCGCCCGATCGTGGCCGGCGCGGCGAGGTCAATCACCACCCGGGATCGGCCGGGGGCGAACAGGCCGTAGCGGAAGGATTGTACGACGCCCTCGCGGCGGCGCCCGGTCCCGGATTCGAGCTGAAAATTGACCTCCGGTAGGTCGATCACCACCCGGTCCGGCCGCTCCATCACGAAGCCGCGAGCCTCGACGGCCCGCGACAGGGTCAGGGTGAGCCGCGTGGTGCCGCCCTGGCTCGCGAGATCCGCCCCGATGGCGATCGCGGGCGCCGGGCTGGTCGGCTTGTCGCCGTTCTGGGCAAAGACCGGCGCCCCCGCCAGCGTCAGAGCGAGGCAGAGGCCGTGAATGGCAGAACGGATCAGGTGCGCGCGGCTCGGCATCGGTCCGGATTCATCTCCCGCGCCCTCCGATCAGGCATAGGAGCGATAGGGTTAATCGATCGTTGCCCGGTGCGGTTCGATGCGGCCGTGCGTGTCGTCCCTATGCGACAGCCTGAACATGGCGATCGTACGTCAGCGGAACGGGACCATGCGGCTCGCCTTGCGGAACACGTTGCTCCAGCAGGTCAGCGAAGCGTCGGCGGCGCGCTGGACCTCGCCCACTTGCAAGCGAATCAGGTCGGCGGGGTTACGGACCCGCGTGAGGGCGCCGATATGGGCGACGGCGGCCTCGCCCTCGCCGCGCATGTAGCTCGCGATCGTCGCGCCGATCCCGGTGCTGTCGGACGCGAACGCGACCGGGCCGCCCTTGGCGACGGCTTCACTCGCTACGGGCGCTGCGGACGGAACGGGGACGGGCGGGAGCGTGACGGTTGGAACGAGGGCGGCTACCGGAAGCTCAGCCTCGGCCGGCGCATCGGGCTCGGCATCGTCCCGGCTCGAATCCGCGCTTCTCTCCATGGCCTCGGAAACCGCGGCAGTCGGGATGGCCGTATCGGTGGACGGCACTGCACGGAGCGCGGCGCTGTCCGCGTCGAGGCTCGGCTTGGGATCCCAGGTGGCGCGGGGGCCCTTCGGTCGGCGCGGTTTTCCCATTGGGCGATCTCCTCCTCGTCCGCTTCGGCCCCCTGACGGAGCGGCAGCCGGCGGGAAAGACCGTCTTCGGCATCGCCTGTCCGGCGGTGCGGGACCTACGGTGACGGATCACGGGGGGCGGATGCGATATCCCGTTGAACCCCGGGGCCCAGCACCGGTGCCCGGTCCTGTCGGACCGGGCATCGGCTCGATCTGTACCGGTCCGCCGTGGCGGACCGGGCCGTGCCTCAGCGGGCGATGTTCTGCTGCGCGAGGGCGCCGAAATCCTTGGCCTGGGCCTGGAGGGCGGCGAATTGGCTGCGGACGAACTCGGACTGCAGCTCGAAGGCCTCGCGCAGGTCCTTGGTGCGCGCCAGCTTCTGGGCGAAGTCGAAGGTCGCGTTGGCGTTGTTCTGCGCGTGCTCGAAACCCTTCGAGACCGCCGCCGTCACGGTCGACTGGAAGGTCTGGCCCGAAACCTGGGCCTGCTCGGCGGCCTTCATGGCGTTCGCCATCATGGTGCCGACGGCGTTGCGCGCCTGGTCGACGCTCTTCTCGGCGAAGTCGCGCATCTCGGTCGGGATTTCGAAATTCGGGGTCTGCATCAGAGTCTCCAGCACGCTGTCTCGGAGGGACGCCGATCTGCGTCCGCGGTGACGCGCCTCTATATGTTGCACTGCAACAAGAAGTCAAGTGCCTATTCGGGGGTGGGCGCGGGGGTGGAAATCCCGATAAAATGCAGATCCCCGGTATCCGCTCAGTCTTCGTGCCGCCTTGCGGAGAACACGGCCGATCCGGATAAACCTCGGCCGTTTCATTGGGCATCATGGCGCGTCACGGCCACCTCGACGCCTCTCTATATAAATCTTATCGGCTGTCTATAGCCAACACGCCCGGGGCAGAGACTTGCCGATTCGATGTCAGGCCGACCGCGCGGTCGACTGCTCCGACCGGGCCGCCACCTCGGTATGGTGCAGCGCACTAGTGCGGCTCTCCACGAGTCCCGCATAGAGGGACCGGAGCGCGGCGGTATGGGTGGCGAGCGTCATCGGCGCCGCGCGGAACCGGGCCCGGGCATTCGCCCCAAGGGTTGCGGCACAGGCATCGTCCCGCAGGGCCGAGAACGCCGCCGCCAGGGCCCCGATCTCGGGGGCGACGACGAAACCGGTCCGCCCGTCCCAGACCTTCTCGGCGGCTCCAGACCGCTCGGACGCGACCACCGGGATGCCGGCCGCCAGGGCCTCGTAGACCGTGAGCGGCCCGGTCTCGTACCAGCGCGACGGCGCGGCGAGCGCCCGGGCGCGGCGGCGCAGCAGGGCCCAGACGGCCTCGGGGGCCTGCCAGCCGACCACCTCGACCCCGGGCCGGGCGCGCAGCTCCGCCTCCAGGGGGCCGGCGCCGACGAACAGGGCCGGGAGCCCGGCGGCCCGGGCGGCGTCGGCGACGAGGTCGGCGCCCTTCTCCCGGGTCAAGCGCCCGACATACGCGATGGCGTCGCCCCGGGCGGGATCGGCCGGGGGCCCGTCCGCGAGCCGGACGGGGTTGTCGATGCGGTGGTGGGTGAGGGCGTAGCCGCCGAGCAGGTCGCCGAGCCGCCGCCGGCTGGCGTCGCAGACATGGACGACGTGGAGCGGACGCCGATGGAGCGCCTGCCGGAGCGCCCCCGCGCGGGCGACGCGCACGAGCTTGTGCACCCGGCTGCGGGGATCGCAGGGCGCGGCGAGGCAGGCGGGCGAGAGCGGCGCCAACGCGCAGGGTTCGGCCCGGTCGAACCGATAATAGACCCCGTTCGGGCAGGCCAGGGCGTAGTCGTGCAGGGTGACGATGACCGGAACGTCGAGCCGGGACAGGACCGGGAAGATCGCCGGGGACAGGGTGCGGGTCCATTGGTGCAGGTGGAGGCAATCCGGCGCCGCCGGCAGCTGTCGGAGCGCCGCCTCGAGGGCGCGGGCCGCGGCGGCATGCCAGATCCCGGTAGCCGCCGCCTTGATGCCGCCCAGGGTCCAGATGTCGGGCAGGCCGAGCTCGATCCGGCGGATATTGTCGTGGTCCAGCAGGGGATCGACCGGGCTCGGGATCGCCTGGAGGTAGGTCACCCTCAGGCCGGCCTCGGCGAGCCCGCGGGCGGATTCGAGGGCGACCTTTTCCGCCCCGCCGCTGGTGGTCGCGAACTCGGCCAGGATCACGACATGCATGAGTTGTCTCGGCAGCACCTGCCGCGATGATAAGTCCAGGTCGGTTTACGGAGGATCAACCGCCGTCCGTTACAGACTTACACTCCGAGAACAGAGCGGCGGAATTCCTGACGTGCACGTCGTCCTCGTCGCCGACCATGCCGCGATCAATGGCGGCCAGGCCAAGGTCGCGATCGAATCCGCCCTGGGTCTCGCCGCCCGGGGGTTCCGCGTCAGCCTGTTCGCGGCCGTAGGCCCGGTCGATCCGCGGCTGGAACCCGCCGGCATCCGGGTGGTCTGCCTGGATCAGGACGACGTCACCACGGCGCGCAACAAGCTGGCTTTCGCGGCCCAGGCGATCTGGAACGGACCGGCCGCCCGGGCCCTGGCGGCGGAACTCGCCGCCTGTGATCCGCGCGACACCCTGGTCCATGTCCACGCCTTCGCCAAAGCGCTGTCGCCGGCCATCGGCCCGGCCCTGCGGGCTTCCGGCCTGCCGAGCCTCTACACGATGCACGAGTTCTTCCTGGTCTGCCCGACCGGGGGGTTCTACGCCTATCCCGAGCAGAAGATCTGCCACCGCACGCCGATGTCGGCCTCCTGCATCCTGGCGAAGTGCGACGCGCGCAGCTACCCGCGCAAGGTCGCCCGGATGATCCGCCATGCCGGGCTCGCGCATGTCGCCCGGTTGCCGGAGCTGTTCTCCCACGTCGTCACGATCAGCGATTTGCAGGAGAGCGTAGTCCGGCCGCTGATGCCCGGCGGCACCATGTTTCACCGGGTCGACAACCCGATCGCGGTGGCGCAGGCGCCGGTCCATGAAGGGCCGCCGGGCGACTTTTTGTTCGTCGGCCGGATCTCCGCCGAGAAGGGCGCGCCGATCTTCGCGGAAGCCGCCCGGCGGGCCGGGGTCCGGGCGGTGTTCGTCGGCGACGGCTCGGAGCGGGCCGATCTCGCCGCTCGCTATCCCGAGGCGGTGATGCTCGGCTGGCGCGACCCCGCCGCCGTACAGGTATTGATGCGGCAGGCGCGGGCGCTGGTCTTCCCGAGCGTCTGGTACGAGGGCCAGCCGCTCACCGTCTACGAGGCGCTCGCCTGCGGCACGCCGGTGGTCGTCAGCGACGCCTGCGCGGGCCGGGAGGCGGTGGTCGACGGCGAGACCGGGTTCTGGTTCCGCTCAGGCGATCCCGATGCGCTGGCCGCGCATCTGCGCCGCCTGTCCGATGACGGCCTCGCCGCCCGGATGGGTCGGGCCGCGCATGCCCGCTACTGGACCGCGCCTTTGACGCCGGACGTCCATCTCGACCGGCTGACCGGCGTCTACGAGACGGTGATGCGCGAAGCCTCTGCACGGGACCGGGCGGCGCGCCTGCGGCCCGGCCGGGCGGTGGCAACGGCCTGACCGGGCCTACGGCACGGCCCGATTGATACCCTTTGCGACCGAAAAAACCGGAAACACCCGGGCTCCGTTGCGTTGACGCGCACAGGCACCGAGCGTGCACCCGTCACGGACGAGCGACAGACATGGCCGACGACCACAAGCTGAAGAACGAGACCAAGCCTGGCTTCCAGCAGGGCAGCGCCAAGCCGGACGACAAGACCAATCCTGCGAACAAGCAGGAGAAGATGGACGAGCGCCTCGACGACGCCCTCGAGGAAACGTTCCCATCGAGCGACCCGGTCTCGGTGAAGATCACCAAGTAGCGGGTTCCCAAAGGGCTCAGCCCTTTGGCGGGGTTCGGGGGCGGAGCCCCCGAGACCTTTGGTTCTCGATCCGTCAGGCGGCTTCGAGCAGCCGCCGGGCGATGACCTGGGCCTGGATCTCGGCGGCGCCCTCGAAGATCGACAGGATGCGGGCGTCGCACAGGATCCGGCTGACCGGGTATTCCAGTGCGAAGCCATTGCCGCCGTGGATCTGGAGCGCGTTGTCGGCGGCCGCCCAGGCGACCCGGGCGCCGAGCAGCTTGGCCATCCCGGCCTCCAAGTCGCAGCGCTTGCCGGCATCCTTCTCGCGGGCCGAGAAGTAGGTGAGCTGGCGGGCGATGTTGATCTCCACCGCCATCATGGCGAGCTTGTCGGCGACCCGCGGGAAGCTGACCAGCGCCTTGCCGAACTGGACCCGCTCCTCGGCGTAGCGCAGGGCCACGTCGAGGGCCGACTGGGCGACGCCGATGGCCCGGGCCGCGGTCTGGATGCGGGCGGATTCGAAGGTCTGCATCAGCTGGGCGAAGCCCTTGCCCTCGACCTCACCGAGCAGGTTGCCGCCGGGCACCTCGAACCCCTCGAAGGCCAGCTCGTATTCCTTCATGCCCCGGTAGCCGAGCACCTCGATCTCGCCGCCCGACAGGCCCTGGACCGGGAACGGCTCTTCGTCCGTGCCCCGGGGCTTCTCGGCGATCAGCATCGAGAGGCCGCGATGGCCCTTCTCCTCGGGCTTGGTCCGCACCAGCACGGTCATGATGTCGGCCCGGACCGGATGGGTGATCCAGGTCTTGTTGCCGGTGATTTTCCAGGTGTCGCCGTCCTTCACCGCCTTCGTGCGGAGCGAGGCGAGATCCGAACCCGTGTTCGGCTCGGTGAACACGGCCGTCGGCAGGATGTCGCCCGAGGCGATCTTGGGCAGGAAGCGGTGCTTCTGCTCCTCGGTGCCGCCGCACAGGATCAGCTCGGCGGCGATCTCCGAGCGGGTGCCGAGCGAGCCGACGCCGATATAGGCCCGGGATAGCTCCTCCGAGACCACGCACATCGCGGTCTTGGGCAGGCCCATGCCGCCGTACTCTTCCGGGATCGTGAGGCCGAACACGCCCAGCTCGGCCATCTTGGTGACGACCGCCATGGGGATGTATTCGTTCTTCAGGTGCCACTCATGGGCCTGCTCGACCACCTCGGCCTTGCCGAAGCGGCGCATCTCGGAGCGGATCGCCTCCATGTCCTCGTCGAGGCCCGAGGCGCCGACGGTGGCCGAGCCGCCGCCCTCGCGCATCAGCGCCACCAGGGCGGCGCGGTTCTCCGGGGTGTTGCCCTCGGCGATCAGGGTCTCGATCGCGTCGGAGCGGTACTGCGCGACCTCCTTGGCCGAGAGGCCGAGCGAGCCGGTCGGACGGACCATCTCGCCCTGGCTCATCGGGATGCCGGAGAACAGCTGGTCGAGATACTCGCCGGCGCCGATCCGCACGAGCAGCGTCTCGGTCTCGCCGAACCGGCCCTCGGCCTGGAGGCGCTCGGCGTAGCCGCCGAGCTCGGCCACCGCCTCCGCGTAGGTCGCAAGCCAGGCCAGCCCGTGGGCGGCGTGCTGCTGGGCCTCGAGCTTGCCGGCATCGATCCGCCCATCCGTGCCGAGGATGCGCGTCCGCACCCGCCGGGTGGCCTCCGCCACAAGGGCCTTCGCGCTCTCGCCGGCGGCCTTGGTGAGGCTGACGACGTCCTGCGGCTCGGTCTGGATGGCGGGGGATGCGGACATGGTTTTTGCTCGCGTGGCGTTTTATTGGATCGTGACTTCTAACCCGTCCGACGCCCAGGCCGAAGCAGATTTCATTTGTCGCGTCTTGAACTCAAGTTGAAGACCGCGGGGTTTTGACGCGCTCGGTGACGCCGAACCGGCCTCCACTTCGGCGCCCGGCGCTCCGGTTCAGCGCTTCTGTTCGCAGCGCGTCTTGACGTAGGCGCCGTTCTCGCCGGTGAAACCGGTATTGGCCGCCAGAACCGGCCCCTGGATCAGGCATTCCTGCAGCGTGTGGGCCGGCCCGGTGATCACGTCGAGGGCCGTCTCCCGCGAGCAGTCCGGGGCCTGGACGTTGGCGGCGCAGATGAGCGCGACGACGAGGATCTGGTTCATGGGGCCTCCCGGGGATCTGGTCGATCCGGCCCGGCTCTTCGGCGGCTGGGCGGTATCAAGCGAAAGACCGGGCCTCTTCGGGGGTTCCCTGGCTGCGGCGCCAAGGTTCCGGGATCAGGCCCGGCTCGCCACCGCCACGCCGAGCGCCGCCACCGCCATCCCGGCGACCTGCACGAGGGTCAGCACCTCGCCGAACAACACGTAGCCCAGCACCGCGGCGACCGGCGGCACCAGGAAGAACAGGGCGGCGACGCCCGCCACCGCGCCGCGCCGGATCAGCGCCAGCAGCAGCAGGATTCCGGCCACCGAGTTGACCAGGATCGCCCAGGCGAGCCCGAGCCACAGGGGCGCCACCGGGTCGATCGTCGCATGGCCGAAGGCCAGCGCCAGCGGGATCGCGCAGGCCATCCCACCCACGAATTGCAGCGTCGCGTTGGCCAGGAGGTCGCCGCCGCCGCCGGTGCGCTTCTGCCAGAGGGTGCCTAGCGTCAGCGCCAGCACCGCCACGAGGCTGACCGCCAGGGCCACCGGCGGGATCCCGGACGGGTCGGCGGCGCCGAGCTTCGGGGCGAGGACCAGGCCGGCGCCCGCGAAGCCCAGCAGGATGCCCAGCGCCCGCCGGCCGCTGACGCGCTCGCCGAGCAGCGGCCCCGCCAGGAGCGCCGTCAGCAGGGGTTGCAGGCTGCCGACCAGGGCGGCGATCCCGGCCGGCAGCCCCCGGCTCACTGCCCAGAACACCCCCGACAGGTAGACCCCCTGCATCAGGAAGCCCGCCACCATGGGGTCGCGCCAGCCCGCCTGGGTCCCGGGCCAGCGCACCCGGGAGGCCGCCGCGATCAGCGCCAGCAGCAGGGCGACGCCGGTGAACCGGACCGCCGTGAAGCCCAGCGGATCGGCGTGCGGGATCACGGCCCGGGCGGAGATGAAGCCGGTCGCCCAGATCGGGACGAACAGGACCGGCAGGGCGCTGGCGGCAAGCGACGGACGTGGTGCGGGCGTAAGCATGGCCGTATCTAGAGCGCGTCGGCTCGGCGAGTCGCAACAGCGATCTGGTCGGCGCGGGGGTCCGGTCGGCGTGGCCGCGGCGCTTCACCGGCCAGCGAACGGGACCGGACCGGCTCGGCGGCGTTGACGGGCCGGCCCGGGCGCCCTTCATCGGCGGGCCGGCACGAGGATCGTTGGACACCCGTGAAATCTCTCCGCAGCGGATTCCAGGTCGCGGGCCTCGCGGCGCAGCGCTTCGTCGCCCATGACGGCTGGGCGATCGCCAGCCACATCGCGCTCTCGACCCTGACCTCCCTGTTCCCGTTCCTGATTTTGCTGGCGGCCTTGGCCGGCCTGTTCGGCACGCAGTCGCTCGCCGACGAGGCCGGGGTGCTGATCTTCGACGCCTGGCCCCGGGAGATCGCCAAGCCGATCGTCGGCGAGGTCCACCGGGTGCTCACCGAGCAGCGCAGCGGCGTGCTGACGCTCGGCGCCCTGTTCGCCCTGTATTTCTCGTCCTCAGGCGTCGAGAGCCTGCGGGTCGGATTGAACCGGGCCTACGGGCTGCGGGAGAGCCGGCCCTGGTGGCTGACCCGGCTCGAATCGATCGGCTACGTGATCTGCGGCGCCTTCGCGATGCTGGCCTTCGCGCTGCTCGTGGTGCTGGGCCCGCTGATCTGGCGCAACGTCGTGCTGGTGGCGCCGGGGCTGGAGCCCCTGAGCCTCACGGTGGCGATCGGGCGGATCGGCGTCACCGCCCTGCTGCTGGCGGTGGTGCTGATCATCGCCCACAAGTTCGTCGCGGCCGGCCGGCGCTCGATCCTGTCGGTGCTGCCGGGGATCGGGGTGACGCTGGTCCTGTGGTTCTTCGCCGGCCTCGGCTTCGGCTATTATCTCGACCGGTTCTCGAACGCCTACGCGTCCACCTACGGGGGCTTGGCCACCGCGATGGTGTTCCTGGTGTTCCTGTACTGGCTCGCCGCCATGTTCCTGTTCGGCGGCGAGATCAACGGCACGGTGATCGCCGCCCGCCGCAGCCGGCTGCAGGCGAAGATGCTGGCCCGGCGGGCCGAGATGGAGGGACGATGGACGGCATCGAGCACCTGACGATCCGCGTGAACGGCGCGGACTTGCACGTCGCGCGCTGCGGCACGGGCTCGCCGCTGCTGCTGCTTCACGGCTGGCCGGAATTCTGGCTGACCTGGGAGCCGGTGATGGAGCGGCTGTCCGCCCGCCACACCCTGATCGCCCCGGACCTGCGCGGCTTCGGCGACAGCGACAAGCCCGAGGGCGCCTTCGGACCGCAGGAGCAGGCGGCCGACATGGTGGCGCTGCTCGATGCGCTCGGCATCGACCGCGCCGGCATCGTCGGCCACGATGTCGGCGGCGCGGTGATCCAGGCGCTGGCCCGGGCTCATCCGGAGCGGTGCGCCGGCCTGTTCCTGTTCGACTTCGTCTATCCCGGGATCGGCCCCCGCCTCGGCGCCCCGGACCGGCTCAGCGAGATCTGGTACCAGTCCTTCAACCAGATGGACCTGGCGGTGACGCTGGTGGGCGCCAGCCGGGCAAGCTGCGCCGCCTATATCGGCCACTTCCTGCGGCACTGGTCGTACCGCAAGGATGCGTTCGATCCCGTTCTGGACGCCTTCGCGGACGCCTACATGAAGCCCGGCAACCTCGCGGGCGGGTTCGCGCATTACCGGGCGGCCCATGCCGGCCGGATCGCGATGCTCAAGGGCAAGGCCCCGCCCCTGCCGCCGATCACGGTGCCGACCTGCGTGCGCTGGGCCGAGCACGACCCGATCTTCCCCTATGCCTGGACCGACCGCCTGGGCGAGACGTTTTCGGACCTCGACTTGGCCTCGTTCCCGGGCGTCGGCCACTTCCCCCACCGGGAGGATCCCGACCGGGCCGCGGCCGAGATCGCGGGGTTTTTCGGGCGGATCGGGTGGGTTTGAAATGATCGTCAGCGGGACTGGTTGCGGTAGACGCACTCGCGCCCGCGATCCTCGTACCCGCCCGGACAGGCGGTGACGCAGGCGCCGGCCGCGAACTTTTTCGGGGGCGGGCAGGTGCCGGCAACTTGCGCCTGGGCCGGGATGGCCGCGAGCAGTGGCAGGATCAGCAGGGCGATCAGGGCCTTGGCCATGAGGGTGCGGCCTGCCGAGGCCCGGCTGATCCCTTCGAGACACCGCATCGTCGTCGTCCATCCCGCAGCCGGATCGGTACCCGGGAGATATGCCGTACCGCGGCTGCGTCACCCAGCGGCGGGGTGTTCCGGCGCACCACGCTCCGTCAACGCAGCCACGATCCGCGCCACCTCGGCCTCGGCCGCCGGAAAGCCTCGGCTCGTGTCGATCACGAAGTCCGCTCGCGCCCGCTTCTCGGCATCCGGCATCTGCTTGGCGAGGATCGCCGCGAAGGCCTCTTCGGTCATGCCGGGACGGGCCAGCACCCGGGCGCGCTGCACCTCGGGGGGCGCGCTGACCACCGCGACCGCGTCGCAGCGGCTCTCGCCCCCGGTCTCGTAGAGGAGCGGGATGTCGAGGACGACCAGGGGCGCATCCGCGTGCCGGGCCAGGAACGCCGTGCTGGCCGCCCGAACCAACGGGTGGACGATGGCTTCGAGCGCCGCCATCCGATCAGCTTTGCCGAGCACTGCCTCGCGCAGGCGGGTGCGGTCGACGCCGCCCTGCGGATCGAGCACGCCTGGAAACGCCGCCCCGATCGCCGCCGCGGCCTCGCCGCCCGGACCGTAGAGGGCGTGGACGGCGGCGTCTGCATCGTGGACCGGAACGCCGAGCGCCGAAAACATCTTGGCGGTGGCCGACTTGCCCATGCCGATCGAGCCGGTCAGGCCGAGGATGACGGGGCGGCCCTTGGTCATCCGGCGAGATCCGCCACGATCCGGTCCCGCAGGCCCGGGGTGACGGCGGGGCGCAGGCCGAACCATGCCTCGAAACCCGGCACCGCCTGGTGCAGCAGCATGCCGAGACCATCCACCGCCGCGAGCCCCCGGCGGCGCGCCGCCGCGAGCAGGTCGGTCTCCAAAGGCGCGTAGACGATGTCGGCCACCGCGGCGGTCGCCGGCAGCGGAGTGAGGTCGATATCGAGGGGCGGCTGGCCCTTCATGCCGAGCGAGGTGGTGTTGACCACGAGCCCCGCCCCGGCGAGCGCATCGGGCAGGTCGTCCCAGGCGAGCGCCGCGCCGATCCCCGGGGCCAGGGCCGCCAGGGTTTCGGCCCGGGCGCGGGTGCGGTTGGCGATCAGGATCCGGCGCAGGCCGTTTTCGGCCAGCCCGACGACGATCGCCCGGGCCGCACCGCCCGCACCCAGCACCACGGCGGTGCCGCCGGCCCGCTCCGGCCAGCCAGCCCCGAGGCTGTGGTCGAGATGGGCGCAGAAGCCCGGCGCGTCGGTGTTGTCGCCGCGGACCCGGCCGTCGGGCTCGACCACCAGGGTGTTCACCGCGCCGATCTTTTCCGCTCGCGGCGTCAGGATGTCGGCCAGCGCGAAGGCCGCCTCCTTGTGGGGGATCGTGACGTTGCCGCCCCGGAAGCCGGATTCCGGCAGCGCCCGGAGGAAGTCGGGGAACGCCGCCGGGTCGACGTCCAGGCGCTCGTAGGAGCCCGGGATGCCGTGCTGGCTCAGCCAGTAGCCGTGGATCAGCGGCGAGCGCGAATGTGCGATCGGGTGGCCGACCACGAAGGCCCGGGGGATCGGAGCCGCGCTCACGCGGCGCAAGCCTCGGCGAGGCGGCAGGCCGGGCCGCCGGCCGCCTCGATCTGCAGGGTCGCGTGGCCGATGCCGAAGCGGGTGCGCAGACCCTCGGCGGTCTCCGCCAGAAAGCCGTTGCCCGGATGGTCCTCGGCGATCACCAGATGGACCGTGAGGGCGACGCTGGTGGTGCTCATCGGCCAGATATGCAGGTCGTGGAGATCGATCACCCCGGGCCGACCGCGCAGGAAGCCGGTCACCGCCTCCGGCGAGATCTCAGGGGGCACCGCGTCCAGCGACATCGCCACGCTGTCGCGCAGGAGCCCCCAGGTCGCCCAGACCACGAGGCCCGCGATGGCGAGGCTGACCGCGGGGTCGATCCAGGCGAGCCCGGTGAGCTGGATCACCAGGCCGGCGATCACGACGCCCGCCGAAACCGCGGCATCGGCGACCATGTGCAGGAAGGCGCCGCGGATGTTGATGTCGCCCTTGGCGCCGCTGGCGAACAGCCAGGCGGTGACGCCGTTGACCAGGATCCCGATGGCGGCGACCACCATCACGATCGTCCCGGCCACCGGCTCCGGATGGACCAGCCGGACCAGGGCCTCCCAGATCACCGCGCCCATGGCGATCAGCAGGAACACGGCGTTGAACAGGGCCGCCAGGATCGACGAGCCGCGATAGCCATAGGTGAAGCGGGCGCTGGCCCGGCGACGCACCAGGATGGCGGCGATCCAGGCGGCGGCCAGGCCCAGCACGTCGGAGAGGTTGTGGCCGGCATCGGCCACCAGCGACATGGAGTTGCTGAGGTAGCCGTAGGCCGCCTCGACCACCACGAAGCCGGTGTTGAGCAGGATGCCGATCGCGAAGGCCGGCCCGAAATTCTTCGGCGCGTGGGCGTGGCCGCCATGGCCGCCGTGCCCCCCATGGGAATGGGATCCGTGGGAATGATCGTGCCCGGCCAAGATGGTGCTCCGTTCGATCGTGGTTTCAAAAGGTCCGTGACCTTTTGCGGGTGCAGGGCGGAGCCCTGCAAGCCTCCGGGCTCCGCCCCGGAACCCCGCCAAAGGGCTGAGCCCTTTGGAAACCCTGGCTAGAAGTCCAGGTAGCCGGCGTCGCGAAAGCGCGCGAGCAGCGGCAGCAATGGCAGGCCCAGCACCGTGCTGTGGTCACCGGCGACCGATTCGAACAGGTGGATGCCCGGCCCTTCCAACTGGTAGCCGCCGACGCTGGCGCGGACCCTGTCAGCGCCGGCGCACTCCACATAGGCGGCGATCGCCCGGGCATCGAGGGGGCGGATCGTCAGCCGGGCGGTCTCCACGAAGGCGTCGCTGACGGCGCCTGCCAGCGCCACCGCGGAATGCAGGGCGTGGGTGCGACCGGCGAGGCGGGCGAGCTGGGCTCGCGCTTCGTCCGAATCCCGGGGCTTATGGAAGATTGTGCCGTCGAGCTCGAGCACCTGGTCGGCGCCGAGGACGACGCGCTCCGGATGGCGGGAGGCCACCGCGTCGGCCTTGGCCTGGGCGAGGCGCAGGGCGAGTTCGGGCGGCGACAGCCCCTGGCTCGATGCCTCCAGGGCGCGCTCGTCGATATCGGGGGACGCGGTCTCCACCGGAAGCGCCGCGCTCTCCAGCAGGAGGCGCCGGGTCGGGCTGGTGGAGGCGAGGAGGAGCGGATCCGGACGGAGCCAGGGCGAGCGGGGCATCGCGCCAGTGTCACGGATCGCGCCTGCGAAGCAAGGCTGCGACGAGCCCCGCCGCCGGGATGAACCGGTCGGCGGGGCTGTCGCGGAGCCGATACGCAACCTGGCTCCCAGATCGAAGGATGGCAGGCGCGGGTTAGGAGAAGGTCAACGCGGCCCCGGGTTTCCAAAGGGCCGAGCCCACCCCTTTCAAGGTGTTTGATCGGGTCGCGATCGGGACGTTTTGCTAAGCGGCTTCACACGTCTCCACTTGATGCCAACGCTTTGAAAACTGGGCGCTTTTCCCCTACCCCACACGGGCTACGGGCTACACGGGTTCGAGGTTCGAGTTCGGTCTGTGCGATGAGGGCCCCTGCGGGGGTTGCGGCGAAGCGTTCCCAGCCGCAGGCCATGATCTTGGGGCCTGGGGGCTTGCCGTAGCAGTTCCAGCCGCCGTAGCGGGCGACGATCCAGGACAGCCAGGCCAAGGTGCCGGCCCCAGTGGGGATTGCGCTGGCGCGCCGTGCCCCGCTCGCAACTGCGCCCCAAGGCCTCCACCACCGGCCGGGTCTTTGCGTCGAGCCCGTCCTGCATCGGCCGCCGCCCGCCGTCGCGGGCATCGACCAGCTGAAGGATCCGCACCGCCGCCCCGAGCGCCAGAGCCGCCAGCCGGAACAGCGTCTCGAGCACCCGCACCTGCGTCTCCTCCAGCCGCAGGCCCTCGCCCTTCAAGCCCCGGAAGACCCCTCATCCTGAGCCTGTCGAAGGGCCGATCCGCCAGCGCAGGCTCTCCTTCTCCTCGGCCGGCCGCACCGACACCTTGTCCGGCGCCCGGCTCCAGATCTGCTCGTCGAGCAGGCCCAGGACTGCTTCATCGGCGGCGTCCACCGCCACCACCGGATGCACGAAGAAGCCCGGCTGTACGCCGTTCCCGCCCGAGCCCAGACCAGACCGGCCGGACGCTCCGGCAAAGCTCAGCGCGCTGGTAGCCTGCACCGCTACCACGCACCGGCCCCGGCACGCCTCCACCGCCCGGGGCGCAACGTCGCCAGGATCGTCGGCACGTCGCTCTGCGGCGAGCCGAGGGAGCGGTGTGCTGCCGCCGTCTCAGCATGGTCGCCGCCTACGCAACTCAGCACCACGCTGCCGGTCTCAACGATCCGCTCGAACAGCCACGCGCTACGCACCGGCGTCAGCACGTTCCCACCGCCGAACCCGTCCATCCGCCCCTCCGCGCCTGTCGGAAAAACCGACAACGTCCCGACGCGGAAAGCGGAGCAAAACCTGTGCAGCCCCCAAACGCAAGGGGGAGGAGAACGCGTCGCGTCGCGCCCGAATCGCTGTGCCAAACACCTTGAAAGGACTAGGTTCCAGACCATTCGAGCCTCACCCCACCCCGAACAGCTCCTTCGCCAGCCGCGAATGGTCTTCCCGCAGGCGAACTGCATCGACACCCAGCGGCTGGCCGTCGATCACCCGCCAGTGCCCGGCCACCATCACCCGGTCGGCCCGGGTCGCGCCGCACAGGACCAGGGCGGCGAGCGGATCGTGGGCGCCGGAGAAGCGCAATTCGTCCAGGGTGAACAGCGCGAGATCGGCCTCGCGGCCCGGCTCGATCCGGCCGATATCGGCGCGGCCGAGGCAGGCGGCCGAGCCCTCGGTGGCCCAGCGCAAGGCGTCGAGATGGGTCACGGTCTCCGCCCCGTAGGTAAGCCGGTTCAGCATCAGCGCGTGGCGGACGCCCTCCATCAGGTTCGAGCTGTCGTTCGAGGCCGAGCCGTCGACGCCGAGGCCCACCGGCGAGCCCGCCGCCTCCAGTTCGCAGGTGCGGCAATGGCCCGACGCCAGGGTCATGTTCGAGGTCGGGCAATGGCACACGCCGACCCCGGCCTTGCCGAGCCGGGCGACCTCGGCATCGTTGAAATGGATGCCGTGGGCGAGCCAGACCCGGTCGCTCATCCAGCCGACCTCCTCCAGGTAATCCACCGGGCGGCAGCCGAACATCGACAGGCAGAACTGGTCCTCGTCCAGGGTCTCGCCGAGATGGGTGTGCAGGCGACAGCCGTGCCGGGCGGCGAGGTCCGCGCTCTCGCGCATCAGCCGCTTCGTCACCGCGAAGGGCGAGCAGGGCGCCAGCCCGACCTGGACCATCGCCCCGGGGGCCGGATCGTGGAACAGGTTCAGCACCCGCTCGCAATCCGAAAGAATCGTGTCGTCGTCCTGCGTCAGCGTCTCGGGGGGCAGGCCGCCCTCCCGGTCGGACAGGCTCATCGAGCCGCGGGTGATGGCGGCGCGGATCCCGAGGCTTTTGGCCTCCTCGACCTGGATGTCGACCGACTGCTCCAGCCCCTTCGGGAACAGGTAATGGTGGTCCCCCGCCGTGGTGCAGCCGGAGAGCAGCAGCTCGGTATAGGCCACCCGGGTGGCGAGCCGGAACGCCTCCGGGGTGATCCGGCCCCAGACCGTGTAGAGCGCCTTCAGCCAGGGAAACAACGGCTTGTTGATCGCGATCGGGTGGGCGCGGGTCAGGGTCTGGAAGGCGTGGTGGTGGGTGTTGACGAGGCCCGGGATGACCACGTGGCGCGCGGCGTCGAAGGTCTCGTCCACCGGGCCGGCCGGCCGGGCGCCCGCGGCGACGCGCTCGACGATCCGGCTGCCTTCCACCACGATGCCGCCCCCGGCCCCCTCGGCGAGGATGGCCAGCGGATCGCGGATCCAGAGGCGGCGGGCCCGTGCGTCGGCGTCGCTCATGCTGTTCCCCTCGGGCCCTCGAATCCGGCCCGGACCGGTATCGGACCCGGAGCGGCGGCCGGCAAGTCCCCGATCCGTGTCTCGCAGGTGGAGGCCGCCGGGCTTGACGCTCCCGGGCGGCGCTGAGACATGTCAGAGGGACTGACCTTCTTGCCACCCGGACGGTCCCCACGTGACGGTCTGCCCCCCGTGACCTCATCGGTACAGCGCGACGGCACCGTCGCATCCGGGCTCTCCGGTCCCGCACCTGCGTCCCGCGCGGCGGACCCGGCGCAGGCGCTGGGCAGCGACGACCTGATCGAGCTGCTGTTCTTCGCCTATCGCGACTTCGTCGGCGATCCGGACCGGATCCTGGCGGCCTACGGCTTCGGCCGGGCGCATCACCGGGTGCTGCACTTCGTCGATCGCTACCCGGGACTGACCATCGCGGAGCTGCTCGACATCCTGCGGATCACCAAGCAGAGCCTCAACCGGGTGTTGAAGGACCTGATCGGGCAGGGCTACGTCACGCAGAAGACCGGCCCGAGCGACCGGCGCCAGCGCCTGCTGTACTGCACGCCATCCGGTGCCGAGCTGGCCGCCGACCTCACCCGGGTCCAGGCCCGCCGCCTCGCCCGGGCCCTCGCCGCGCCGGACGCGCTGGGTTCCCCGGAGGACTTCTTGATGGCGATGATCGAGCCGGAGGACCGGCCCGCGGTCCGGCGCCTGATGGCCCGGCGCGGGTCCGGCGCGGGTGGCGGCGCGTGACCACCGCCCCCCGGGCCGAACTGCCCGACGCGGCGCCGCATGTCCTGGTGGTCGACGACGACCGCCGCCTGCGCGAGCTGCTCGCCCGCTACCTGACCGACCAGGGGTTTCGCGTGACCGTGGCGGCGAGCGCCGCCGAGGCCCGGGCCCGGGCCCAGAGCGTCGTGTTCGACGCGATGGTGCTCGACGTGATGATGCCCGGCGAGAACGGCTTCGATTACGCCCGCAGCGTCCGCGAGACCTCCCGGGTGCCGATCCTGATGCTCACCGCCCGCTCCAACCCCAACGACCGGGTGATGGGCCTGGAGATCGGCGCCGACGATTACCTGCCCAAGCCGTTCGAGCCCCGAGAGCTGACCCTGCGGCTCAGCAACATCATCAAGCGCAGCGTCAGCCCGCGCGAGGCGGCGGCCGAGACCGTGACCTTCGGGCCGTTCGCGTTCCGCATCGACCGGGGCGAGTTGCGCCGGGACGACGCGCTGATCCGCATCACCGACCGCGAGCGCGAGATCCTGACGATCCTGGCCGCGGCCGGGGGCGCCAATGTCGAGCGCGAGCAGCTCGCCGGGCTCGGAGGCCTCGCCGCGGAGCGCACCGTCGACGTGCAGATCAACCGCCTGCGCCGCAAGACCGAGGTCGATCCCGCCAACCCGGTCTTCCTGCAGACGGTGCGGGGCGTCGGCTACCGGCTCGCGGTGGATTGAGCCCGGCTCGTCACACTACCCGCGGCTCGCCCGGCTTCAGCTTCAGGCCCTTGGACACCCGGGTGGACAGGCTGCCCACGATGGCGACCGCGACCGGCTCCTCGGCCAGCGACCTGACCGCCGCCATCGCGGCCTCGGCGTTCGGCTTCATCACCGCGTAGACCAGGGGGGCGGGTTTGCGACCCGAGCGGCCGCGGCCGCCGGACCGCTCCGCGGTCACGGACACCAGGTAGGTCGTGTAGCGGCTCCGCGCGCGTCCGGGCATGTCTCAGCATGTGGCATGTCGGCTAATCATCACCAACGCCCCCGTGTCGCGGCCGGGCCGAGACGCGGGCGATGATGGGCGGCACAGGGCGAATCGCGTGCCGCGCGCAGCCGCCCCGTCTCGCCTTACCCCATCCGGCGCCCCCCGCGAGGGATTTCGCACGGATGCCCGGCGGCTTTGGGCCGGAAACGCGCGAGCGAGGGGCTTTTTGCGGGCCGACGCAGAGGCGTCCGATCGCGTCAGGCCAGGGCGAGGTCGAGGCCGGGCAGCGACAGCCCGGAGAGCCGCGTGCTCCAGACCTGCCCGGACGCCACCGGCAGGGCGTCGGTGAGCGTCCCGGTGGTGACAATTTCGCCGGCTGCGAGCGGCGGGCTTAACGGGTCGTTAGCCAACACATCAACGAGGTGCCGGAGGGCCGCAAGAGGGCCGCCACCGAGCACGTTGCGGGCGCTGCCCCGGTCGGCGACTGCGCCGTCCCGCAGCAGGTCGACGGAGAATCCCGCGAGGGCGTCGATCCAGGCCTGCGCCGAATCCGCGGCGATCGGCACCCGCTCGCCGAGCACCAGCAGGCCGTGCAGCCCGAAGGCCGCCACCGTGTCGGGAGCGGCGAAGCGCCAGCCGGGAAACAGCGACTGCACGAGCTCGAACCCCTGCGCCACCCAGGCGAGGCAGCCGAGCAGGGCCGCGTCGTCCATGCCGGGCTCGGGCGCCCGGGCCAGCCCGAACACGATCTCCGGCTCGATCCGCGGCTCGACCAGGGCGGCGAGCGGGACCGGGCCGGTCAGGGCGGCGCGGTCATGCAAGGTCGTGTCGTAGACAGGGCCCCAGATCGGCGCGTGGACGTTGTAGGCATCCCAGAGCGTCGTATTGGTGAAGCCGATCTTGCGGCCAACCGGCCGCTCGCCCCGCGCCACCCGCAGGCGCCGGACCTCCGCGGCCACAAGGTAGGCGGCGGCCAGATCCAGGCCAGCATCCCAGCCGCTCAGGGGCGCGATCTGGCGGCGATGCTCATGGGCCGCCAGGATGGTGCGGGCATGGGTGGCGGCGGGGACGGGATCGGCCATTCCCGGTTGTAGCATGGCGGCCGGGAACGAGGCTCTACCAGACCAGCCGCTCGATCACCGCGTCCGGATGCACCACCTGGCGGCCGAGCCATTCGGCGACGTCGCCGAGGCGGTGATGCTCGGCCGAGACGCCGAGTTCCTCCGCGTGGATGCCGCGCGCCACCAGCAGGCTGGCGATGCCGAAGCCGCGGGCGCCGGCGATGTCGGTGCGGATCGCGTCGCCGATCGCCATCACCCGGGCCGGATCCACCGGCGCGCCCGTGAGCTCGGCCCCCTTGGCCAAAGCCGCCTCGTAGACCGGGCGGTGCGGCTTGCCGGCATAGATCACGGTGCCGCCGAGCTCGGCATAGGCCGCCGCGAGCAGGCCGGCGCAGGGGATCAGCCGGTTGCCGCTCTCGACCACGAGGTCGGGATTGGCGCAGATCATCGTGAGCCCCCGGGCCGCCAGGCGCATGAGTTCGGCGCGATAATCGTCCGCGGTCTCGCTGCGGTCGTCGAACAGGCCGGTGCAGACGACGAGGTCGGCCTCCTCCTCCGGGACGAGGCTGAGGTCGAGGTCCTTGAAGATGCCGAGGTCGCGCTCGGGCCCGAGATGCCGGATCCGGGCGCCCGGGCGCTCGGCGATCAGCTCCCGGGTGAGGTCGCCCGAAGTCAGGATCGCGTCGTAGGCTTCGCGCGGCACCCCGAACCGGTCGAGGATGCGGCCGACGCCGTCCCCGGGACGCGGCGCGTTCGAGACCAGGACCACCCGGCGCGGCCGCGCGCCCGGCAGGCCGCGGAACCGGATCAGCGCCTCGCCGGCCGGGACATGGGCCTTCTGGCCGTCATGCAGCACGCCCCAGACGTCGCAGAGGAGCAGGTCGTAGCGCTCCGCCACCTGCGCGAGGCCGTCGAGGGTCGGGATCGGTGCGGTCATGGATGGGTCCGGTCACGGTTTCAAAAGGTCCGGGACCTTTTGCGGGTGCAGGGCAGCGCCCTGCAAGCCTCCGGGCGAGCCAGAGTTTACCGCGGCCCGAGCCGATGCTCGGCGAAGAAGTCGAGCATCGCCCGGGAGGCGTCCGGGCCGTCGGCATCGGTGTAGCTGCCCTCGGGGCGGCCGCCCGACCAGGCGTGGCCGGCGCCGCGGACCCGCCAATCCTCGACCACGACCCGGCCGGTCTCGTCCCGGTAGCGGGTGCGGGTGAAGGGATGGCCGCGGCCCTCGAAGGTCTCGGATCCGGGGGTCAGGCCGGCGACGTTGGCCTGGGCCAGCACCTGGTCGGCGTTGCGCACGCTGACGGTGCCGTCATCCTCGCCGTGGAACACGATGGTGGGGATGCGCTGCCCGGTCGGGGAGGCGCCGAACGAGGGTGCGGTGCCGAGCCCCGGCGCGCCGACCTGCATGGCCATCAGGGCCGAGCCGATATCGCGGGCGCAACCGGCGGCGAGGCCGGAATGCACGCCCACCGCGGCGTAGAGGTCGGGATAGGCCCGGGCGATGTTTAGGGCGGCCGCGCCCCCCGCCGACATGCCGGCGATGTAGACCCGGGCCGGGTCGATCGGGTGGTCCGCCATCACGGCCCGGGTGAGCCCCGCGATGATCGCGGCCTCGCCGGATTCCCGGCGCTGGTCGCGCGGCTCGTACCAGTTCCAGCAGCGCTGGACATGGGCCTGCCGGCTCTGGCCCGGATAGACGACGAAGAAGCCCTCGCGCTCGGCCAGGACGTTCATGCCGGTGCCGGCGGCGAAATCGTCCGGGTTCTGCATGCAGCCGTGCAGCATCACGATCAGCGGCGCCGGCTCCGCCGGATTCCCCGGGATGAACAGCTTGTAGTCGCGGCTGCCGGCCGGTTCGGTATGGCTGAGGGCGACGAAGCGGCTCTCGCGGACGGGCTCTCGGGGCGCCGACGGCTTGGCGGGGGCGCGGCGCGGGCGGCTCAGACCTTTCAGCATCGGCGCGAGGCCGCTCACGACCTTGCCGACCGCCTTGCGGACCCGCACCGCCGGCTCGGTGATCGAGCCGCGCGACGCGTTCCGAGTCTCCGCGGCGGCCTTGCGTCGGACAGTCCCGGGCGCGTCGTCACGGGGGGGCGGGGATTGGGGAGCCGGCGCTTCCGGCTCCGGCGGCGGCGCGGTGGTGTAGCCGAAGCTGCGCTGGATCAGGGCGGTCGCCTCGTCCAGGCGACCGAGACTGGTCAGGCGGGTCGCCTCGATCATGTCGGCGAAGGGCGAATGCGCAGCCCGGTCGCGGGCGCCGTCCTGCATATCCTTCAGCTTGCTGAAGGGATCCATGATGGGTGCGCGCTTGGTCACATCAGCGTCCGTGTCGCGGCCGGGATGGCGCGAAGGTCGACATATGGTGCGATGCAATAGAGGCCGATGTGCGATGCGGCAAGGTCAGTCAGGCCGGGTCGTCGGCGCCGATATAATCGGCCCAGATCGCGGCCGGGCCGAGGCTCGCCCGGAAGCTGTCGTGCCTGGTCCGCTCCTCATCCGTAAGTCGGCTGCGATAGGGCCGCGGGGCCGCCGGAGCCGCCTGTGCGACGGTCCGGACCGCGGGGCCGGCCTGGGCATCCATGAGCCCCAAGCTGGTCTGCTTCCCACCCAGCAGCTCGACATAGACCTCGGCCAGGATCTGCGCGTCGAGGAGCGCACCGTGCTTGGTGCGCCGGCTGGTGTCGATGCCGTAGCGGTTGCACAGGGCATCGAGGTTGTTGGCCGCGCCCGGGTGCTTGCGCCTGGCCATCGGCAGGGTGTCGACCACGTCGTCCAGCTGGATCGGCGGCGGCGCGTTCGCCCCGAGCCGGGCATATTCCATGTTGAGGAAGCCGACATCGAACGGCGCGTTGTGGATGACGAGGCGCCCGTCCGCCAGGAAGGCCAGCAGCTCGCCGACGATCTCGGCGAAGACCGGCTTGTCGGACAGGAACGCGTCCGACAAGCCGTGGACGTTGAACGCGCCCTCGGAGACCGCCCGCTGCGGGTTGCAGTAGCGGTGGAAGGTCCGGCCGGTGGGGATGTGGTTGAGCAGCTCGACCGCGCCGATCTCGATCAGCCGGTCGCCGTTGCGCGCCTCCGTGCCGGTGGTCTCGGTATCGAGGACGATCTCGCGCAGCATTTTTTGTGACTCGCATGGTCGGGATGGCTGCCCCCCGGGCGACCGCTCCCGGGACACTCTAGCGTCGATCGTTGAAGAATCATGGATTCAAAAGGTCGGGACCTTTTGCGGGTCCAGGGCGGAGCCCTGGGTGCTGTCCCATCAGGGCTCCGCCCTGATCACCCGCCAAAGGGCTGAGCCCTTTGGAAACCCCTGGATCGGCGCTTCAGGCCGCCAGGGCCAGCCGCCCCTCGCTCTCGTCGGCCTCGGCCGCCATGAACTGGGCCCGGGCGAGCTCGGCGAAGCGGCCGTTCTCGGCGACCAGCGCGTCGAACGTGCCGGCCTCGACGATCCGGCCCTCGTGGAAGACCAGGATGCGGTCGGCGTTGCGGATCGTGGCGAGCCGGTGGGCGATCACGAAGGTGGTGCGCCCCTCCATCACGGCCTCCAGGGCGCCCTGGAGCTTGCGCTCGGTGGCGGCGTCCAGCGCCGAGGTCGCCTCGTCGAGGATCAGGATCGGCGGGTTCTTCAGGAGCGCCCGGGCGATCGAGAGCCGCTGGCGCTCGCCGCCGGAGAGCGACCGGCCACGCTCGCCGATCACCGTGTCGAGCCCGTCCTGCTGGCGCGCCATGAAGGCGCCGGCCTGGGCCCGCTCCAGGGCGTCGAGCATCTCGGCGTCGGTGGCGTCGGGGCGGCCGACCTGGAGGTTCTCGCGGATCGAGCGGGCGAACAGCATCGGCTCCTGGAACACCACGCCGATGTTGTGGCGCAGGGACGCGAGGCCGATGTCGCGCACGTCGATGTCGTCGATCCGGATCGAGCCGGAGGCCGGATCGAAGCTGCGGTGCAGGAGGCCCAGCGTCGTCGACTTGCCCGAGCCGGTGGTGCCGACCAGCGCGATCGTCTCGCCGGGACGGGCCGAGAACGACACGCCGTCCAGCGCCTTGCGCCGGCCGTCATACGAGAAGGCGACGTCGTCGAAGGTGACCTCGCCCTCGAAGCGGGCGACCTGCCGGGCATGCGGACGGTCGGCCACCGCCGGCACGGTGTCGTAGATCTCGAAGAACTCGGCGATCTTGGGCGCCTGCTGGAACAGGCCGTTGACGAAGCCGACCACGTGGTCGAGGCGCGCCACGAAGGCGGTGGCCAGGCTCATGAACGCCACGACCTCGCCGACCGTGGTGGTGCCGGCCTGGTACAGCCAGATGCCGGTGACGAAGATCGCCGTCATGGTGATGGTCGCCGAGGCCCGGGTCGCCACGTTGGCGAGCGCCCACCAGGACAGGACCGGGATCTGCGCGGCGAGCAGGTTTGTGATGATGCCGCGCATCGCGTCCTTCTCGGCCTTGGCGCGGGTGAAGGACTGGATCACGGCGACGTTGCCGAGCGCGTCGGAGGCGTGGGCGGCGAGGCCGGAATTGAACTCCTCGACCTGGCCCTGGAGGGTCTCGGTCCGGCGCATCACGAAGGTGGTGAGCGCCGTGAACGCCAGCACCAGCACCACCAGGATCGAGCCGAGCTGCCAGTTGATGAACAGGGTCATCGGCAGGAGCACGACCAGGGAGACCAGGGCGACGAGGTGGTCCCGGAAGAAGCCGAGCCACAGCCAGGCCATGCCGTTGGTGCCTTCCAGCATCGCCTTCAGGACCCGGCCGGAATGGTTGGCCGAGTGGAAGGCGAGGGGCAGGTCGAGCACGTGCTCGAAATAGCTCGCCATCGCGGAGAGGCGGTTGCGGTGGGCCAGCCGGTCGGCGTGGAGCGCGATGAACACGCCCGCCGCGATGGTGAAGAAGCCGAACGCCACCCAGGCCGCCAGCAGGGGCAGCATGGTGGTCATGGCGTTGCCGCCACGCTTGAGGTGGGTGAGCTGATCGATGATCCGGCCCATCAGCAGCGGCTCGGCGAACGCCGCGATCGCCAGCACGAGGTTGGTGGCGGCCAGACCGATGGCCAGCCGCCGTTCCGCCTTCAGGAAACCCAGGACCCGCCCGTACAGACGAACCATCACCACAGCTCCGCCACCCCCGGCGCGGCCCGTGTGTCCGGGTCTCGCGCCAACTCTTAAGGTCCGGGCGGCGGGCGGATCTCGCTGATTCCGCCGCCAAACCCCTCACACGACACGGCTTATGCCGGGCCGCGCCTGAACGGGCGATGACGGCCCTATACAGGGTCGAAGCCATCGCCTTTACGGTTCGTTCAGCAAGATTTCCTACCGCTGTGAATAACCCGGCCGCAAGCGACCGCTGGGACCGCTTTGTTACGATTTTGCATCGGGCGCCCAGAGTCATGGATCTCGCAACCGCACTCGGCCTGCTCTCCGGCCTCGGCGTCGTGGTCGGGCTGATCATGCTCGATGGCGGCCATTTCGGGGCCTACGCGTCGGAGCACGCCGTGGTCGTGGTGTTCGGCGGCGCCACCGCGGCGACGATGATCCGGTTCCCGTTCTCGGTGATCGTGCACGGCCTGCCGATGGGCCTGCGCTTCGCGTTCATGATGCGCTCGGTGAAGCCGCAGGAACTGATCGAGGAGATCACCAAGATCGCCGACGTGGTCCGCAAGTCCGGCCCGATCGCGCTGGAGAACATGGAGATCTCCGACCCGTTCCTGGCGCAGGGCGCCCGC
Source organism: Methylobacterium sp. J-072 (assembly GCF_022829425.1). Taxonomy (NCBI): domain Bacteria; kingdom Pseudomonadati; phylum Pseudomonadota; class Alphaproteobacteria; order Hyphomicrobiales; family Methylobacteriaceae; genus Methylobacterium; species Methylobacterium sp. J-072. Next base: position 129,540 of record NZ_JAKSYK010000180.1, on the reverse strand, counting down.
TACATCGCCGACGGCTACGACCGGGACTTCATCCGCGACACGATGGAGCGCGACCGCGACAACTTCCTGATGCATCTCGACGAGGGCTCGAAGGTCTACCGGGCCTACGGCGACTGCGCCCCCGCCTGGGGCATGATCGGCACGATCCTCGGCATGGTGGCGATGTTCGCCAACATGTCCGACCCGTCCAAGCTCGGCCCCGCCATGGCGACCGCCCTGCTCGCCACCCTGTACGGCGCCGTGATCGCCAACCTGATCACCCTGCCGCTTGCCGACAAGTTGCACGTGAAGCTGGAGGAGGAGGACGTCTCCCGCTCGCTGATCATCGACGGCATCCTGATGGTCCGCGACCAGAAGAGCCCGACGCTGGTGCGCGAGATGCTGATCGCCTACCTGCCGCACAACCATCGCGAAGCGCTGATGGAACCGGCCGCCTGATATGGCCAGAAAGAAGCGCGGCGGTGCGCATGGCGGCCACGGCTGGTTCGTGACCTTCGCCGACCTGATGGCGCTCCTGATGAGCTTCTTCGTGATGGTCGCGGCCTATTCGACGCAGGACCAGAAGAAGATGCAGGTGGTCGCCGGCTCGATGCGCGACGCCTTCGGGGTGAACAAGGAATCGAAGTTCGCCGGCATCCTCGAATCCGAGGGCCTGCCGGCCGCCGACCACGTCAAATACCTGCGCAACATCCCGCCCGAGAAGGCCACCGACCGGACGACGCCGCCCCGGCGCGACCAGAGCAGCGAATTCGGCCTGACCGAGACCGGCGAGCCGGACAATTTCGGCCTCGCGGCGGCCTCCCTGCGGCAGGCGCTGCAGGACATGCCGGACATCGCCGAACTGTCGAAGAACGTGGTGATCGTCCGCTCCGAACAGGGCCTCGACCTGTCGATCGTCGACCAGGACGGGCGCTCGATGTTCCCGGACGGGTCGACCCGCCCGAACGAGCGCACCCGGCGCCTGCTGGAGAAGCTCGCCCCGACCCTGCGGCAGATGCCGAACCGCATCGCCATCACGGGCTTCACCGCCACCGAACGCCCGGGCCAGCGCCCGCAGGCGCCGCCCTGGGAGCTGTCGGCCGGCCGGGCGATCAGCGTGCGGGAGATTTTGGCCGGTGCCGGCCTGCAGGACGACCGGTTCGCCTCGGTCACCGGCAAGGCCGACACCGAGCCGATGTTCCCCGACAACCCCTATCTCGCGGCCAACCGGCGGGTGACGGTGACGCTGATGAAGGAAGCCCCCCCGGTGCCGAACGTGAAGGGGCTGCCGTAGGGCGATCCATCGCGGACAGTCAGGGTTTCAAAAGGTCCGAGACCTTTTGCGGGTGCAGAGCAGAGCCCTGCGAACCTGTGTTCACTGCTGGCACCGCCCTCTACTTGGCGGTGAGCAGCGCCCAGTAGACCTTGTATTTCGAGCCCGGCGCATAGGCCGTGGCGATCCCCATCCGGGTCGCCCGCGGGTCGAGCATCGTGGCTTCGTGCGGCGCGCTCTCGCGCCAGCCGGAGAAGGCCTCGGCCAGGGTGTGATAGCCGGCCGACAGGTTGGCGTTCACGTCGGCGTAGCCGAGCCGCCCGACCGCGGCCTTCACGGTCTGCGCCTTGCTCGGCCTGTCGGCCAGCGCCATGGCGGCGGCTTCCGCCTCGGCCAGACGCTGCAGATCGGGATCGACCGTGAGCGGCCCGGCGCCGCGGTTGCGACGATAGGACGAGATCATGTCGCGGGCCGCATCGACGTCGATATGGGCATTCTGGCTGGCGAGCGGCAGGTAGATGCTCGGCAGTGCCGCGGTGGTCGGCACGTCGGTGGCGCAGGCGCCGAGCAGCGCCAGCGCCGGGATGCCGGCCGCCGCGAGCAGGCCTCGTCTCAGGTTGTGTCCGCCCACGTTTCCAGATCCACGCTTCCGCATCCGGCTCGGACGCCCGGGCGATATAGGGGGCGCGGCGCGATTGCGCGACCGGTTCTCTTGGGAACGGCCTCCCTGGTAAAATCCCCGTACCGGTTCACCACCTACGAAAAGCTGCTGGACGACTTCCTGACCGAGGTCGGGATGCTGCGCGGAGGCCATCTATGAGCGACGAGGTGACATACGTCATCGGCGGATCCGTCGAGGATATGCGGGATCGCTTCCTCGCGGCGGTGCGCCGCGCTGAGGCCGGCGAGGAGCCTCGGCCCGAGCGGATCGTCACCTTCGAGAACTGGTCGGCCTTCCTGAAGACCTTCTCGCCGGCGCGGATCGCGCTCCTGGAGGCCCTGACCGGAGGCCCCGCCGAATCGATCAACGCGCTGGCCGGCTCGCTCCGCCGGAATTACCGGCGCGTGCATGACGACGTGACCGCGCTGGAGCGGGCGGGCCTCCTGACGCGCAGGGGCACGCAGGTGATGCTCGCCGCCGACGGGGCGCGCGCGCATCTCGATCTGCGGCCACCCCGGCGCGCGGCGCGCTGAGCCTCAGCCCCCGGCGCTCCGGAGGCCGCGGTCGCGCTGCGGCTGGGCAGGCGATGTCCCGGATACCTCCGATTCCGGGGCCGGCTGCCCGAACCGGCTCGCGATCTCGCCCATGGCGGCCTGCATCGCCTCGAAACCCTGCACGGTGACGATGCTGGCGCCGGGGCCGAGAGGCGGGATGAAGCCCGCCTCCGACAGGGTCGAGAACACGGAAAAATTCAGGTCGGTCTGGACCTTCTGGCCGAGGCTGACATCGACGATCCAGACCAGCAGCTCGAAGTCCAGGAACGGGTCGCCGATCTTCTTGAACACCACCCGGGGCACCGGGTCGCGCAGCACGTCGGGATGGGCCTGCGCGCAGGCCGTGATCATCTCGGCGGCCCGCACCGGATCCTGGTTGCGCAGGACGCTGACCGTGATGCTGACCCGCCCTGAGCGGTCGCCGCGCACCCGGTTCTTGACCACCCCGGAGATCAGGTTCGAGTTCGGCACGATCACGGACGAGCGGTCGAAGGTCTGGATCTCGGTGGAGCGCACCGAGATGCGCTTCACGATGCCCTCCGAGTCGCCGATCACCACCTGGTCGCCGACCCGGATCGGGCGCTCCCAGAGCAGCAGCAGGCCGGAGACGAAGTTGTTGACGATCGATTGCAGACCGAAACCGATACCCACCGACAGGGCGCCGGCCACGATGGTCAGCTTCTCCAGGCTGAGGCCCAGATACGAGAAGGCGAGCGCCAGGGCGAGCAGGAAGCCGCAATAGCCCGCGATGGTGGTGATCGAGTTGCGCAGGCCGGCGTCCAGGTCGGTGGCCGGCAGGTAGGTCAGTTCCAGCCAGCGCTGCACCGCCCGGGTGACGAACACGCCGAGCACCAGGATGCCGATGCCGAAGGCGATGCTCGACAGCGAGATCGTCACGTCCCCGACCTTGAAGCCGAAGAAGGCCTGCCGGATCGACGAGACGATGTCGGTGGAATCGAGCCCCCAGGGCGCCAGCACGAGCAGCGCCGCCACCAGCATCAGCACCACCCGGGCGGCCCCGGTCGCCAGCACCGAGATCTGGGTCAGCGAGCGCTTGCGCAGGCCGGTATTGGCCTGGAGGGCGGTGGCCAGCCGGGTCTCGTCGGTGAGCGCCCGTCCGATGAAGGTGTCGACGCTCTGGACCAGCAGGTAGAGCAGGACGAGCACGCCCCCGGCCCAGATCAGCTGGTCGATCAGGAAGGCCGCGAAGGCGACGTAGCCGACCAGCGCCCCGACCCCGATCAGCGCCACCCCGGCCCAGCCGATGAGCCGGGCCGGGCCGCCGAGCCCCGTGGTGGTCTTGGTCGGCACGTAGGGGCCGAAGCAGGCTTCCTCCTCCTGCTCGGTATCGGCGAACCGGTGCAGGCCGATCGCCAGGATCAACGCGGTCGCCACGGCCCCGATGCCGCGGGTCGCGATCGAGATCGGCAGGGCCGCCGAGATCCCGGAATTGAGCGCTTCGACGGATTTCACCACGGTGAGCACCGTGGCGATGCCGACCGCGAGCCGGGTCAGCCGGGTGGCAGCCGCGTCGCCGACCGGGGCCGGGCGCCAGGCGGGCTTGTCGGGGCTGAGCAGCCCGTCGCACAGGGCCTCCACGAAGGCGATGAAGGCGAGCCCGCCCAGGATCGCGGCGGCCACCGGCAGCAGCCGCGAGGGCAGCAGGTTGGTGGCGTCCAGCGCGTAATAAACCGCGTAGGAGCCCGCCACCGCCGGCACCGTGCCGAGCAGGATCACCCGCCAGGCGGCCAGCAGGGTCGCGCGCCGCGACGGCTCGGTGGTGGCCGCGTCCCGCCGGGCGGCCCGGGGGGCGATGTTGCGGCGCCCGAAATACAGCGCGATCGAGATCCCGAAGGCGAGCCCCAGGAACAGCAGGTTGCCGATGCTGCCGTTGCGCGAGAACAGCAGCCCGATATCCGACACCGCGCTCTGCAGCGAGCGGGTGTCGCGCGGCACGTCGGCCATGACCTTGGCCCAGAGGCCGGGGCTGACCAGGGGCTGCGAGCGCTGGAACAGGTCGCGGGTGAACGATTCGCGCCGGCGGTTCGAGACCCGGTCGATGATCTGGTCGCCCTGCACCTGCAGGGAGCGGGCGAGCCGCTGGGTCTCGTCGATGCGGGCCACGGCGGCCTCGCGCTCGACGCGCTGCTCGGCGACGTCCGCGCTCTCCGGGGTGTCCTTCGGCTTCGGGCCGAGCTGAGCCAACCGCTCGCGCGCCGCCTCCAGCGGCGTGTCGAGCCGGGTGATCAGCGCGCGGATCTCCTCGGTGACGGTCGCGGCGCTGTCGCGAATCGCCGCCAGGTCCGCGGCACTCAGGTCGGTATGCCCCAGCTGCTTCTCCCGGGCCTCGAGCTCGGCCTTGGCGGCGTCGAGCTTGGCCCGGACCGCCTTGAGCTGCTCGGACATCTCGGGTTTTGGCGCCGCGGGCTTGGCCTCGGCGGGCTTGGCCTCGGACGCCTTCGCATCGGCCGGCTTGGAGTCTGCGGGCTTGGAGTCCGCGGGTTTGGCCGCCGCGGGCTGCCCGGCCGGCGTCTCGCCCTGAGCCCAGGCACCGGGCGGCGCGGCGGCCGGGATCGCCAGCATCAATGCGGCCACGAGGGCCAGCACGGCGGGCCGACGCGGGGCGTCGTTCAGATTCCGGGAGCGCACACGCGTGCGAATCATAGGCTACCTCTCGTCGGGCGCGCCGGGCGCGCGGTCGGAGCCCGGCCTCGGCGGACCGGCGGTCACCGGGGACCGCGCGGGCCTTCTCGATCGCTCACCGCCGAAGGGACCATCGGTCCGGCGTCAGCGAGCGCGTGGAATCAAAGCCTGAGAGCGGGGGCTGTGGGCTTCCAATAGGGCGAAACCGTGCCCCTGCCCACCCTCGCCTCGGGGTGGCTCGCGGATTCACACAGCGCGTTCGGCAGCAAGCGCCTGAAGCACCACGCGTTTTCCCATCCCCCTTGCGGGGAGGGGTCAGGGGTGGGGGTGGTGCAGAAGGCACCGTCACGCGCGATCCTGAACTACCCCCACCTCCAACTCCTCCCCGCAAGGGGGAGGAGCGCGCGTCGCGCTCGACACAGGCCGATGCGTGGACGTCGTAGCCTCTGCGGGGGGAGGGAGGGGTGTGTGGCCTCGGCCGTCGGAGATGTCTGAACTTCGCGGCCCGGATCGGCGGCCCCGAGGCCCCGCTGTGGGTGCGTCCCCGGGACCCTGCGGGAAAAGCTTCACAAGGGTGTCACGGTGGGATTAGATGAACACCGTATGGACAGGGCCTTTTCGTCGTCACGCGAAAGGGTTCGGCCGGCTCTGACGCCGGTCCGGCCCGGCCGCGTTCCGGTTGCTACCGCACCGACTGGCGTCACCGCGCGCCGGCCCGCCGCCCTGTTGCTCCTTCCGCCTCTCCCGCCGAGCCGACGCCCCGTCCGCCGGCCCCTCCTGCGCCGGCCCCTGGCCGCGTCGGACGGGCCGGTGGGGCGCCGGCGCGTTCCCGCGCGTTACCCGCGTCAGAGATAGTCCGAAGAGTCGCGCCGATGATGGATCTCCAAACCCTCGTCCTGAACGCGGATTATCGGCCGCTCTCGTACAATCCGCTGTCCCTGTGGTCGTGGAAGGACGCCTTCACGGCCCTGTTCCTCGATCGCGTCACCCTGGTGGCGAGCTACGATGTCGAGGCGCGCTCGCCGTCGCGGTCGCTGCGGGTGCCGAGCGTGGTGGCGCTGAAGAACTACGTGACGCTGGCCCGCAGCCCGGCTTTCACCCGCTACAACATCTACCTGCGCGACGGCTTCAGCTGCCAGTATTGCGGGTTGCGGCTGCCCTCGGGCGGCCTGACCTTCGACCACGTGGTGCCGCGCTCCCGGGGCGGCCTGTCGAGCTGGGAGAACGTCGTGGCGGCCTGCTCGCCCTGCAACCTACGCAAGGCCAACCGCACCCCGCAGGAGGCGGACATGCCGCTCGCCACCGAGCCGCGCCGGCCGACCCGCTACGAGCTGCACCACCGCCAGCCCGAGTTCGACCACCGCCAGTACCACCACACCTGGCTCGACTACCTGTACTGGGACAGCGAGCTGGAGAGCTGAGGCGGGGTGACCGAGTTGTCGTGCTGTCGTGCACCCCATAAGGGCGTCGAACACCCCATAAAGATGTCACGTTACACCCCATAAGCGTGCGACGTCCCTAAGCGAAACACACGAACGGCAGGGGTCTTCCCGGCCGTTCGTCATCACATCGATCATCTTCGTTCAGGCCGAATGCGTCGCGAGGACGACAAGGCTTGGCAGCCTGGCTTGCAGGAAAGGCAAGTGCTAGGGCTCGAACAGAATCGGCACAGCTGCCGCTCCCTTCGCCCTCGCCACGGCCAGGCGATGGATGCCGCCAACGATGATGATCTCGCCGGTGGTGTGGGGCTGGACCATAGCCGGGGTCATCGCCCCGCCCGACGATGCACTAACTTCGAACCTGGGCCACCAAATGGGGGCAGGCTAGTCGGCATGATCGTCTACCAGGCCACGATCGATGTCCTCAGGGCGCCGGTCGGCGACCGCTTCCAGGTCATTGCCGAACACGAACCTGCGAACTTTATCTTCGATCCGGATTTCCTCGGCATCCATCGATCGGCCGGATGCATCGTCATCCAAGTCACGCTCGTCACGGGCCGATCGCTCGAACAGAAGGGCGGCTTCCTACCGGCAGGTGACGGATGCGCTGCAGGAGAGGCTCGATGTCCATCGGGAGGACGTCGTGATCAACCTCGTACCGGTTTCCGCCGAGGATTGGTCGTTCGGCAACGGCGAGGCGTCACTCGTCAAAGAACCTTCCTGAGCAAGCTCGACCGAAGCGAGATTCATGCAGCGACCTGTGATACTCCCTCGATACCAGGAAGAGGGGTAGCGGGCGATTGGCGACATTCGCCGGCACCGCACATCTAGGCCCGGACGAGGAAGCGCAGTCGTTAAGGCCAGCCCCGGCTTGGACGGCGTGTTTCGCTCAGACGACGCCGATGCTGTTCACGACGGCCGTGGTACCCGGGGAGGCCCAAGCCGCGCCCATCGCCTGGCGCCGTTCCTGCATCGAGCGGACGGTGCCTCCGAGATAGACGGTCCCGCCCTCCGCCTTGACGGTGACGGTTTTGGGATCGAACAGCCACGAACGGTCCAAAGCCTCGCTGATGCTGTCGCTGACGGCCTCGACATCGACCTGCGGCCTGACCACGATGCGGTTGTTGACCGCGATGACACCGGACAATTGCCTGAGCTCGCGCTCGGCGACCTCGGATTGAAAGCGGTGGTCGACATCGCCCGTGAGGGTGACGGTACCCTTCGAAACCTTCACGAGGACGCTATCCGGCGGCACCGCCACGTTCCATGCCAAGCGCGCGATGGCGGTGGCGGCGATGTCCTCGTCGGACCGCTTGCGGGCATAAGGCACCACGACCTCGATCTCCTGGACGAGGGCCCTGACGCCCCTGACGCGGCAGGCGGCGGCCTCGGCAGCGATCCTCTCGTCGTAAGTGTCGACCTGACCGGAGAGCGCGACCACGCCGTCCTTGGCCGTGACGCCGATCTCCGATGAGGTCACAGCCGGGTCCCAGATAAGCTCGGCCGTGACGCGATGCTGCAAGCTGGTGTCATGGGACATGATGGACTCCTTGGGCGCGGCGGGTTCAACGATCTAGGGGAGGACTTTCGACCCCGTCCGATGCGAGGCTTTCCAGCGTCCACGTCGAAGCGTGTCCCGGCATCCGGCGAACGTAGGTGGCGCGACCGGCTCGGTCGTTGATCCAGCGCAAGGATCAGAACGGACGGTTTGCCGGTCTGATCGGTGGGCCGGCACGGTCGCCAAGTCGGCTCGTTGACACAGCGCCGGCCATCGTCGTCCTTCTTCAATCCGCGATGAGCCGTCTCGCTTCGTCGGCGATCTCTCGCTCCTCGTCGGCCGGGATGACCAGGACTGGAACCGACGAATCGTCCCGGTCGATGCGCGCGCAACCTTGCTCGTTGCGACCCGGATCGAGTTTGAGTCCGAGGAACGCCAGACGTCCGCAGATATCGGCACGGATGGCTGTAGCGTTCTCGCCGATGCCGCCGGTGAACACGAAGGCGTCCAGGCCGCCGAGGGCGGCAACGAGAGAGCCGGTCTCGCGCACGATGCGGTAGGCGAACAGGTCGAGGGCCTCGCGGGCCTCCGGCGCCCGGCTGGTCTGCAGGACCCGGACGTCATCGCTGATGCCCGAGACACCGAGCAGGCCCGAGCGCCGGTTGAGCATTTCGGCGACCTCGGACGCGGACATGCCGCGCGCCTGGATCAGGTGGAGCACGAGGCCCGGATCGACGGTGCCGGAACGGGTCCCCATCATCACTCCCCCGAGAGTGGTCAACCCCATCGTGGTGGCGACGCTACGCCCTTCCGCCATGGCGCAGAGGCTGGAACCGTGACCGAGATGGGCGACGACGACGCGTCCCCGGGCCCTTTCGCCGATCAAGCTTGGCAGTACGCGTGCGATGTGGGCGAAGGACAGCCCGTGGAAACCGAAGCGCAGAAGGCCGTCCTCGGTGAGCGCACGCGGGATCGGTTCGATCTGGGCTAGACGGTCCTGGGTCCGGTGGAAGGCGGTGTCGAAGCAGGCGACCTGCGGCAGGCCGGGCCAAGCCGTATCGACTGCGGCGATGATGGCGAGCCCCATCGGCTGGTGGCCCGGGGCCAGCGGCACCAGCGCCTCCAGTTCCGCGCGCAGACCGGCATCGATGCAGGCCGGACCGCGGTGTCGGGCTCCACCATGGACGATCCGGTGCCCGACCGCCCGGAGGTGGAGATGTGGCATTCGCCTCAGGCGCCCCAGGAGCCAGCCGACCACGGCGCCGAGATCGCCCCCGGGCGGTGCGTCGTCGAGGTCGAGGTCGCCCGTGACGGTCAGGTGCACGTCACCGTCGATCCCGGAGACGTGCACGCGCCAGACGGCGATGTCCTCGCCGTCCCTGAACAGGGCGCATCGCAGGCTGGACGACCCGGCATTGAGGACGAGGATCATGCGCATCTCCGGAGAGGCCCTGACTGGCACGGCTCGGCGGGGAGCGGCGTGATCCAGATCAAAGCGCCCGCGCGTCGGGGATGCGACCAGAGGGTCGGACGGGGCGCCGAGTCGCTCCGCAGTGCCCGGGAGTCCGAGATGCCTATCGTGAACGATCCGAGAGGCGACCGCCAAGTTACCGGGATGCAAGGCACCGGCATGAAGGTGGCCGGTCTGGACTTCGTGCCTGGTCCGCTCGGGCCGACCGGCCTCGACGCCATCGACGCGTACTGGCGGGCAGCGAACTATCTCTCGGTCGGCCAGATCTATCTGCTCGACAACCCGCTGCTGCGCGAGCCACTTTCCCTTGCCGATGTAAAGCCACGCCTTCTCGGCCACTGGGGAACCACGCCGGGCCTGAACTTCATCTACGCCCACCTCAACCGGGCCATCGTCCTGCGCGACCTCGACATGATGGCCGTGTGGGGACCGGGGCACGGCGCGCCCGGGCTGGTCGCCAATGCTTGGCTCGATGGGACCTACGGCGAGGTCTATCCGGACATCGCCTCCGACACCGACGGGATGCGCCGCCTGTTCCGGCAGTTCTCGTTTCCCGGCGGCATCCCGAGCCACGCCTCCCCGGAACTGCCGGGCTCGATCCACGAGGGTGGCGAACTCGGCTACTCCCTGATCCACGCCTTCGGGGCCGCTCTCGATAACCCGGGCCTGATCGTCGCCTGCGTGGTTGGCGACGGCGAGGCCGAGACCGGACCGCTGGCGGCTTCCTGGCACGCGTCCAAGTTCCTCGATCCCGTCGGCGACGGCACCGTCCTGCCGATCCTCCACCTCAACGGCTACAAGATCGCCAACCCAACGATCCTCGCGCGGATGCCGGCGGCGGAACTACGAAGTCTGCTCGTCGGCTACGGTTACGAGCCGCTGTTCGTCGAAGGCGACGATCCGGGTCCGATGCACCAGGCCATGGCGACAGCCCTCGATTACGCCCTCGATCGCATCGCCGAGATCCGGGAACGCGCCCCGAACCGCGATGTCGGACGGCCGAGCTGGCCGATGATCGTGCTGCGAAGCCCGAAGGGATGGACCGGGCCGAAGACGGTCGACGGTAAGCCGGTGGAGGGAACCTGGCGGTCGCATCAGGTGCCCGTGGCCGCCCTGCGCGAGAACCCGGAGCACCTCGCGATCCTGGAGACCTGGATGCGATCCTACCGGCCCGACGAGCTCTTCGATGATGCGGGCCGCCTGAATCCGGAGTTGGCCGCGCTCCATCCGCGCGGCGACCGCCGTTTGAGCGCCAATCCCCATGCCAATGGCGGACGAGATCCGAGGCAATTACGGCTGCCCGAACTCGCCGCCTACGCCGTCGCGATGCCGTCCCACGGCACGGCGTCGGCAGAGGGGACCCGCGTGCTCGGCGGATACCTCCGCGACGTGCTCGCCCTCAACGCGACGGCTCGAAACTTCCGTGTCATGGGACCGGACGAGACCCTTTCCAATCGCCTCGATGCCGTCTTCGACGTCACCGACCGCGTCTGGCGCGACGCCATCCTGCCGACCGACGAGCACCTAGCGCGCCAGGGACGGGTGATGGAGGTGCTCTCCGAGCACCTCTGCGAGGGCTGGCTCGAAGGCTACCTGCTCACCGGGCGCCACGGCGTCTTCGCGTGCTACGAGGCCTTCATCCACATCGTCGATTCGATGGTGAACCAGCATGCGAAGTGGCTGAAGGCGTCCCGTGCGCTGGCGTGGCGCAAGCCCGTGCCCTCGCTCAACATCCTGCTGACCTCGCATGTCTGGCGCCAGGACCAGAACGGGTTCAGCCACCAGGACCCCGGCTTCATCGACTTCGTCGCGAACAAGAAGGGCGACACGGCGCGGGTCTACCTGCCGCCGGACGCCAACTGCCTGCTCTGGGTGATGGACCACTGCCTGCGCACGCACGACCGCATCAACGTCGTCGTCGCCGGGAAGCAACCCGCCCTGCAGTGGCTCGGCGTGGACGAGGCGGCCCGGCATTGCGCGGCCGGGATCGGCGTCTGGGAATGGGCCTCGAACGACGGCGACGGCGAGCCCGACGTCATCATGGCCTGCGCCGGGGACGTCCCGACGATGGAGACGCTGGCGGCCGTCGCGTGGCTGCGCGACCGTATCCCGGCCATCCGGATCAGGGTCGTGAACGTCGTCGACCTGATGACGCTGCCCTCGCCCGACATGCATCCGCACGGACTCGACGACACCACCTTCGACAGCCTGTTCACTCGGGACCGGCCGGTCGTGCTCGCCTATCACGGCTATCCCTGGCTCATCCATCGCCTGACCTACCGGCGCACCAACCACGCGAACATCCACGTGCATGGCTTCGTCGAGGAAGGGACGACCACCACCCCCTTCGACATGGCGGTGCTGAACGGGCTCGACCGTTACCACCTCGCGCTTGCCGCCCTGAAGTGGACGTCGGGGCTCGGGCCGTGCGTGGAGCGCGCCGAGGAGGAACTGCGGGACCTGCTGGCGCTGCACCGCGAACACGTCTGCCGCACCGGGGAGGACCTGCCGCAGGTGCGCGACTGGGCCTGGACGGATGCGTCCACCTTTGCCGGCACACGGACCGCGGGCGTCGGGTTCGATCTGCGGATGGTGAGGGAGGTCGTGGACTACGAGACCGGGCCGGACCGCCAGCCGACCTAGGCGTCGCAGCCCCGGGGTCCGGTGCGGCGGGAGGCTTGGTCGCGCGCGCGTCCCGGCCCGTCGGGCCGATGGCCCTTGCCGGATCCACGACCCACCGAACCCGGAGCCTTCCCGTGTCCATGCGCCTTGCCTTATCGATGCTTCTCCTGACTGGAGTGATGGAGACCGCGGCGGCCGCCACCGACGGACAGGTCCAACGCGGTAAGACCTTCGTCGGGGCGAATTGCGCCACTTGCCATGCCGTCGGACGGATCGGGGAGAGCCCGCTGGCCGTCGCGCCCGCATTCCGAGACCTCCACACGCGGTATCCGATCGAGGATCTCGGCGAGGCCCTGGCGGAGGGCATCACCACCGGGCATCCGACCATGCCGCAGTTCCAGCTTGAGCCCGACCAGATCACGGACGTGTTGGCCTACCTCAAGTCCCTGGAACGATAAGCGTCCCGCGATGAAGGCGTCTGACCAGAATCCATAGGAAGCCAACATCGGGGCCCGTCAGGGAGGCGTCGGCTTCGCGGCGTCTGCATCGACCGCCCTGCCGATGGCCTCGATCTGCGTCGACTGCTCGGCCAGCATGCCTTCGAGACGCTCCATCCGAATGCGGTCGAGCTTGTCATGCAGGGCCATGATCTCGACCTCCGCTTTCAGGTTGATCTCGTAGTCGAGGCCGGCGGCGAGCCGGTCCCTCGCCGCCTGCCGGTTCTGCGACATCAGGATCACCGGCGCCTGAAGGGCAGCGACCATCGACAGGATCAGGTTCAGGAAGATGTACGGATAGGGGTCGAAGGCGCCGGCTCGGGCCAGGACGACGGTGTTCACCACGACCCATGCGACGAGCATGCCCGTGAAGACCAGGATGAACCCCCAGGACCCGCCCATCTGCGCCACGCGATCCGCGAGACGCTCCCCGAACGTCTGGCGCTCGACGAGGACGCTGTTCACGTCCCGGGCCACATGCTGCCGCTTCGCGATGTGGAGGATGACTCTACGCTCGCGCTCGGACAGCCCTTCCAGACCGGCCTCCATCAACTGCCGGGCAAGCTGGGTGACCGCGCCATCGACGGGTGGTTTTGCTGCGTGATCGGTGCTTGCCTGGATGGCGAGAGGGACCGTGCCGCTCGACAGGAGGTGCTCGGTCATCAATGGCTCAGGAAGCTGCAGACGGGGCAGTGGCGCAGGACCTCCCGGGTGACGCCGCCGAGGACGTCCTCTCGCAGGCGCCCATGACCGTAGGCCCCCATGACGATCAGGTCCGTCGCGCCCTCGGACGCCAGGTCGAGCAGGACTTCCGCGTCGCTGCCTCCCTCACACGGGTGCTCGGCGGAAGTCGCGGGGATCCCTTGTGCCGAGAGGTAGGTCGCCACGTCGGCGGCGCCGGAAACCCGGTCCTCGTGCGTGATCGCGACGACGTCGACCCGGTCCGCCAGCCGGAGGATCGGAAGCGCGTCCAGCACCGCGCGACGGGCCTCCCGCGTATCCTTCCACGCCACCATCACGCGTCGGCCTTCAAGGTAATCGATGCCGGGCGGCACGACGAGTCCCGGACGTCCCGCCACGAGCACCACGGAGGCGGCGTCGAGCGGCAAGGGGCATCCGGTCGCCCCGTCCGGGCATCCCCGCCCGACCACGACGAGGTCGGCGGCTCGGGCGTGGCTCGCCAGGAAGGCGAGCCCGGGTTCGAGGGCGGATCGCCATGAGACCCGGCTCCGGGTGCCGACGGCCGCACGGAACAACTCCTGCGCTTGGGCGAGCCCGTCCGAGACGGCCCGTCGCGAAAGGGCCGGCAGGAGGGCCGAGGCGCCCATCGGACCGACCTGGGCGGTGACATGGTCGGGCGCCTGCGCGGCGACGCCTATCGTCCGGGCCCCGACCGCATCCGCGAGACGGGCTGCGATCGCGATCCGTCCGCCCGCATCGCCTGCGAGGTCGACGGAGACCATGATGCTCGCGAAGGTCATGGATGGGACGGCTCCCTTCGGCAAAGTCCGAGAATGCCAGTTCCCCGGGGCGCCGGCTTTGACCCATCGCAAGGGCAGGGCCCGAAATCGTCCCGGACCATCGCCTGCGGACGACGACGCCTGGCCTTTCGTGTCCGCGAGTTGGGTTTGCGCTGGATCAACGATGGATGCCCGTCGAACCGGCATGGTCCTCCCCTCGTCACCGGAGGTTCCCCATGTCGTATGCCAGCATCATCGTCGCCGTGGATCCCGGGGCGCGGGCGGCTCCGCGGATCGGGCTGGCCGCGCACCTCGCGCGACGGCTCGATGCACGCCTCATCGGCGTCGCAGCGTGGGGACCGGACTACCCGCGGGGGTTCGGGGAAACGTCCGTGCCGACCGGTTACGGGATCGAGGACCTCCGTCAGAAAGCCTTCGACGAGTTGCGCCAGGCGGAAGAGGTCTTCCGCCTGGCGGCCCGGCCGACGGAGCGGATCGAGTGGCGTTCCGAGCTCAGGGAAACGCTGACGTTCCTCGCGGAGCAATCGCGGGCGGCCGATCTCGTCGTCGTCGGACGTCAGGGTAAGAACGACGGACCGCATCTCGCGGCCGCCGTCGGACCCGGCGACGCGCTGATGGCGGCGGGCCGGCCGGTCCTCGTCGTGCCGCACGGCGTGGAACGATTGTTGGCGACCCGCGCGGTGGTGGCCTGGAAGAACACCCCGCAGAGTCGGCGGGCGATCTCGGATGCGATGCCGTTCCTCAAGCTCGCCGACGAGGTCCAGGTCGTCCAAGTCGCGAAGGACGGCGACCGGACCGAGTTGGACGATGTCGTGGCCTATCTCGGCCTGCACGGCGTCAAGGCCGTGGGGGTTCTCAAGGTCCCGAACGGTGGCGGGACGGCCGAGACCCTGCTCGACGCCGCCGAGGGGTTCAAGGCGGACCTCATCGTTGGCGGGGCCTTCGGGTACAGCCGCCTGCGGGAATGGTTCTTCGGCGGCGTTACCCGCAACCTGCTCGACCACAGCCCGGTCTGCTGCCTGATGTCCCACTGAACGCCATCCGGTGGATCGACATCCGGCGAGGTCGTTGATCCACCGCAAGGCCGACGCCAGCCCGGCATCTACGGTGACCTCCATGCCTGCACGGTCGACGCCCGCGTTCGGCCATGGCGAGAAGGAGCGTCAAAAGGATCTGCCCCGCGCCGTCGAAGCCCTGATCAAGCAACGTGACCATCTCGTCGAGGCGCTCCGCCAAATCGACGAGGACGAGGTCTGCCTGCAGGCCAACAGGATCGGGACCGCCCCCAGATCTACCGATGGGCACAGTACGGGTAGCCACCATCGTCGGCGCGTCGCCTAGGCAATTCAAGCCTTGGTCTCCGCAGACGGCGACACTTACGGCGATCCCGAGGCGACGGGCTTCCGTGGATGGCATGCCGCCTCCTGCAGCGTCAGGTCGCCGTCAGGGGCGGTGGAAACCCGTACGGCCATCACCGGTCACTCCGGTTCAGCATCTCGCGACCGAGCGCCAGCAACTGTCCGTCCGTCGCCGCCGAGAGGTCTACGGTCGCTGTTGCCACGACGCGTCCCTGCGCCTGGTGATGGTGCTCGCCGAGGCGCCGCGACAGGACCGACATCGCGCTGCTCTTGCCGGTGCCGTGGCCGACGATCGCGATACGCGGCGCGTCCCTGACCGACGCGATAATCCCGTCGTAGAAGGCCATGTCCTCCGGGGCACGCTGGCCGCGGTAGTTCCCACCTTCCTTGTGGGCGAGGTGGTGGATGTGGCCGTGGGGATCGTACGGCTTGAGCGTGGTATCGGTCGTCTCGCCTACGGTCCCGGGGTCGAGGCGATAGATCCGCGCCTCATGGTGATCGACGACGATCAGGGCATCGCTCTCACCTGCGGCCGGGCTGGGCGTCATCAATTCCGTGGCATGTGCTGACAGGCCGGCCTCCTCCATCAGGAGCCTCAACCGCTCGACCTCGCGAGGGTCCATGTCCTTGCGCGGTGGCTGGGGGAAGGTCCGCGTCCGACCGCCGAGGCTCAGGCTCCAGTTCCCGTCCGGCTTTTCCTCGCTGGTCCCGATCCTGTCGACGAAGGCCACGACCTCCCGCCATTCAAGATTCTCGCTGGTCGGATGGTTGAAGATCAGGGCAAGGGTGGTCCGGTCGTGGCCGTGTATCCGGGCGTGCGTCATCACGAGGGGCTCCTGAGGGAGGCCGTAGCGGGCGATCCAGTCGGACCGCCCGGCACGTCGGGCGGTTAAGGCGCTCTCAGACGACCCGGATGTCGTTGTCGACGGTCGTGGCGCCCGGGGCTCCCCAGGCGGTCCATCCGGCCATCTGCCGGTCGTACCAGGTGTGGACCGTGCCGCTCAGGTGGACGACGCCGCCGACCGCACTGACGTTGATGGTCTTCGGGTCGTACCAGCTCCGATGCAGGGCATCCGTGATGTCGGCGCTGATGTCGGACGCGTTCGGACGCGGCTTGATCGTGAGGTTGTTCGCGATGCCGACGACGCCGAGCATGCCGCGGATGTCATGCTCGGCCGCGGCCTTCTGGAACTGCCACTCGACTTGGCCGGTCAGGGTGACCCAACCCTTCTCGACGGTGACCTTCACCGTCTCGTCGGGGACGGAGACGTTCCAGTCCAGGCGCTGGACCACGGCCACGGCGATCTCGTCGTCGTTCTTTCGGGCGTGCGCGGGAAGGCGGACCTCGATTTCCTCGGCGACCGCTCGGACGCCCTTGACGCGGCCGGCTGCCTTCTCGGCGGCGTACTTCTCCATGTAGTTCTGGACGTGCCCCGTCAGGGTCACGATGCCGTCCTTTGCGGTGACGCCGATATGGGCGGCGGTGACGCTCGGCTCCCAGCCGAGTTCCGCGAGGACGTTCGTCTGCAAGGTCTTGTCCATGGTCATGGTGCGTTTCCTGGATCGTCGGGGAATTCATCGGGCCGCCTCCGTCGCCTCGGCGAGCCGGATCGAGACAGCGAAGCCTTCCGGCGTTGGTGACCGCCGATGGGTGTCCCGGCAGCGGTTCGTTTCGTCTGTGCCGATGGGGCGAACCCTATTCCCTGGCCCCGTCGCGTCCTTGATCCAGCGCAAAGTCCGTTGGCGACGTCGCGCGCATGCTGGCCATCGCGTGGGGCGGCCGAAACCGTCGCCCCGGATGAGGAGGCCCGGATGATGTCAGGAACACGCAAGACCATGCTAACCGCCCTGGGGGCGCTTCTGGTCGCGACGACGTCCCACGCGGCGCCCAGAGAGGGCGATCAAGCCACGTCCAGCGGCCCGAACATGCCGCCTTCGGAGGACGTGGTGCCCAGCGATATCCGCCCATCGGACCCCGTCGACACGGGAGCGGTACAGGCTCCCGGTGTACCCGGCACAAGGTCCCGGTGGCGGAACATCAAGCGACCACCGGTTCGCCCCCCGGGCCTTTAGGCACAGCGCAGGGGAAGATCAGTGTGCCGACATCCGTGCGAGGCGGTCGTGGTCCACGAGGCGTACGCCGCCCGGGACGATCAGGATGCAGTGGTCCCGGTCCAGCCTGGAGAATGTCCGGCTTACGGTCTCGATGGTCAGGCCGAGATGGTCGGCGATGTCGAGACGCCCCATCGGCAGCTCCAGGGTGACCGAGGATCGTCCGATCCGGACGTATCGCTCCTGCAATCCCATCAGGAACGTCGCGATTCTCTCGTCCGCGGTCCGCCTCCCGAGCAACATCATCATGTCCTTGGCCCGGGACAGCTCATGTCCCAGAATCTCATGCAGGTGCATCATCAGGCAGGGTTGCCCGCGAAGCAGGTCCATGAAAGCCAGCCGCTCGAACCTGCATGCGGTCACCGGACCGAGGGCGTCCGCAGACACGGTGAAGCGGTCCAGCAGGGACAACCCGAGAAAATCGCCCGGGAAGGCGAAGCCGGTGACCTGCCGGCGCCCGTCTGGGAGAATGCGATACAGGCGAAGCGCGCCTGAGCTGACGTTGAAGACGGATACCGCGGGCTCGTCCTGACCGTACAGGGTTTCCTTCTGGTCGAGCGCCACACGGCGGCTCAACGGCTCCAGCGTGTCCCGTTCCGCCAGCGGCAGGGCCGTCGCCAGGCTGATTAGACGGACCTTGCCGATGCCCCCGACCGGATACGACGGCGGGACGTGAAAGGGTGGCCTGATCGCCGGGCCGGCGGGTA
Source organism: Methylobacterium sp. J-072 (assembly GCF_022829425.1). NCBI lineage: Bacteria > Pseudomonadati > Pseudomonadota > Alphaproteobacteria > Hyphomicrobiales > Methylobacteriaceae > Methylobacterium > Methylobacterium sp. J-072. The sequence continues at coordinate 111,245 of NZ_JAKSYK010000180.1, read as the reverse complement.
GCGAATGGATCGACATGAGTCTGTCCTTTCGATGGGGAACGTCCTTTCGCGGTGGCCCATGGGTCACCCCCTCGTCGTCTGGCTTTTCCGGATGCGTCGCCTCAGCGACCCCGCCAGCGTTCGGTCGCCCGCACCCGCTCCTCGTTGCGTGCGCGTTCGACGAACGCGTCCCGCCTATCCGCATCGAGCCAGAACACGCGTTGCAGGACCCCGGCCGCCAAGCCGGCCGTGGCATCATCTCGACGTCCAGGGCCCAACGCGAAGGCAAAGTGGTGGGGCTGTTCAAAATCGAGGATCTAGAACGCAGATCCGCGCGAATGCCGTTTCGGCGGCTATCCGGTTCAGGCCGCCGCGGCCACGGCAGGCGCGAGGGCGACGTCGAGGTGGACCGGATTGTGAAGGGTGTTCGCCACCGGCGACCACAGCACCGTGTGCCTGATGAGCGCCGCAAGGACCTTTCGGGACGCATCCGCGTCGATGCTCACGGCGACGCGGATGCTTTCGAACCCGATGGTCTTCGGGTGCAGGTCGCCGCTGCCCCAGACCGAGGTCATGTTGATGTCGGCCTCGACGTGCAGCTCCAGCGATCGGATCGGGATGCCCCGCCCGAGGGCGTTGGCGTGGATACCAATGGAGAGGCACGATCCCAACGCCGCGAGCAGCGCCTCGGAAGCGTTCGGCGCGGTGCTCTCGCCGAGCAGTCCCTCGGGCTCGTCCTCCATCACCGGCTGCGGCGGCAGGTTCCGGATGTAATTGAGTTGGCTCAATCTCCCCTGCGCGACGGTTCGGCACCTCAGGGTCCGGACGGCGGTCGGGTCGGCCTTGCCCTTATCGATCACCGTCTGAAGCTCGCGCTTGTCGATGGGGACCGCGGCTCCGACGTCGGGTTTCACGGGAGGCAATGCCATTGATTTCTCCTCTACAGGGATGGCCGCCGTCAAAATTCCTTGATGGCGAAAATATTTCCGTCGTGGTTATTTCATGAGTTCCAGTATAAGCTCTTCGGCATTGAAGTCGGCCACCAAAGCTGACGAGGAGGAATGCGAAAACGGATCGCGGAGGCCGCATGCTGGACTGGGATGATCTGAGATTCTTCCTGACGCTCGCCCGGCACGGCACGCTCTCGGCCGCCGCCAAGGTGCTCCACGTGTCGCAATCGACGGTCGGACGCCGCCTGAACTCGCTGGAGGCGACCCTCGCGGTACGCCTGCTGAACCGGACCCCCGACGGATACGTGCCGACCCTGGCGGGCGAGGAGGTCCGCAGGAAGGCCGAAAGCCTGGAGGCCGAAGCCCTCGCCCTGGAACGGGACGTCACCGGGCGCGACACCCGCCTGCGCGGCCTGGTGCGGGTCACCTGCGCCGAGACCATGGCCGCGCACCTGCTGGCACCGAGCTTCGCCGGCCTGCACGCCAAGCATCCCGACATCATGATCGAGCTCATCCCGAACCCGCGGGAACTCAGCTTGGCGATGCGCGAGGCCGACATCTCCGTGCGTATGCGGCAGCCCGAGCAGCACGACCTCGTGGTGCGGCGCATCGGCGGCATCGCCTTCGGTCTCTACGCGACCCGGGACTACATCACGGAGCGCGGCGCACTCAACTTCGACGATGGTTGCCCCGACCACCATCTCATCACGCAGATGGAGGACAGCCAGGAGATGACGCAGTCGGCCTGGCTGACCGAGATGGCGCCCAGGTCCCGCATCGTCCTGCAGACCAGCAGCCACGAGGCCGCCGTGCTCGCAGCCGCCAATGGCGGAGGCCTGGCATGCCTGGCACGCTTCCGCGGCGACGAGGAGCGCCGGCTCACGAGATTGGAGGTGCCGACCGAACCTCCCAATGCCGACATCCTGCTGCTGGTCCACAAGGACAATCGCGACACCCCGAGGATCAGGACGGTGCTGACCCACATCACGGAGAGCATCCAGTCTTTGGGCAACGTGCTTCAGCCCCCGGGGGCGAACGATGGCGACGTTCGGGCCGTCGGCGTGTGAGGCGTTCCGCGAAGACATGGGATTTCCCGGCGGACTGCGCATGGATGGCTTTGGGTCCATCAGCGGAACGTGAGACCGTGTTTGATCCAGATCAAACTTGGACGTTTACTCGTGAAGCCCTGCCGATATCCGTCCTCGCATAGCTAATTCTCAAATTCGCTTCGCGAATGTACTGTGGCAAGGCGCTAGCTTGTCATCGAGCGGATACGGCGGCTCACCCGCCGCCGAGACCGCACCGACGAAGGCAGGCCATCATGATCGACGACAGGGCACTGAGCCGGGACGTGCTCGCTGAGCTGGCCTGGGATCCGAGCGTGACCGGAACGGATCTCGGGGTGACGTCGAAGGATGGCATCGTGACCGTGACAGGGCACGTGACCAGCTTCGCCCAGAAGCACGCCGTCGACGCCGCGGCCCGCCGCGTGAACGGGGTCAAGGCTATCGCCGTGGAGATCTCGGTCGAGCTTCCCTTCGAGCATCGCCGCAGCGACGAGGACATCGCCGCGGCCGTCGTCAACCGCCTGGACTGGGACGCGGCGATCCTCCCCGACATGGTCACGGTACAGGTCCAGGACGGCTGGGTCAGCCTCGACGGGGCCGTCGACTGGAACTTTCAGAAGGACGCCGCCGCCCTCGACGTCCGGTCGCTGCTCGGCGTCGTCGGGCTCTCGAACCGGATCACGATCAGGCCACGCGCGAACGCCCATGACATCGCCGAGGGGATCAAGGGCACGCTCGGGCGCTCGTGGTTCTTCGATCCCAAGCGCGTCGGGGTCGACGTGCATGGCGACTGCGTCCGGCTGACCGGCAGCGTCCACACCGAGCACGCGCGCAATCTCGCCGCCGTCACGGCCTGGGGCTCCCCAGGGGTAGCCATCGTCGAGAACGACCTCGCCATCGCCTGACAGGGGCCATTGTCCCTCTTTTCCCGCCGGGGAACTTCCCATGCGCCGTTTCATCAGCTCCCTGACGCTCGGGGCCTGCACCGCTCTCAGCCTCACGACACCGCTCCACGCTGCCGGCGGCGCCGAGCCCGGTCCGGTGGTCGTGACCGCCCCGGACGTCGAAGCCGGGCCGGCGCAGGTCTGCCTGGAACACCTCAAGGCCTTCGACGGACAGATGGAGAAGGACGGGTACTGGTTGGGCGGATCGGGCTACGGCTACGGCTATCCGCTCGGCGGATACTGGGCGGGTAGCCTCGGGTCCGACGCCGGCATGGCGATGGGCGCCGCGTCCGCGATGATGAGCTACGCCAACGCCCGTCCCGGATACGAGGTTCGGGTCCTGCTCGCCGGCGCCGACATCCTGGCTCGCCATGGCAAGCAGCAGCCGTGCGAGGACGTGCTGGTCCAGATCCGGGCCAGCTACGCCGCATACAAGACGGACATGCAGGGTCGTGACCTGCGGGTCGCGAACGCCCTGGGATTCCGCAAGCGGGAACTCTCGCTCGCCAAGCCGGTCGCGTCTCGGACGACGGCGTTCCGGTCCGACGATCTGCTCGGGAGCGAGGTGCGCACCCCCGGCAACGCGGCGCTCGGCAGCGTCGACGACATCGTCATGGGTCCCGAGGGCGGTAAGATCGCTTACCTCGTCGTCGCCCGCGGCGGCCTCTTCGGCCTCGGCGAGCGCCACGTCGCGGTCCCTTGGGACCAGTTCAAGGTCACGCCGAACCTGAACATCCTCGTCCTCGATACCACCAAGGACGGCATGGACCAGGCACCGCGGATCGTCGAGGGCCGCTTCACGAAGGCGGAGCCGTTCGCTCGGCAGACCGCGAAGGCGGACGCCTACTGGAGCGCCGCCGCCAAGACCCCGCGGACGGACTGAGCCTCGCATCGACCGGCCTCCTGGCCACAACCTTCCGAGACCAGCGACACGATTGGAGTTTCCGATGCGTACGATGACGGTACTGACGACGACCTTCCTCGCGCTGTCGATGGTGACGGCGGCCCAGGCACAGGCGCCAATGGCTCCTGCCGGGGATGCGGTGACCACGATGCGCGAGGCCGGACGCGAGGCGAGCCAGGCGGCCGACGCTGCGCAGGAGGCGGCCAGGCTGGCGATGACGGCATCGCGGAAGGCGGTGCGGGACGCCCCGCAGCAATCCGCCGATATGATCGGAAGACTTACGACCGACGCCGCCGATGCAGCGACGCGGGCCGAGACCAAGATCACCGAGGCTAACCGCGCGGCGGGGGTGAAGGCCAACGCCTCGATGCGGAAGGCAGCGGATTCAGCGCGGAAATCGGTCGAGGCGACCCAGGTTGCGATGCGGAAGTCCCAGGATGCTGCTCAGGCGTCGATCCGTTCCAACGTGGCGTCGGTTCGGCAGGCTGTGTCCGGAGCGCGGGCGTCCATCGTCAAGGCTGCAGCGGCCGCGTCGAACGCCGCGCGCGCGGCGCGCGATGCCGCCAAGACCACCTGGGGCCGCGACATGGCGCAGGGCCAGGCGCGCGGCTGACCGGGTCGGATGCGGCTTCCAGAGCGCAGATCGGGGGAATGGCGATGGCGATGACCAGGATGGCGCAAACCTGCGAGAAAGCCGCGCACCAACACGACCGGGCGGCCGCCCATTACCGGCAGTCCGCCAGGCACCTTGCGAACGGCGAGCACGCAGCGGCCGCGAAGGAGCGGGACCTCGCCCTCGACCACTCCGAGAAGGCCCGGATCGACGAGCTCGGGTTGCGCCCCGATGGGGTCGCATCCGATGGGCGAGCCAGGGCCGAGGCGGCCTGGCACTTCATGGGATGACAGTCCCACCCATCCGTCTCCCTGCCACCGCCGATCAGGAATCCTCCATGTCGAACCCGAGTTTTCCCGAGCTGCCGAACCCCGCCTTTCCCGATCCGTCTCCGGCGCATCCGCCACGTCCCGACCAGAGCCCGCTTCCCGAGCCGCGCGGCGTACCGGATTATGGGCCTGATGAGATACCACCCTCGAGCGAGCCGCTCGGCATCCCCGGCGGCGCGCCGCCGGAGATCGGATGAGGACGGACACGCGGGTGCCCCCACCTTCCGGCGTCGCGCCCGCGAGAGGTCGGCCCGCCACCTTCGAGTACGAGGCATCCCGCTCCCATGCCATCGAGGGGGCACCGGGCACTCAGGGCCTGGGCGCGCATCGCGAGCACGACCGGATCGTCGGCGAATTGGCGCGGACGGTCGACGGCGCCGATCCGTTCGCGGCGGCGGTCCGGGCCTCGCAGATGGCGATGGTCATCACCGATCCGCTCCAGCGCGACAATCCCATCGTCTTTGCCAACGACGCGTTCTGCGCGCTCACCGGCTACCCCCGCGATTAGATCCTCGGGCGGAACTGCCGATTCCTCCAGGAGCCGGATACGGACCGCGACGAGGTCGACCGCCTCCGGGCTGCGATAGCCGGGCGCGTCCCGGTCGAGGTCCAGTTGCTGAACCGCCGCAAGGACGGTGGGGTATTCTGGAACAGGCTGTTCGTCTCCCCGGTGTTCCAGGGAGACGATCTCGCGTTCTTCGTGGCCTCGCAGTTTGATGCCACGTCGGAGAAGGCACGGCTCGACCACCTGAAGACCGACCGCGCGGCGTTGGAGCGGGAGGTCGAGCGACGGACCCGCGACCTATCGGAGAGCGAGGAGCGCCTGCGGTTCGTGCTGCAGGCCGGACGGCTGGGCTCGTGGAGCCTGAACCTTTCCGACATGCGGTTCGCCGCATCCGAGACCTTCAAGGTCACCCTCGGGCTTGAACCGGGCGACCCGTTGAGCCTGGCGGCCTACGACGCCCTGATCCATGGGGACGACCGTGCGAGGCGGGACGATGCGGTCGCCACCTGCATCGCGGGACACGGTGACTACGACATCGAGTACCGCATTGTGCCCCCCGCCGGCGATGTCCGGTGGCTCAAGTTTCGCGGCAAGCCTTTCTACGACGATGACGGGGTACCGTTCCGCTTGGCGGGCATCGCCCTCGACGTGACCGATCGCAAACATGCGGAGGCGCATCGGGCGATGCTCGCCAACGAACTCAACCATCGGGTCAAGAACACTTTGGCCACGGTCCAGGCCATCGTCGTCCAGACCCTCCGGGCCAACCTTTCCCACGCCGAGACCCGGGACGCCATCCAGGGCCGCATCCACTCCCTGGCGGCGGCAAGCGACGTGCTTACCCGTGAGCGCTGGGACGGGGCAACGCTGACCGAGGTGGCGACCACGGCCCTGGCGCCGTTTCGGGCCGAAGGCGACGAGCGCATCAAGGTCAGGGGTCCGGAAGTCATGCTGACGCCGCGGCTGGCCCTGGCCTTCTCGATGGCCTTCCATGAGCTCGCGACCAATGCCGTGAAGTACGGCGCGCTGACCAACGAGGTCGGACGCATCCTGCTCGATTGGGACGTCCTTGCCGGCTCTCCTATCCGGACCTTGCGTCTGACCTGGCAGGAGTTCGACGGGCCTCCGGTCTGCCCGCCATCGCGAAGGGGCTTCGGCTCGCGTATGATCGAGCGGGCCCTGGCGGACGAGCTCGAAGGTCGGGCGGAGATCGACTACCGCCCCGATGGCATCGTCTTCACCGCCGAGGCGCGTCTCCCGGAGACAGCCCCAGGGTTGAGGGCCTGACGCGACCCGGCTGGGGGACGAAGACCGCAGCGATCTTTGATCCAGCGCAAGGCGTGACCGCGCCGGGGCTTGCGGCCCGACCGGAGGATTTTCACTTCCATCCCCGGAAGGATATGACGTGATCATCGGCGAGACCATCGATGCGCTGACGGCGCAGGACAGACGGCTGCAGGAGATCCTGAGAGGGTCCGACGACGGCATCTGGTAAAACTCGGACCCCCTGGCTCTGTATCCTTAGTTGGGTCGGTAGGAGGCCTTCCGCTTTACTGGCGAACCTCCTCCGAAGCGGATGGGTTGCAATCGGTCAGGAGCTGCCAAAGGCAGCCCACCGTACTGCCTGGAAGCAGACCTTCCGGCCTTCAGCAATGGGTCTTGAGCCACCATTGGGTTGCTGCCCGAAAGCCGACGTTCGGCATTGCGCCCTTCTCGGCCATTTGACGACCTTCGGCTGAATCTGAAAGCGGAAATCGGAGAAAGTTTAGTTATTGGGCAGTTTTGCGTGACATCAATTTTTTCAATCTTGTATTACTAGCGGCCTACTTGAATTGCCGGAGTCGATTATTATCGGCCAAGGGCCTCCTGCTACAGCGAACAGACTCTCCGTTCTCGTCGAGGCGCATGGCCACCCTTTACGTATTTGCGAATGCGGCTGCCCCTCTTGGGGCGACGCGTTTGAATCTAGTGCGTCGTCGGTCAGCGAATGCCGCCGTCGCTGAGCCGGTACCAAGCGATGATCGCCGAGACGTACAGGCGGTGGAACGCGTGCATCGGTAGCGGCGCGACTGGTGTCAGCGGAAGCGGCAGGCGGTCGGTGTCGCCCGTCGTGATGTAATCGGCGATTACCCGTCCCATCGTGGATTGCAGACCGACACCGCGGCCTTGGCAGCCGATGTCGATGAGGAGCCCGGGGGCGGGCTCGTGGAGGTGAGGCAGGTAATCCTGCGTGATCGCTACGCGGCCGCACCAGCGATGGTCGAACGCGACCCCGTCGAGCTGCGGGAATAGCTTGCCGACGATGCGCTCGAGATGCGCCCAGTCCCGGGGACTGCGCGGCTCGCGGAACGGGCCGCGGCCGCCCATCAGCAGGCGGCCGGTATGGTCGAGGCGGAAATACAGCAGCAGCTTACGCGTGTCCGAGGAAACCTGCCCCTCCGGCAGGATCGAGCGGCGCAGGTTGTCCGAGAGCGGTTTCGTGGCGACCTGAAAGGAATTGGCCGCGATCACGGTCTGCGCGAGCCCGGGCCATAGGCCGTCCGTATAGCCGTTGGTGCACAGAACGACCCGTTCGCTGGAGAGCCGCGCGCCCTGCGCGGTGGTGACGGTCCAGGTCGACCCGTTGCGGGACAGGCCGGTCACCGGGCTGTCCCCGTGGATGACGGCGCCGGCCTTCAGCGCCGCACGGGCGAGGCCGCGGGCGTAACTCAGCGGCTGGACCGCACCGCCGCGGCCGTCGAGCCAGCCGCCGAGGTATCGCTCCGTCCCGAGCAGCCGATCGGTCTCGGCCTTGTCGAGGACCTGGGTCGGCGCACCGAGGCCGGCCCATTGCTCCGCCCGGCGCGCGACCTCGGCGAGCCCGGCCTCGGTATGGGCGCCCTGGATCCAGCCCGCGCGCCGGTGCGGCACGTCCATGGCGTGCTTGGCGATCAGGTCGAAGACCGTATCGGCGGTACTTCCGGCGAAGCGCGCGAGCCGCTCGCCGCGTTCGCGCCCGAACTTGGCGACGAGGTCGGCGGGATCGTATTTCAGGCCCGGGATGACCTGACCGCCGTTGCGCCCGGAGCCGCCGAAGCCGACCTCGCGGGCCTCCAGCACCACCGGCCGGATCCCGCGCTCGGCCAGGTGCAGGGCGGTCGAGAGGCCGCAGAAGCCGCCTCCGACGATCACGACGTCCGCCTGCCCGGAGTCGGTCAGCTGCGGCGTCTCGGGGCCGGGCGGCGCGGTGGTGGCCCAGAGCGACGGCGCGAGGGGAAACGGTTCGGCCACGGTGATCCCTAGAGCGGATGCAGCACGCGCTGCAGGAAGTCCTGGGTGCGCGGGTGTTGCGGACGGTTGAGGATCTCGGCGGCCGGGCCCTGCTCGACCAGGCGTCCGCCGTCGAGGAACAGCACGCGGTCGGCGACCTCCCGGGCGAACCCGATTTCGTGGGTCACGACGATCATGGTCATGCCCTCGTCCGCCAGCCCGCGCATCACCCGCAGGACGTCGCCGACCAGCTCGGGGTCGAGCGCCGAGGTCGGCTCGTCGAACAGGATCGCCTCGGGCCTCATGGCCAGGGCCCGGGCGATGGCGACGCGCTGCTGCTGGCCGCCGGACAGCGCGTCGGGCCGGGCGTGCTCCTTGCCGGCGAGGCCGACCCGGGCGAGCAGGGCCCTCGCCCGCTCCTCGACCTCGGCGCGGGGCTCCCGCTTCACGTGGATTGGCCCCTCGACGACGTTCTCCAGCGCGGTCCGGTTGGCGAACAGGTTGAAGCGCTGGAACACCATGGACACGCGGGTCCGGACCGTCTGGATGCTGCGCTTGTCCCGGTCGACGCGCTGGCCGTCGACCCGGATCTCGCCGCCGTCATAGGCTTCGAGCCCGTTGATGCAGCGCAGCAGGGTTGACTTGCCGGAGCCTGACGGCCCGATGATGCAGACCACCTCGCCCTTGGTGACCTCGGCCGAGACGCCCTTGATCACCTCCAGTGAGCCGTAATGCTTGTGCACATCCTGGAGGACGATCACCGGTGGCGCCCCTTCGCTTCGAGGTGGCGCACCAGGAGGATCAGCGGCAGGCTCAGCGCCAGGTACATCAGCGCCACCATCGTGTAGACGCTGGAGTTCTTGAAGGTCGAGGAGGCGATGAGCTTGCCCTGCAGGGCCAGTTCCGCGACCGTGATGGTCGAGGCTTGCGACGAATCCTTGAGCATCATGATCATGATGTTGCCGTAGGGCGGCAGCGCGATCTTGACCGCTTGCGGCAGGATCACCCGGCGCATGGTCATCCACCAGCCCATGCCGATCGAGAGCGCCGCCTCGACCTGCCCACGGTCCACCGCCTCGATGCCGGCCCGGAAGTTCTCGGCCTGGTAGGCCGAATAGGCGATGCCGAGCCCGATGATCGCCGCCTGGACCGCAGTAAGCGACAGGCCGAAATCCGGCAGCACGAAGTAGATGTAGAACAGCTGCACGATGATCGGGATACCGCGCAGGATGTTGATCATCACCGCGCTGAAGCCGGCCAGCACGGCGATGCCCGAGACCCGCAGCACCGCCCAGAACAGGCCGAGCACGGTCGAGACCACCAGGGAAGCCAGGGTGATCAGGACCGTGAGCTGCACGCCCTGGAACAGGATCGGCAGATAATCCTGCGCGTCGGCAAGGAACTCGCGCATGCAGCTCAGGACCGGTCGGCGGAGGGCGGCAGACCCCACTTCGTCAGGATCTTCTCGAGGGTTCCGTCGGCCTTCAGCTTGGCGAGCGCGGCGTCGATCTTGGCGAGCAGGGCGGTGTCGGCTTTGCGCACGCTGATGCCCACCGCGGCGACGACGCTCGGCTTGAGGGTCTCGACCAGCCGGACGCCGGGAAACATCCCCTGCTTGACGTAGTAGGCCAGGATCGGGGCGTCGGCGAAGCCGGCCTTCAGCCGTCCGGAATTCACGTCGCGGATGATGTCCGGGATCGCGTCGTAGATCTTCACCTCGGCGAACAGGCCGGATTTCTTCAGCGGCTCGACGAAGGCGGTGCCGACCTGGGCGCCCACGGTCTCGCCCTTCAGGTCGGAGAAGGACGTGTAGTCCTTCGTGTCGGCCTTCGGGACGATCAGCCCCTCGCCGTAGCTGTAGACCGGCGCCGAGAAGGCCACGACTTCCTTGCGCTGGGGCGTGATGAACATCGCCGCCGAGATGATGTCGATCTTCGAGGCGGTGAGCGCCGGGATCAGCGTCGAGAATTGCAGCGGTTCCACCGCGACGGCGAAGCCGGCCTCCTTGCCGACCGCGTTCACAAGGTCGACCATGACGCCCTGGATCGAGTTGGTCTTGGTGTCGAGAAAGGTGAACGGCAGGCCGGTGGGCGTCGCGCCGACCCGCAGGGGCGGCTCGGCCCTGGCCGGGCCGGCGATCAACAGGGCGAGGCTCAGGCCCAGGCTCGGAAGCAGGCGTCTCATGGCGCGGATCCTCGACACTGGCATAGCGCGGCGCGGCGCTATCGCTCTTGCGTTTTCATATCTGTGAAGATTACCGCACGGTTCTGAACTCGACGCAAGGTGATTTCACGTGCATGAAGATGCTACGGAGTCTCCAGGATGACGCTGCGGTGAGCAGGCCCAAAGTCGAAGCGATGCCCGCCGATCCGGTGGACCGGGCCGTGGGCCAGCGGCTGCGCGCCCTGCGCCAGGAGCGGCACCTGTCCCTGGAGAAGGTTGCGGCCAGCACCGGGCTGTCGATCGGTTTCATCAGTCAGGTCGAGCGCGGCCTGTCCTCGCCGTCGCTGCGTGTCCTGGCGCTGCTCGCCGATACCCTCCAGACCGGGATCGGCGGCCTGTTCGAGGCGGCCCCGTCCGAGAAGGACCCCGACCCGATCGTCGTATTCGAGCGGGACCGGGCCGAACTCAAGCTCTGGCGCGCCGGAATCACCAAGCAGTTGCTGACGCCCGTGGGGGGAACGCAGAGCCTCAGCCTGTTCCACATGGTGCTCGAGCCGAAGGCCAGCACCGGCGAGGAGCTGTTCAGCCACGATGGCGAGGAAGCCGGCTTGGTGCTGGAGGGACGCATGACCCTGATCGTCGAAGCCCGCACGCTGGAGCTTGCAACTGGCGACAGCTTCCGCTTCGCCAGCCATCGGCCGCACCGGTTCAGCAATCCTGACGGCCGGACGCGGGCCGTCGTTCTGTGGGTCAACGCATTGAGGATAGATCAAGCGGCCGCTCCATGAGTTCTGGCGGCGGAAGCTCGGTCAGCGCGTGCCACGCTAGGCCGTCGCGACCCGTCAAGGTCTCGGCCCCTATCCTGACGTCGCAGAAGTAAGTTTTGAGAAAGTGAGGACCGGACTCAAAGCGCAAGCCGCGTCGACCTCCCCGCTTGAACGCGACATTCGCATAAGGGCACGCTACGCAACCAGGCGCACCGTGACGTTCCGTGGCCGCCTTCGGCCCAGTGTGAGCCCTGGGAAGGTCCGCTTCCAGGCTGACGAGAGGTGCGGCCTACGGCTGGGTTGGGTGGAAAGCCGCCAGTCCGCTCTTGGCGTTGTATCGTCGAAAGCGGACCTCGCAGCCTAGGCTTAGGAGCCGGAATACTCTCCATCGATGAGCTGCTCCATCCGGGGTTATGCCTGTGACCGCCTCAGATAGCGTGCGGACACTCTCGTCCACCGGACCGTTGTGAAGCGAAGCTCGGCTAACCTGAGGCTTCGACCAGTGCGGCCATTTAATCTTTCGCCGGTCATTGCCAGAAGTGTGGCTTGGATGCGCCAACCTAAGTGCTTTACCGGTTTACGATCGCACCACAAACCCGCGCTGCGTGTCTTTTGCAGCCTTGAATAGGGAATCGGAACCGGCGACAAAACTTAAAACGAAGCTGCAGGGTACGGCCATGGCCCGGGGAAGATGGTGTGGGTTTCTGCTGGCGGCAGCCGCCTCCTTTCCAGGCCAAGCCCGCGCGCAGATCTCGCCGATCGATATCTTCGGAACCCTGATCGGTGCCGCTCAAGCGCAAGCGGCACGCGAGGCTTGGGCACGACTACCAAGTGCTGATCGCTCGTGTCTCGATCGAGCTCTTGCCCGCCAGAATGCTGACATCGCCGGTCTGACCCAGCGCGGCATTGGTCCGGACGATGGACGGTTGAGCGCGGTGTTCGCTCAATGCCGACGCTTTACCGAACCGAACTTCCGGCGCGGTTATAGCTGCACGGTGTCGGACGATAGCGGATGGTCGATCACGACGACCTGCAACCAGACGTTCGCCTACCGCAATGGTGATGGCCACGTCCAACCCGTTGAAGCGCGGGAGGCGATCGACCTTCATTTCTCGGGCACCCGGATCATCGTTGCCGATGTCGAGACTGGCGAGGCGCGTGAGACGCGCCGGGCCCGCGCGGAGGCGCAGGGACGCGCCGAGCAGCTTCAGGTGCTCAAGGGATCGCTGACAGCCTACCAGCGGGATCCATCCCCTGTTGTCCGGTCCGAGATCGCCCGGATCCAGAGCCGCATCGACCAGCAGCTCGGTGCACGCACCGGACCATCCGCGCCCGATACCGAGTCACTCAATCGGGAGATCGGCGGGTTAAGCGCGCTGTCTCAGGCCGAAGCCCTGCGCATGGCCGCGCTCGATCGGATGAGCGGACTGCGTGCGCAGGCGGAAGCCCGCACGAAGGCCGATGTGGCCGATGGACTGCGCAAGCGTCTGGCCGACCTGCGCAAGGACGCCGTTACGGTTTCCGAACCACCCCGGCCAGCCTCACCGACAAAGACAGTGGGTCCGGCGCGCGACCTCGGCCCCTCGTTCGACTGCGAGCGGGCGAATACGCCCCTCCCCATGCTGATCTGCGAGGATGGCGGGCTGCGGCGCGTCGATCTCGACATGGCCCGGGCGTTCTACGCGCTCCGTCAGCTTCACCCGGAAGCCGCGGCCGAGCTCAAGGAGGCTTCGAACGACCTCGTGAAGCGCACGCTTGCGTCCTGTCGAATCCCGGAGATAGGCAAGATCACGGCGGCAGTTCGGAAGGCCATCCCCTGTATCGCCGCAACCTACCAGCGTCAGCGGGATGCTTGGTCCGCCCGCGTCGGTCGTGAAGGGCCGGCCTCGGCCCGACAGGAGATTGCTCGGTCGCTGGAAGATCATGTTCGCCTTCAGGAGGCATTGCGTAACGCCGGCTATCTCCCCGCCGACGCGACCGCGGACGGCGTCTACGGCGGTGTGACACGCAAAGCACTCGTGGCGTTCGCCGAGGCCGAAGGCATGGACGCCGCTGGTTTTCTCGGCGATGGGCTCGCCGCCAAGCTTGGGCGCGGTTCGACCCCTGCGCCGAACGTCTCCCTCATCACCGATCCAAGCCTCCCCGCGCGCATCGATGCCGTCGCACGGCGCTACGAGAACTACCTCACGGATCTCGGTGTCGAGGAGCGGGATCGTGGCACGCGCCTGCAGGCACAGCGCCAGATCGACGAGCAGCGCAAGCGCGTCGAGGCCCTCCTGGCCGGCCCCGTGCCAGAGGACCTCCGGCCGGAGCTCGCCGTGCTAGTCCAGCAGTTCGACGGCGCTGCGCCAAAGGATTTGCCCAAGGCCGCCGAGGCGCTTCAGCAGCGCTTCTCCCAAATCGAGCCAAGGGTGCGGGAGGCCGAGGCAATCCAGCGCGCTGTCACCGACAAGAACCGCTTCCTCGTAGAAGGCGACCCCGGCGATCTGCTGCTGCTCTACAATAGCTCGCCCCGCGCGGTCGCCGTCGTGCGCGGTCTCGACGGCAACCTCGTGTTCGACCCCGAGCGCACTGTCGCCTGCGCGGTGCCCGAAGCGCCGAGCGACCGCATCGCCCTGGAGCAGTTGGTCGCCAAGGCGCACAGCCTCGGTGCACCGGTCAAGGAGACTCTGCCCCCATGCAGCGGCGCGCAGCAGCAGAGCGCCGATCTCGTGGTCTTCGAGCGCGGCGCTCTGCGCGCGCACATTGGGGGGTTCCAGACCATCGCCTCGGCCGTCGACACGGGCGTATTCACCCTCGGCGGCACGGTGCCGAAGTCGGACATCGAGGCCGCACGTCAGGCAGAAGGGATCCGAGCAGCCGAGGCCGAGAGCGAAATCGCTCGCGGAATCTCGAATGGCTTGGCCGTCCTCGCTTTTGGCCCCGGGTCCCGTACGATCTGCCGGATCGCGACCGGAGAAAAGATTCTCCACGATCAGCTTTTGCAGCCCTACGAGGCATTGCTGAGAGCGGAATTGCGCGGTGTGACGACAACGGTGACCGCGAACGCTGAGGGAGCCTTTCTGTCGATCAAGCGCGGGCAGTGCGGGGCTGCCTATGGCACTGCCAAGGACTTAGCTACGCTGGTGAAGGGTCTTACCCGCGACGGGATCACATTCCGCTATCTGCCGATCTGGATCACGCCCGAAACAGTCGGCAAGGCGCAAGCAGTGTTGACGGAGCAGCAGGCTACGAAGCAGCGCGATCGCGAGCAGGACGAGCGTCGGCGCGAGCGTGATGCAGCCGCGCGTAGCCGGATTGCGCTCGTCGACCGCCTCAAGCGTGATCAGGCCGAGGCCGAATCGACCCTCAAGGGTGGCATCCCGCAGGATCTTCAGACGTTCCTCAGCGGCTTCGTCGCCGAGGTCGCGAGCATCGCGCCCGAGACTTCCGATACCCGGCTTGGGGAGCTGGCGGACGCCTATGCTGGGAAGCGCATCCGCATCGACGAGGCAGCACGGCTCGCCCGGGCAGTCACGACGAAAAGCCGTTTCCTTATGGATGGTGACCGCGGCGACCTGATCATCCTGTATAACGACAGCGGCAAGGCCCCATCGGTCGTCCGCAACCTGCGCGGCGAGTTGGTATTCGAGGATGGGCGCGCCGCCGCCTGCCTGTATCACGCCCCGCTCTCTGACGTGTTCATGAACCGTCAGATCCGCGACCGCAGCGCTGCACTGGGAGCCAAGCTTGACCTGCCACTCGCATCATGCGGCGCGAACGATCTCGTTAGCCAAGATCTCATCTTCGCCGAACGAGAACGCCTTCTGCGTGAGCCCGTCAACCGGGTGATCAGCTTGGTGGATGCCGTCAACGGCAACCTGTTCGCGCGCCTCAACGTGATAGACGCGAGCGCTTTAGCGGCGGTCAAGCAGGCCGAAGCGGCCAAGGCGAACGAGGTCGAGGCCAAGGTTCGTAGTAAGACTGCAGACGGCTTCGGCCTCGTCGTCGTACCCAACGGTTCGAGCGTACTATGCCGGGTGCCGTCGGCGGATGCCGAAGTCCACGCGGCGATCCTGACCCGCCTGAATGACCGGATCACCGACGAACTGCCGGGTCAGCCCGTGGCCACAGCGACGTCGGCCGATGGCGCATTCATCGCGGTGAAAAGGAGCGAGTGCGGCGCGGTCTACGCCGCTGCCGCCGATCTCGCCGCACTCGACGAAGCCATGAACCGGGATGGGATCATCCATCGCTACCTCCCGCTCTGGATCGAAGCGGCGGAGGTCGCACAGACCCGGGACTCGATCGAGCAGGACAAGACGCGCAGCGCCGAGCAGCAGTTCAAGCGGCAGCGCGAGCTCGACGACCGCAGGAAACTCGATCAGATCAAGGCGAACGAAGAAGGCGTTCGCCGTGCCGCGCAGGAACAGGCGCTGCGCGCGCAGTACGGCGAGCGAGCTCGGTTCTTCGAGCAGACACTCGGTGACGATGCCCGTGCCTTCGCCACCGGTGTGCAGACCGTCAGCTTTAGCCAGCTCTATCCGAAGCTCGCGGAGCATTACCGGGAACAGCGCAACGATCGCTGGGAGTTCATGTCTCTGGAAACCCACGTGCTCGACTACGGCACGGCGCTCTACAAAAACCGCCCCCTCGAAACAGCCCTTGTGACCACCCGCATCAAGATGCGAAATCGCATCAAGGGCGAGTATCAGGATGTCTGTTACGTAACGGGCTATATCAATGACGCGGAGTTCAACGTGACGCGTGACGCGTTCGGAGAACTTTGTGACGAAGTCGGAACCAAGCTCGCCCGGTACAAGCAAAACGAGTATTTCACCAGCCGTTGGATTGTACCATGACCGCCGAGATCGACGTGCCTGCCACGGTTCCGGGGAAGCAGGACGTCATCAGGATTACCTTTTCGGTCACCGAACATGTCAGTCTCGCCTACCACGAGAATGCGGTTCCGGTGATCCGCAAGGCGGTGGTCGAGAACCCTTCCGAGCGTGATCTTTCCGATATCCGCGTACACATCGAGAGCCGTCCGTCGTACAGCCGCTGACGCCCCGCATCGATTGCATTCCGGCCGGCTCGAACCATCACATCGCGTTGCCGGATGTTGTCGATCAGATCAGGAGGACAGTCTAAGCCTCGTCTCTGCCATAGTAGCAGAAGAGCATACGTCCGCTTTTGGGATCCGCACGGCCGCACGTGAACGACTGTGTTGGGTCGACACCGGACGGATGCTAACTAGAAACTGAATGTCCGCTGTAGGACGGTGGGCTGATGTCTGCTCGTGGCGCGATCCAGACCTGGAACGTCCGCTGAGGCAGCGTCCCGCTTCTGGGATGCTGCCAGATCCGGCTGAAGGGCCACAGTGGGCGCGGAGCGGTACGTCCGAACTTAGCCTACGAGTTGAGACTCGCTGGAGCCGCGGCAGACCAGGGCGGTTAACGGTCAGTCGGGAGGTAATCGCACCGCGACCTCGTTGCGCCGCAGGATCGGGATCGCGAACGGCGGATCGTAGCCGAGGAAGACGACCGGACCGGTGGCTTTGCAAGACGTGGCCAGCACCTCGCCAAGAATGCGCCCCTGCTCGGTCCTCGCCTCGGGCGTGGCGCCGCCCGAGAAGCGCAGCGCCGCCATCCGCTCGGCCGGGATGTGGACCAAGCGCACCCCCGCTTCCGTCGGCTCGGGCGCGCCCTCTGCAGCGACCGTGCGGGGCAGGTAGAACCTCATCGTGTCCACCGCGCCCCGCTCGACCGGCACCGTCATCGCGATGCGCCGCCTGCCGACCTCCACCGGCGCCGTCATCGCGATGCGGCTACCGTCCCGGTTCGCGCCGGCAATGTATCGGAACAGCCGACCGAACGCCTCGCCGTCACCTTGTCCCTGGGCGTTAGTCTCTACGGCGAGGCGTGCGTCGTAGGCCCGGACCTCGACCCCGCGGTCGAGCCGCTCGACCACGGCGTAGCGCGGCTGCTCGTACAGCGCCCGGATCCCGAAGACACCGAGGACCGATTCGACCAGGGTGAGCGCGTAGTAGAGGAACGTGTCCATTGTCGCGGGTCCAGGCGGGCGAGTCCGCCTGCTCAAGGCCCACGGCCGCGTACCGTTCCCGCCCGCCACGCCACGCGGTGTCCCGGGCGGCCGCGGTCAAGCGGACACATGGCGCGCGAGCCCGCGGTCGGGTCTTGTGTGCAGATCCGCGACGGTGAGGAAGTTCGCATGGCCCATGTCCTCGTCCTGGGCGCCAGCAAGGGCGTCGGCCTGGAGACGGCCAAGGCGGCCCTCGCGGCGGGGCACCGGGTCCGTGCCTTCGCCCGCTCGGCCGCCGGCATCGACCTGCCAGGCGATGGATTAGAGCGGTTCACGGGCGACGCGCTGAACGCCGGCGACGTCGGTCGCGCCCTCGACGGGGTCGACGTGGTGGTGCAGGCGCTCGGCGTGCCGACGCGGGACCTCCTCGGTCCCGTACGCCTGTTCTCGGATGCCACAAACCTGCTCGTGCCCGCGATGGAGCGGGCCGGGGTGGATCGGCTCATCGCGGTGACCGGCTTCGGAGCGGGGGACAGCCGCGACGCGATCGGCCCACTGCAGCGGCTGCCGTTCCGCCTGATGCTCGGGCGCGCCTACGACGACAAGGACGCTCAGGAGATGCGCATCCGCCGCAGCCGCCTCGCCTGGACGCTGGTGCGGCCCGGTATCCTGACGAGCGGCGCCGCCATGGGCCGCTACCGGGCGATGACCGAGCCGTCGACGTGGCGCAACGGCCTGATCGCCCGGGCAGACGTGGCGGGATACATCGTCGGCCAGATCGCCGAGCCGTCCCACGCAGGCAGGGCCGTCGTCCTCGTCCGGTGACGGGGAGCGCCCCGCGTCATGATGGCCCTCGCTCCTCCCGCACCGCCCCGAGACCACCACCGATGCCGAACCCTGTCGAGTCGATCCTGCGCACCGCCGCCGAGGGCCTCGTTGCCCTGGTGGCGGCCTGCAACCGGCGACGCCTGCCGGGGACGCAGCACCCCTTCGCGGTCGGCGTCCACGCGCCGATGCGCGAGGAGCTGACCCTGCGGGACCTGTCCGTGACCGGGACGATCCCGGCGGGGCTCGACGGGCGCTACCTCAAGATGGGGGCCAACCCTGCCCGCCCGACGACGCGCGGCCACGACTGGTTCCTGGGCGACGGCATGGTGCACGGTCTCTGCATCGAAGGCGGCAGGGCGCTGTGGTACCGCAACCGCTGGATCGGGTCGCGCGCGGCGTCCGCGGCGCTCGGCCGGCCTGCCGCCCCGGGGCCGCGCCGAGGCGACGACACCGTCAACACCAACGTCGTCGCGATCGGCGGCCGCGCCTTCGCCGTGGTCGAGGCTGGCAGCTACCCCGTCGCGCTGTCCGAGGACCTGGAAACGCAGCGCTACGATCCGTTCGACGGCACGCTCGCCGGCTCCTTCACCGGGCACCCGCATCGCGACCCGGAGACCGGTGAGACACATGCCATCGCCTACGACGGCCGCGTCTGGGACCGCGTGCGCCACGTCGTCGTCTCGCCCGCGGGCCGGGTCGTGCGCGACGTGCCGATTTGCGTCGAGCACGGCCCCTGCATCCACGACTGCGCGATCACGGCGCGCTTCGCGGTGACGCTGGACCTTCCCCTCACCTTCTCGATGCGGGCGGTGCTAGCCGGCCACCGCTTCCCGTTCCGCTGGAACCCCGCCCACCGCGCCCGCGTCGGCCTGCTGCCCAGGCACGGTACGGCCGCCGACATCGTGTGGTGCGCAGTCGAGCCGTGCTTCGTCTTCCACGTCGCCAACGCCTACGACGACGCGCACGGGCGGGTGGTCCTCGACGTGGTCGCCTACGAGACGGTGTTCGCCTCGGCCGACGGCGGCCTCGACGCACCGGGCCGGCTGGAGCGCTGGACCGCCGACCCCAAGACGGGGACCGTCGACCGGCGGGTGATCGACCCCACGGCGCAGGAGTTTCCCCGGATCGACGAGCGCCGCTTCGGGCGGCCCCACCGTTACCCCTACACGGTCTCGGTCCCCGCCGACGGCAACACACAACTCGTCGGCGCGAGGCAGATCTACAAGCACGACCTGGCGACAGGGGAGCGGCGCGTACACGACTTCGGCGCCGACCGCGTCCCGGGGGAGTTCGTGTTCGTACCGGCGCGACCGGAGGCCGGCGAGGACGAAGGGTGGCTCGTCGGGCTCGTCATCGACACGGCGCGCGACACGACGGACTTCACCATCCTCGACGCGCGCGCGTTCGAGGCGCCGCCCGTCGCCACGGTCCATCTCGGGCACCGGATCCCGCCGGGCTTCCACGGGAACTGGTTTCCGAATGACATTCTGGGACGGTGAAGGCATCTGGCTGCGCCATGGCCTGCTCGGACAGCGTCTGCAGACCGATTTTTGGCCATATGCCTGCGGGCGTCAAACAGCGCTCCCATGAAGCATCCGAGTGGCGCATGTGATCGACTGCGAATGCAGACAATTTGATATGCGATTCTGTGTTGTCAGCGACAAAAAATGGCAAAGGGCGCGAAGCATTCCCTTCGCGCCCTTCCGATGTCGATCCTATGCTTCAAACCAGCCCAGCCTATGGTTCCTAGAGGCTGTTATGAACTGAATGGGTGAGGTTTGCGTTTTCGGGCATGAGCGCAGGTCGTGCCGGCTATCCATCTGACGTGTCCGATGAGGAATGGGCGCTGGTCGCGCCGTATCTGGCGCTGCTGCGGGAGAGTTCGGGTCAGCGTGACACGAGCTGCGGGAGGTGTTCAACGGCCTGCGGTTCATCGTGAAGACGGGGGCGCCGTGGCGGTTCATGCCGCACGACCTTCCGCCGTGGGCGGCGGTGTACCAGCAGACGCAGCGCTGGCTGGCGGCGGCGTGCTTCACCGATGTGGCCGGGGACCTGCAGGCGGTTCTACGGATGGCAGGGGATCGCAAGCCGGAGCCGTCGGCGGTGATCCTGGACAGCCGGACGCTGCGGTCCTCGCCCGAGAGCGGCCGGGCTACGACGGGGCCAAGCGCAAGCGCGGTTCGAAGGTGCATCTGGCGGTAGACACGCCAGGCCACGTGGTGGCGTTGCACGTCACCCCGGCCGATGCCGACGATCGCGGCGAGGTCGATCGCCTGACCGGCGCGATGCAGGCGGAGACGGACGGAAGCGTCAAGACGGGCTTCGTCGATCAGGGCTACACCGGCGCGCGGGCGGCGGACGCGGCCCAGGCGCACGGTATCGCCCTGGAGGTAGTCAAGGCGCCCGAGGCCAAGCGCGGATTTGTCCTGCTGCCGCGTCGCTGGGTGGTGGAGCGGTCCTTCGCCTGGGCGACGCGCTGTCGGCGCCTGGTCAAGGATTACGAGCGTTATGCCAGCACGCTGGCAGGACTTCACAGGGTCGCCTTCGTCTGTCTCATGCTGAAACAGGCCGAACGATTGATGACAGGTTCATAACACGCTCTAGGAGCCTGTCCCAGAGCCGTGAGCTTCTCGGCGAGCCGACGCTGGATGGGTAGCGTGTCGAGATGCGCAGGTTCCTCGTGGACGGGCGTCCGACGTTCTGCCTCGCCGAGAAGGAGCTGCCGCGGTTCAGGCAGACCGTCCGCGAACTCTACAATGCGCGGATCGCCGAACGGGTCTGCGGCTTCGGACGCTGAGATTTCCGCATCGCCTCAGGAGAGACCGCCAGCGCGCTGCCCCGTCAAACGGGCATCACGCGCTTATGGGGTGAGCCCCCCCGAGCTTGACGTGCTTATTGGGTTGAACGGCACATCCTAATGCGGTGCGGGCCGGTCGAACAACAAAGACTTAGCGGCCCGTCAACGCGCCGTTATGGGGTGCACGACACAAGTAAGATATCGCTCAGCGTGTCGATATGAGCCGTCCTGCCGAAGAGCCGGTCGCCCACCTCGAAGAGCGGGCCGCGCGGTCGGATGTACGATCCGCCATCGCACGCGTGCGGAACGCTCCGGATGTGCCTCCCGAGGACGGTGACGACATGCCGGACACGCCTCAGACCAGAGGAATGGATCGGTAGCCGACGGAACGGGCCGTCTGTTCGCGACCGCGTCCGCCTGTCACGCGCGCAACGGCGGTGAGAGACGCGGCGTAGACGACGGATATCCAAGCTCTTCCCTCATCCTGAGGTGCCCGGCGATCAAAGATCGCTGGGCCTCGAAGGAGCTCTCCAGGAATCGCGCGGCTGGCTGGAGGGCTCCTTCGAGGGCTTCGCTCCGCTACGCCACCTCAGGATGAGGTCGCGAATGGGAACACCCGCCAAAAGGCCTCAGAGGCATTCCCGGCAGCAGCCCGATCCGGAGCAGCGGCACGGCCTCATTCACCAAGCCGGCCCGCGGCGGGGCGGCTCGTTGTACATCGGGACGTTGTGGTTGCGGGGCAGGTAGCCCCGGACGATCACGGGCGGCGGCACGGCCGACGCTTCGGGCCGCACGCGGACGACGCGCCGGAGTCGGGGTGGATCGAAGCCGCGATCCTCCGGCCAGGCGGAGGCCGGGGCCGGGACGAGGGCGGCCAGCAGCACGATCCAGGCGAGCGGCGGCGGTCGGGCGGGGCGGCGCTGGGTCATGGTCGGTATCCGGCCGGCATCGGGACGATCAGAACTTGAGGGCGGCGCCGCCGCGGATCGTGTTCAGCTCGGCACGGTGACCGTTGAAGCTCTGGAACAGCACGTACTGATACTCGCCCCGCAGCAGGATGTTGGGCGTGATCGCGTATTCGAGGCCGAACCCGAGGGCCACGCCGCCGATCGTCTTGGTCTTGGCGTTGGCCGACAGCGTGGTCGGAGCGTTCGGAATAGTCTGGGCGCCCTGTCCGGCCGGGGTCGACCGGTTCAGCGGGAAGTTTTGGTTGAAGCTGGCATAGCCGTGATTGTAGACGGCCGCCGGCAGGCCCGTGGTCAGGGCTTGGTTGGCCGCATAGGTCGTGGCGCTGTAGCCGTAATTCTGGACCGCGACGGTGTCGTTGATCGTGACCCGGCCGACCGCGAGGCCGCCCGTGACGTAGGGGAGCAGGTTGCCGAAGGCGTAGCCGGCCCGGGCGCGGATGCTGCCGTAATCGTCGATCCGCGTGTTCGACGTGCCCGAGAGGTTGACCGTCTCGGAATTGCCTCCGGCCGTCGTCATGATCCGGCTGATGCCGTTGGTGGACCAGCTGTTCAGGTCCGCGTGCGTGTAGTCGGCCTCGATCCCGAGGACGATCTCGTCGAACTGAACGTTGTAGCCCGCAAACGCGCCGAAGCTCGCGCTCTTCACGCGGGTTCCCGGCATTGACAGGATCTTCGAGACCCCGAACTCGCTCTCGATATCGCGGTAGCTGAAGTACTGCGCGAGGGTCGATTGCAGGGCGTTGCGCTGCGCCAGGCCACCCGACGTATACCCGCCATGGCCGCCGACATACACGCCGCTCCAGTCCACCACCGGGGCCGGGACCGGGTCGTAATCGGCGCCGCGCAGGTAATCGTAATCCAGGTCGGCGGCCCGGGCTGTGCTCGCGCCGCAGAGGCCGAGGATCGCCAGCAGCGGCAAGGTGACGGTACGCATCGGGATCGTCCTGGGACTGCGAGACGGACGGCGGCTCGGGCCTCGATGCAGTGATA
Source organism: Methylobacterium sp. J-072 (assembly GCF_022829425.1). NCBI lineage: Bacteria > Pseudomonadati > Pseudomonadota > Alphaproteobacteria > Hyphomicrobiales > Methylobacteriaceae > Methylobacterium > Methylobacterium sp. J-072. The sequence continues at coordinate 88,171 of NZ_JAKSYK010000180.1, read as the reverse complement.
GATGGGTAACCTTAAGCGTCCGTTATTTTAGGGTCCTTCCCGATATCCCGATTCGATCATCGCGGCCCGGTAAGAACTATCCGGCGGCCCAATTCTGCTCTGTGCATCCACCGAGCCCCGGCCACAAAACGAAAAAAAACGGCGCGGAGAGGATCCGCGCCGTCTGCCGTCAGAGTCGTTGGGGAAAAATCAGTACTTGCGCACCAGCGGGCCGGGGATCGGCTCGGGCATCAGCGGCGGCAGCGGCGCCGCGACCAGGCCGCCGAGGTAGTAGCGCAGGCCGATCTTCACGTCGTGCGCCTCGATGTCCTTCACCTTGATCGCCTGCAGGCTGCCGGTGCAGCACGGCACGAAGCCCGGGCCGGTCTCGGCCTTGCCGAGGTTGAGGTAGCGGTAGGCCAGTTCGATCTTCAGGGCGTCGCTCACGTCGTAGGCGAGACCGGCATGCAGCGCCCAGGCGAAGCTGCCGCTGGTCTTGCTCTTGTAGAACTTGCTGCCGCTGTTGGTGTTGTACACCGGGTTGCCGTTGCTGTCGTAGACCGGCGCGTAGTTGTAGTACGCCTGCCCGCACTTGCAGTCGTAGATCGGATTGCCGTAATCGTAGGCGTAGCTCGGGCTGGTGAATTGCTGGTTGGTCGAGTAGCCCGAGATGTGGTTGAAGGCGTAGCCGACGCCGCCGCCGATGAACGGCGTGATGCCGTACCAGGTGCCGAGGTCGAAATACGCGTTGGCCAGGACCACCGCGGAATCGAAGTTGCTGGTCGACTTGTTGACCCCGTAGGAGCCGAGGCCGTTGTCGAACTCGGGGCCCTTGTAATACTCGCTGCCGCGCAGGCCGGTGGAGTAGCGGTACTCGCCGGTCACATCGCCGCGCAGGAACGGGGTGAACTGGTAGCCGACGCCGACGCCCGCGAACCCGCCGCCGCCGATCTCGTTGCCGAACGCGCGGTTGGCGTCCGGGTAGCCGGTGTAATCGTAGGCCTCGGTGTATTTCGGCCGCGTGTAGACGCTGGCGCCGACATCGCCGCGCAGGTACCAGCCGCCGCCGACCTCGATCGGGGGCGGGGGGGGCGGCGGCGGAGGCGGGGGCAGCAGGTCCGCGGCAGCGGCCAGGCAGGGCGCGCCGACGCTCGCCGCGAGCGTCAGGCTGCGCACCAAAGCGTTCAGCTTGGAGCGGGCCATAAGGATTCCTTCACTGGACTCATGTGCCGGAAGCTTGGCAAGCCGGCTCGGATGACGTGGTGAAGGATGGATCGAACCTCTTAAATCCGGCTTAACGTTAAATGTTAGCCTTGCGGGCTGCTACAGCCTGCAAAACCGCAGCTCAACGAGGGATTTGCTAGTCTTGGCCGCACCGCTCGGTACGATCACGAACACATCCGCCCGTGGGCCAGGCTGAGCGGTGCTGCCCGAGGACGTGCGCATCCTGGCGCTGATGCTGCCGGAGACGGTGGCGGGCGCCCATCGCGGCAACCCGGATTTCCGCGTCGGCGGCCGGGTGTTCGCGACCCTGTGGGTCGAGGAGGCCCGGGTGGTGCTGCGCCTGGCCCCCGCCGATCAGGCGGAGCTGTGCGAGGCCGAGCCGGACCTGTTCACGCCGCTGGACGGCGCCTGGGGCCGGCGCGGCTGGACCAATCTCGACCTCGATCTCTGCGAGGAGGAGGCCCTGCGCGCCGCCCTGCTGGCGGCCTGGCGGACCACCGCACCGGCGGTCCTGCGCGCCGCCTACGCGTGATCATCCAGCCATCAGGGGCTCCGCCCCTGAACCCCGCCAAAGGGCCGCGGGCCCTTTGGGATCCCGGATCTTAGGCCGCGACCTTGGTGACGGCCTCGACCACCTCGTCGACCACCTCGTTGACGAGGCCGCGGTCGTCGCCCTCGGCCATCACGCGGATCACCGGCTCGGTGCCGGAGGGGCGGATCACCAGGCGGCCGCCATTGCCCAGGCGGGCGCGGGCCTGGGCGATCGCGCTGACCACGCTGTCCTGGCTGAGCGGCTGGCCGGAGCGGTAGCGGACGTTCTTGAGGATCTGCGGCAGCGGATCGAAGCAGTGGCAGACCTCGCTCACCGGCCGGCCCTGGCGCTGCACCACGCTCAGAAGCTGGAGCGCCGCCACCAGGCCGTCGCCCGTGGTGGTGTAGTCCGACATGATGATGTGGCCGGATTGCTCGCCGCCGAGATTGTAGCCGTGCTCGCGCATGTGCTCGAGCACGTAGCGGTCGCCCACCGCGGTGCGGGCCAGGGTCAGGCCGAGGCCGCCGAGGAAGCGCTCCAGGCCGAGATTGGACATGATCGTCGCCACCAGCCCCGGCTGGGTGAGCCGCTCGTCCTCCTGCCAGGAGCGCGCGACGACCGCCATCAGCTGGTCGCCGTCGACCACGTGGCCCTTCTCGTCGACGATCAGCACCCGGTCGGCGTCGCCGTCGAGGGCAATGCCGATATCGGCCCGGCGCTCGCGGACCTTGGCGACCAGGGCCGCCGGGGCGGTGGAGCCGACATCCCGGTTGATGTTGAACCCGTCCGGCTCGGTGCCGATGGCGATCACCTCGGCGCCGAGTTCCCACAGGGTCTCGGGGGCGACCCGGTAGGCGGCGCCGTTGGCGCAATCGACCACCACGCGCAGGCCGTCGAGCGTCACGTGCCGGGGGAGGGTGCGCTTGGCGAATTCGATGTAGCGGGCATGCACGCTCTCGATCCGCTTGGCCCGGCCGAGATCGGCGGAGCCCGCCAGCCGCGTGTGCAGTTCGGCGTCGATCAGCTCCTCGATCTCGCCCTCGATCGCGTCGTTGAGCTTGAACCCGTCGGGGCCGAACAGCTTGATGCCGTTATCCTCGAAGGCGTTGTGCGAGGCCGAGATCATCACCCCGATATCGGCCCGCATCGAGCGGGTCAGCATCGCCACCGCGGGGGTTGGCACCGGGCCGAGCTGCAGCACGTCCATGCCTACCGAGGTGAAGCCGGCGATCAGCGCGGTCTCGATCATGTAGCCGGACAGGCGGGTATCCTTGCCGATCACCACCCGGTGGCGATGGTCGCCGCGCTGGAACACCAGGCCCGCCGCCTGCCCGACCTTGAGGGCGAGTTCCGGGGTGATCACCCCGTTGGCCCGGCCCCGGATGCCGTCGGTTCCGAAATACTTGCGCGCCATCAGGATCTCCGGTGCCGGGCCTCTCGTCCGGCCAACGCGCCGATAGAGTAGCCCGACAGACCTTAGCAGATTGGATTGCCCCGGGTGCTCCGCGACAAAGACGGTCGAAATGGGGCGTTGCCCTACAGCACCCGCGGCAGCGCCGCCGCCAGCAGCGTGACGCCGGAGATTGTCAGGAGGCCGAGCACCACCCGGCGGAAGGCGGTCTCGCTCAAGCCGACATAGACCCGGGTGCCCAGAAAGACCGGGATCAGCATGGCGGGCAGCACCACGGCCAGCATCGGCAGGGCCGCGCGGGTGACGAGGCCGGAGCCGAGATAGACCAGCATGGTCACGGCCAGCATCGCCAGGTTGAAGTTCTGGATGATCGTGCGCTGCACGTCGCGCTCGTAGCCGCGCAGCACGCACCACAGGGTCGGCAGCGTGCCGGTGAAGCCGCCGAGCCCGCCGAGCAGGCCGCCGCTCATGCCGACGGCGGCATCCGCCAGCCGCCCGCCCGTGGTGATCCGCGGCAGGTCCTTGGCGAGCAGCATCGCCGGGCACCAGACCACCAGCAGGGTGCCGAGCAGCAGCTTGAACCAGTCGGCATTGAGGTGGGGCAGCAGCATCACCCCGAGCGGGACCCCGGCCAGCCCGCCCAGCAGGAACGGCGCGAGACGCGCCCGGTCGAAGCCGCGCCGCACCGTGACGGCGGCGACGATCTGGCCGGTCAGGGATCCGGCGACCGCCAGGATCGCGGCCAGCTGCGGGTCGATCACCCAGGCCCAGAACGACAAAGCCACGAGCCCGAACGCGAAGCCCGACAGCCCCTGCACGAACCCGGCGACCGCGGCTCCGAGGCCGACGACGAGATAGACGGACAACGCCATGGGGTACGCGGCTCAGACAGATCCCGGCCCCGGTCTTTCCGATTCGCCGCCGAGAGCCGAGCCTCCGGCCGAGCTTGCGGGGGGTGTTCACGGACAGGCGGGGCGGATTGTCATGGGGGGCGAGGCAGGACGAAGCGCGGGTTCCCCTCTCCCCGCACGCGGGGAGAGGCCCGCACGGACCTCGTCGTCCGTGCGGGAAGCGAGAGGCGAAGCCGGAGCGGCGGTGAGGGGGTGGCTCAGAACGAGGCGCGCGTCCTGAACCGCCCCCTCACCTTCGGCTGCCGCCTCGCTTCGGCGACGACGAGGTCGCCGAAGCCCTCTCCCCGCGAGCGGGGCGAGGGGATCCCCGCCCCAGCACCGTGTGAGTCCGCGAGCCTCTGCGAGTGAGAGAGATTCGGCGACCGCTGCCCTGATCCGGCGGGACGCCAAGAGCAAAAAATCTTAATAAAAAAAGGGCGCCTCGCGGCGCCCCTCTCATCACATCCGTTTAGCTCACGCCTGCGGCTGAGGCTCCAAGCCGCCGTCGCTCTCCTTCGGGCGGCCGCGGCCGGCGGAGGGGACCGAGGAGCCCCGGGCCGGGGTCGGGGGCACGTCGCCGCCGTCGCGGATCGGGGGCTGGCCCTTCAGCAGGTTGCGGATCTCGTCGCCCGAGAGGGTCTCGTATTCGAGCAGCCCCTGGGCCAGAGCCTCCAGGTCGTCCTTGTGCTCGGCCAGGATGCGGCGGGCCTCCTCCAGGCCGGTCTCGACCAGGCGGCGGACCTCGGCGTCGATCTTCTGGGCGGTCGATTCCGAAACCGATTGCTGCCGGCCCATCGACATGCCGAGGAAGACCTCGTCGTTGTTCTCGCCGTAGGCGACGGTGCCAAGCTCGGGCGAGAAGCCCCAGCGGGTCACCATCATCTTGGCGAGCCGGGTCGCCTGCTCGATGTCCGACTGGGCGCCCGAAGTCACCTTGTCCCGGCCGAAGGTCATCTCCTCGGCGATGCGGCCGCCCATCATGATCGCCAGCCGCGAGGTCATCTGCTCGAAGCTCATGGAGAGCTTGTCGCGCTCGGGCAGCTGCATGACCATGCCGAGCGCACGGCCGCGCGGGATGATGGTCGCCTTGTGCACCGGGTCGGTGGCCGGGACGTTGAACGCGACGATGGCGTGGCCGCCCTCGTGATAGGCGGTGAGCCGCTTCTCGTCCTCGGTCATCACCAGGGTGCGCCGCTCGGCGCCCATCATGACCTTGTCCTTGGCATCCTCGAACTCGTGCATCGTGACGATGCGCTTGCCGCGACGGGCCGCCAGCAGGGCCGACTCGTTGACGAGGTTCATCAGGTCGGCGCCCGAGAAGCCGGGGGTGCCGCGGGCGATCACCTTCAGGTCGACATCGGGCGCCAGCGGCACCTTGCGGACGTGGACCCGCAGGATGCGCTCGCGACCGGTGACGTCCGGGTTCGGCACCATGATCTGGCGGTCGAACCGGCCCGGACGCAGCAGCGCCGGGTCGAGCACGTCGGGGCGGTTGGTCGCCGCGATGATGATGACGCCCTCGTTGGCCTCGAACCCGTCCATCTCCACGAGGAGCTGGTTCAGGGTCTGCTCGCGCTCGTCGTTGCCGCCGCCGAGGCCGGCGCCGCGATGGCGGCCGACCGCGTCGATCTCGTCGATGAAGATGATGCAGGGCGCGTTCTTCTTGGCCTGCTCGAACATGTCGCGCACGCGGCTGGCGCCGACGCCGACGAACATCTCGACGAAGTCGGAGCCCGAGATGGTGAAGAACGGCACGTTGGCCTCACCCGCGACCGCCCGGGCGATCAGGGTCTTACCGGTGCCGGGCGGGCCGACGAGCAGCACGCCGCGCGGGATCCGACCGCCGAGCCGCTGGAATTTCTGGGGGTCGCGGAGGAATTCCACGATCTCCTGGAGGTCTTCCTTGGCCTCCTCGACGCCGGCGACGTCATCGAACGACACGCGGCCATGAGCCTCGTTCAGGAGCTTCGCCTTCGACTTGCCAAAACCCATGGCCCGGCCGGCGCCGGACTGCATCTGGCGGCTCAGGAAGATCCAGGCGCCGATGAAGACGAGAATCGGCAGCCAGCTTACGAGCAGCTGGATGAACCAGGGGGTGTTGTCGGACGGCGGACGGGCGGTGATCTGCACACCCTTGCCCTGGAGCTTGGAGACCAGGCTCGGGTCGTTGGGGGCGTAGCTGGTGAAGTTGCCGCCGCCGACATAGGTGCCGGACACGTCCTGCCCGGAAATCACCACCGACTGGATCTTGCCGGAATCGGCGTCGTTGAGGAGCTGGCTGTAGGCGATCTCGCTGCCGCCGCCCCGGTGACCGGGGTTCTGGAACAGGGTGACGAGGGCCAGCACCAGCAGGAAGATGACGACCCACAAGGCAAAGTTGCGAAAATTCGGGTTCATCGATCGATCCTTGGTGCGTGCGGCCCCCTAGACGGACACGTCGCGCGGCTTTGCCGGTCCATCCGTGCACACCTCGCCAATGTAGGCGGGGGGGCCTTCCTTGCCAAGTAAGCCGGTCCCCCCTGCGGCGAGGGCAGCATCTATCCGTCAAACGGCGGTCTTGTGCCGGCGCAGTGGGGCCGGCTCCAGACTCACCGTGCCGGCGGAATCGGTTGCGACCAAAATCCCCGCCAGGGTGCGGCGGATCGGCTCCCGGCGGCGCAGGGCCGGCAGCACGGCCTCGAAGACAAGGGATTCCAGGCGCTCCAGCCGGCGCGGCGCGGCGCCCACCCGGGTCAGGGCCGCGTCGAGGCAGCGCAGGGCAAGGGCCTCCGGCAGGGCCGCCAGCACGGCGCCGTCGAGGCGCAGCGCCGCAGCGTCGGTATTCTTTGCCGGCAGCAAAACCGCCGCGAAGGCCTGCGCGGCCGCGGCCCGGAGGGCGTCGTCGTCCCGGGCGGCCCGCTCGGCGAGGCGCGCGAGCCGGGCCGGGCTCAGGCCCTCCCGCTCCAGTGCGGCCCAGCTCGCGCGCAGGCGTCCCCGGGCGAAGCGCGGGTCGGCGTTGGCCGGGTCGCGGACATGCGGGATGCCCCGGGCCGCGCACCACGCCACCAGGACCGCCTTCGGCAGGGCCAGGAACGGCCGCCCGAGGGTGATGCCCGGGGCGAGCGGGCGTTCGGCCCGCATGCCGGCGAGCCCGGCCGGTCCGCTGCCGGCGGCGAGCCGCATCAGCACGGTCTCGGCCTGATCGTCCTGCGTGTGGCCCGTGAGCACGAGGCCGGCGCCGATCGCCTCGGCATGGGCGGCCAGCAGCCGATAGCGGGCGGCCCGGGCCGCGTCCTGCAGGCCGGTGCCGGGCTTCGGGCCCGCCCAGGTCAGGATCGCGTGCGGCAGGCCGAGCGCGCGGGCCGCTCGCCCGACGCCCTCGGCCTCCGGGCCGGAATCCGGGCGCAGGCCGTGATCGACGGTGGCGACCTGCGCGGACGCGCCGAGCGCCGCGGCGGCATGCATCAGCGCGCTCGAATCGGGCCCGCCCGAAACGGCCAGCAACACGCTACGCTCCGACTGAGCGAGCCAGGGCGCGAGGGCGTGAAGCACCGGATCGTCCGGCAGACAAGTCATGGATTCAAAAGGTCCGAGACCTTTTGCGGGTCCAGGGCAGAGCCCTGGTCTCTCGGGGGCTCCGCCCCCGAACCCCGCCAAAGGGCACGCCCTTTGGGATCCCGATCAGGCCGAGCAGCGGGCGCGCTTCTGCTCCCGGGCGACGCCCTGGCGGACGCCGGTGCCGGCATTGGGGAACTTCCGGTCCAGCTCGGCGAGCGTCGCGCAGGCCTGCTCGCGGGCCCCAAGGGCGTTGAGGGTGACGCCGAGCTTCAGCATCGCGTCCGGCGCCTGGGACGAGCGGGCATAGTCGGTGGAGACCTTCAGGAACTGCTCGGCCGCCTCGCGGTTGCGGCCGCGGGCCAGGTAGCTCTCGCCCAGCCAGTAGGTCGCGCCGGCGACCCGGTTGTCGCGGGGATGCGACTGGATGAACTGGCGCAGGCCCATCTCGGCCTGCTCGAACTGCTTGGAGCGGTAGAGCTCGACCGCCGCCTCGTAATCGGCGGCCGGGTCGCCGGTCCGGGTCGCGGCCACGCTCTCGGCCGGGCGGGGCGCCGGGACCGGGATCGCGCCGGTGCGGGCCGGAGGCCGCAGGTCCACGGGCTCGTCGTAGCCGGGGGCGGCACCCTCGGCATCCGGATCCTCGTCCTCGATCGCGGGCCGGGGCAAGGCCTGCGGCCGGACCGGGGCCACCTCGGCGGCTTCCCGGGGCGGCAGGGGCGGGGAGGGCTGGGTGCTGCCGAGCGGCATCGGTGCCCCGGGGGCGCCGGGGGTCTGGGACGGGTCGAAGGCATCGCCGCGCTTGCCGGGGCGGCCGGAGCCGGGATTGCCGCCGTTGACCGCGCCCGCCGGGGCCTGCGACGGCGCCGCCGAGGGGGCAGCCTTGCCGCCGCCGCCCTTGCCCTCGTTCAGGCGGAACTCGACATCCTCCTGGAACTTGCGCAGCTGCTCTTTCAGCTGCCGGTTCTCGTACTGGAGGGTCTCGATCTGCCCGGCCATGATCCGGGACTGGTTCTCGATGCGCCCCAGGCGCACCACCAGTTCCGAGGCGTCCTGCGCGGCGGCCGGATGGCCGAGGAGCAGGCCCCCGAGGATCGTGGTGAGCGCGAGGCGGGTGCGAAGGCGGGCGAGCATGATGCGGCTGCGGTCCGATGGAAGCGCGAGGCCCTATCAAATGCGCCGGTCCGCGGCAAAACTGCGGCGCGGAAAGGTCGAACCCGGGGCCGGCTTCCTCTTCGCAGAAACGCCTGCCGACTCTGCGAAGAATCGGCAGGCGGACGGGACCTGTTGGCCGTCTCTGCGAAGATTACGCCCCGGCGCCGCGGTCGAGCACGATCACCGCGCGGCGGTTCTGGGACCAGCACGAGATGTCGTTGCACACCGCCACCGGCCGCTCCTTGCCGTAGGAGACGGTGCGCATCCGGTTCGCGCCGATGCCTCGGGTGGCGAGGTAGTCGTTGACCGACTGGGCCCGGCGGGCGCCCAGGGAGAAGTTGTATTCGCGGGTGCCGCGCTCGTCGGCATGGCCCTCGATGATGAAGGTGTAGCGCGGGTAGCGCTGCAACCAGGCCGCCTGCTTGTCGAGGGTGGCGGTGGCGGTGGGGGTCAGGTCGGTGGAATCCGATTCGAAGAAGACCCGGTCGCCGATATTGACGACGAAGTCCTGCGCGCTGCCCGGGGTTGCGGCGCCGGCCCCGAACGCGGAGGCGTCGGCGAGATCCTTGTCGTTGCTGCAGGCGCCGAGCCCGAGGGCGGCGCAGACAGCGAGGCCGAGGGCGAGTGCGCGGAAACGCTGGGGCATGATCGTTCAACTCCTCGAGCGGTGCCGAAGGCCGGCTGCTGGTCTTCGAGGCGGGTCCGCGTAGTCCTGAGCGCCGGTGATAGGCGCGGATGGTTAAGCGACGGTTCCGTCCGGCGCCGCGGAGCGTCCTGCGAGCCCGCGCCGGTCGGCGGCGTGCGCTGCCGCACGCCGAGGGATGCTGACGCGCCCGGATTGCGGCCGTGCCGGGGCAATCGCGCATGGGACCGTCTCGCGCAGCCATTTCCGCCCCGCCGGTTGCCGCGCTGCAACAGCGCCGGATACCGCTTTCGCGACGGCTTTTAAGAGATCCTCAACCGTGTGGGTTCTTGATTCGCGCAGTCGATCCCCGGACCCGCAGCATGCCTCCCGCCCAGTGCGTCCTCATCGTCGAGGATAGCTACCTGCTCCTCGAGATCATCGCGAGCTTGTGCGAGACCCAGGGCATCCGGGTGATCGAGGCCTCCACGGGGGAGGCGGCGCTGACGCTCCTGCGGACGCGCGGGACCGAGATCGACTGGCTGTTCACCGACATCCACCTGCCCGGGCTGATCGACGGCTGGACCGTGGCCCACGCGTTCCGGGCGATCCATGCCGACCGGCCGGTGGTCTACACCTCGACCGATTCGAGCGGCGGCCGGGGCGTCCCGGGCAGCCTGTTCCTGCGCAAGCCGTTCCAGGTGCAGGCGGTCAACCGGCTGGTCCGGATGATGGTCGAGGGCCTGAGCGAGGCGCCTCTCTGCGCGGCGGGCTGAGCGGGCTCGGCAAGGGCATCATACCGGCACGATGACCTAGGCTCCTGATTCACATCGTCTTTTTCCGAAAGCCGGCGGCCACCTTTCGGGACGATGTTCTACCCGGCCCGGAACAGGGCCACGATCTCGGGCGCGGCGAGCCACGCATCCACCCGCTGGCAGGCGAGATCGCCCGCCGACATCGCGTCGTAGATCGCGAAGCTTGCCGCGATGAAGCCCGGCAGGTCGTAGAGCGTCGGGAAGTCCTCGCCTCGAGGCTTCATCTTGAACAGGTACGAGCCGGTCAGCCCGAAATGCTCGGCGATCGGCGGGTAGAGCGGCCAGACTACGTCCTGGGCCAGCTCGTCACCGAGGTAATCCTCGATCTCCACGGGCTCGGGCCTGAGCCCGCTCTCGTGCAACAGCCGCCGGGCGATGTCGCCGATGACGAAGGCCTTGGGGTGGTTCATCACGTGCATGAACGCGCCCCGGCGGGCCCAGCGGGTCACCTCGCGATCGAGGCTGAAGCCCAGCGCGGCCGCCGACCCGACCAGCTCGTGCACGGCCGGATCCCAATGGTCGAGATAGCCGAGCCGCCGGAACACGTCCTCGCGGAACAGCCCGGCGGTGCGGCCGGCATCGAGGCCGAGCCGGTGGGCGCAGAGCGCGATCGCCGAGTGGTACTGCCCCATCGGGGAGGGCGCGAGCTTGAGCGCGGCGAGGTCCGAGGCCTGGCCGACATAGACCATGTCCGGGTGGAAGGCCGAGAACACGATCGACGGGAACAGCTTGAGCCGCGGATCGGCCGCCCGCACGGTCGCGATGTCGCCCCCCGGGATCAGGCCGCCCGGGAAGACCTGCGAGAAGACGTGGTCGTGGGAGCGCAGCGTCCGGATCAGGCCGTCGACATGGCCGTGGTCGCGCTTGAGCGAGCCCATGGGCAGGTAGCGCACGGGGCTCTTCGGCGCGAGCAGGCGCATCGCCTGGGCGATGCCGCGCGCCTGGCAATTGCCCAGCACCGCGATGGCCGGCCCGTCGCGCGTGGTGGCGGCGCGGGCGCGGTTTCGCCATGGTGTCGCCCAGGTGGGCGCCCAACTGGGGGTCGACAGGGACAACGCGCTGCGGGCGCGCCGGGGCAGATCGTTCAGGGCCACGTCGCGTGCCGGTGTCAGCGGACGGCTCAGCATCCCCGAGGGCGCGCGCCGTCGTGAAGATCTTGCCGTCGTGAAGAAGAGGGTTCGAAGATGGCGTTGAATCCGTATACGGGTCTACCGGCCGAGCGATTCTGGCGCAAGGTCGTGACCAACGTGCCGCCCTTCGCGGTCAATCCGCACCCGAAGGACACGTTCGCGATCGGGCCGACCGACAAGGTCGCCACCGGCGGCTCCTGCTTCGCGCAGCGGGTGGCCGAGGCGGTGCGCGGCGCCGGCTTCAACTATTACCTGACCGAGCCGCCGCCCCCCGGCATGAGCGCCGAGGAGGCCAATGCCCGCCAGTTCGGCACCTTCTCGGCCCGGTACGGCAATCTCTATTACACGCGCCAGTTCGTGCAGCTGTTCGACCGGGCCTACGGCCAATTCGAGCCGGAGCTGAAGGCGTGGCTGCGCGACGACGGCCGCTACGTCGATCCGTTCCGCCCCACCGTCGAGCCGGCGGGTTTCGCCAGCGAGGCCGAGGTGGTCGCCGCCCGGGACGCGCATCTGGCCGAGGTGCGCCGCCTGTTCGAGACCCTCGACGTGTTCGTGCTGACGCTGGGCCTCACCGAGGGCTGGCGCTGGCGGGGCGACGGCGCGGCGCTGCCGCTCGCCCCCGGGGTCGCGGGCGGCACCTTCGACCCGGCGCTCTACGAATGCGTCAATGCCGGCGCGGGGGAGGTGCTGGGCGACCTCAACGGCTTCCTGGACCGGCTCTGGAGCGTGAACCCCAAGGCCCGGGTGATCTTCACGGTCTCGCCCGTGCCGATGATCGCCACCTACATGGACCGGCACGTGATGGAGTCGAACAGCTACTCCAAGTCGGTGCTGCGGGTGGCCGCCGGCGAGGTGGTCGGTCGGGGCGATCCGCGGGCGGTGTATTTCCCGGCCTACGACATCGTCACGAGCAACGTGAATGCCGGGCGCTACTACAACGAGGATCAGCGCACCATCAACGACGCGGGGGTGCGCCACGTCATGCGGCTGTTCCTCTCGACCTTCGCCCGCGACCGCGCCGCCGCGGCCCCGACCCACGCCCCCGTGGACCTCGCGGCCGAGTTCGAGGGCAACGCTGGCGTGATCTGCGACGAGGAGGAGATCGAGCGCAGCGTGGCGTGAGAGCGGGGCCGATCGGCTAACGTGGGCCAAGGCACGTCCGTCCCATTCTCGACCTCATCCTGAGGAGCTTGCGCGGAGCGCAAGCCTCGAAGGAGCCTTCCAGGGATCGCACTGGCTTCTGGAGGGCTCCTTCGAGGCCCGCTGGCGCGGGTACCTCAGGATGAGGGGGGAGGGCTGGATACGCGGCGATTTCCGAGGTCGTTCATCCGAACTGACGATGTCAACAATCGGCCAAACTGTCCGTGCGCGCCGTCATCGCGGCGAGCGTATCCCGCGGCGAGGCGTTTCGCTACGGGCATGGCGGCCCTGCGGTGCCGGGTTCGGGTTTGCCACCGGCCAAGCATTTCGGGCAGTGTCGGCGCTCCCCGAAGCGTAACCGTGCCGGAGTCGATCCCCGTGAGCCTGCCCCCGCCCCGCAAGCCCGACCACGACATCGATCCGATCTTCGTGGCGCGGCACTCGCCCCGCGCCTTCACGGGCGAGGCGCTGCCCGAATCCGAGCTGCTGCGGATGATCGAGGCGGCGCGCTGGTCGCCCTCCGCGTACAATTCGCAGCCCTGGCGCTTCCTCTACGCGCTCCGGGAGGACGCGAACTGGGACACGTTCTTCGGCCTGCTCGTACCCGGCAACCAGAAATGGGTCTCGGGCACCGGCGCGATCCTGTTCCTGGTCTCGAACGGCCTCATGAAGGTCGGCGACGAGCTGAAGCCGTCCTACAGCCATTCCTTCGATACCGGGACCGCCTCACTGGCCTTCCAGCTCCAGGCGTTCCGCCAGGGCTGGCACGCCCACGGCATGACCGGGTTCGACCATGTCCGCGCCCCCGAGGTGCTGCGTTTGCCCGAGAACCACCGGATCGAGGCCGCCTTCGCGGTCGGCCGCAAGACCCCGGATGCGGAGCTCACCGAGGAGCAGCGGCCGCGCGAGGCCCCGAACGGCCGCCGGCAGATCACCGACTTCGTCATCGCCGGCCCGTTCCCGCCTTCCGACGCCTGAGGCGATCCGGAACCGGGGGTGCGACCGGGACTTGGTCGATATTGCCATGCCGTGGCGGTCCTGACGCATGTCGCCCGCCCCGCCCCGATCGGAGCTCGCCCATGGATCCGAAGTCCTCGGACCCGAAACCCTCGGTCCCGCCCGGCGGAACAGCCGCCCCCGATCCGTTCCTGGACGCGGGCGGGTTCGACCACGCCTCGGGCCTGCGTAGCGTCGCCGAGCGCCACGGGGTCAGCCTCGATGCGGTGCGCCACCTCGTCCAGGCGCTGGAGCGCGGGCACGGCACGATGGCGCAGTTCGACCATCCCGATCTCGGCGGGATGGGCCAGTGGTTTTCCGGCGGCATGGTGATGGTCGGCCGGATGTTCGACGACGGCCTGAAGGCGCGGGTCGATGCCCTGTGCACCGAACTCGCCGCAGCCCTGCCGGCGGGCGGGTTCTCGGAGACCGGCCCCGCATCGCGGCGGGGCGGCGGCGAGTGGTGGCCCGCCGGCCTCGGGTCTCCCGCGAGCACCGGCTCGCAGAACGGGATGCGCTACGCCTATTTCCCCGACACGCGGCGGCTCGCCATCGACTCGGGCTCCGGCATCGCCCTCTACGATACCGGCGAGCACCACATCTCCGGGGTGTCGCAGGCGAACGGCAGCCTCGACTTCACCGGCCCGCGGGGCGTCGTGGCCCTCGACCGCCTGCGCCGGATCGAGGCGGAGACGGCCGCTCCCCGGCAGGTCGATCCGGCCGAACCGCCGGCCTCTCCCCCGCAGCCGGTCGCCCTCCCGTCGGAGGCGTCACCGTCCGGCGACGTGCTGGCGACGATCGAGCGGCTGGCGGAGTTGCACGCCCGGGGCGTGCTCACCGATCGGGAGTTTTCGGACAAGAAGGCGGAGCTTCTGGCGCGGTTGTAAGTCTTCAGGCCGCAAGCCTATCGGCCATCGAGCCTCCCATCCAACCCCCTCATCCTGAGGTGCCGAAGCGAAGCGGAGGCCTCGAAGGAGCCCTCCAGAAGTCGCTGCGATCCCTGGAGGGCTCCTTCGAGGCTGCTGCGCAGCACCTCAGGATGAGGGGGTGGATGGGACGATCCTCGCTCGCGATCAGTGGGGCATCGACCGCTCAGGCGATGCCGGCGCGCAGCAGGTCGTGGACGTGGACGATGCCCACCGGCCGGCCGTCCGTGACCGCGAAGACCGCGGTGATCAGCCGGCGGTTCATCAGCTCCAGGGCGGCCTGGGCGAGCTTGTGCGGCTCCACGGTGATCGGCTCGCGGGTCATGATCGCCGAGACCGGGGTGTCGAGGATCTCGGGGCCCATATGGCGGCGCAGGTCGCCGTCCGTGACGATGCCGACCAGACGGCCGGCGGCATCGGTGACGCCGACGCAGCCGTAGCGGCGCGCCGCGATCTCGATCAGCACCTCGGACATCAGCGCGGTGTCGGAGACCAGCGGCATGTCCTGGGGGCCGTGCATCACCTGCTGCACGGTCTTGAGCCGGGCCGCGAGCGTCCCGCCCGGATGGAGGGTGTGGAACCGCGCCGAGGTGAAGCCGCGCCGCTCCAGCAGCGCCACCGCCAGGGCGTCACCCAGCGCCAGCTGGATCAGGCTGGAGGAGGTCGGGGCGAGGTCGTGCGGGCAGGCCTCGCGCACCCGGGGCAGCTCCAGCAGCACGTCGGCGGCCTTGCCGAGCGTGCTGGCGCCGTTGCGGGTGATGGCGACCAGGGGAATCGAGAAGCGGCGGCTGAACCCGACGAGGTCGGACAGCTCCGCGGTCTCGCCCGACCAGGACAGGGCGATGATCACGTCGTCGCGGGCGATCATGCCGAGGTCGCCGTGGCTCGCCTCGGTGGGGTGGACGAAGAAGGCGTGGGTGCCCGTGGAGGCCAGGGTCGCGGCGATCTTGCGGCCGATATGGCCGCTCTTGCCGATGCCGCTGACGATCACCCGGCCCTTGCTCTGCAGGATGGTCTGCACCGCCTCCTCGAAGGCCACGCCGAGCCGGCCCTGGAACGCCGCGCTGGTCTCCTGCAGGGCGGCGATGCCCAGTTGCAGGCTGCGGATCCCGACATCGCGGGTGCTGGCGAGGTTCGCGGCCGCGGAATCGTAGAGATCGTCGCGCAGGGCGCTGGAGGCGGGAGCGTTCATCGGTTCCGTTCTGGACCCGTCGGGCGGATCCGGCGCCCAATGGGCGATGCGAAGCGAGCGGCGCGACGCTAGGGAGCCGTCATGGTTGAAATGTGACGCCGGGACGACATGCCGCCCCTCTCTGTCCGCCGGGCGGTTGAAGGCCCGCTCCGGCGGGTCCATGCTCCTAACACGCCAGCCAAAAAAGGGCCCGAGCCCCATGACCATCCGCTTCCCCGAGCCCGACCCCAACATCCTCGCCCGGCGGGGGGAGATCCTGGCGGGCCTCGCGCCGTTGGTCGCCCCGGAGGCGCTGGTGACCAGCGAGGACGAGCGCCGGGCCTTCGAGACCGACGGGCTGACCGCCTACCGGCAGATGCCGCTCGCCGTGGTCCTGCCCTCGACCACCCGGGAGGTCGCGGCCGTGATGGCCTATTGCCACGCGCAAGGTGTACGGGTGGTGCCCCGGGGCGCCGGCACCTCGCTCGCCGGCGGAGCGATCGCTCAAGGCGATGCGATCATCCTGGGCGTCGGCAAGATGACCCAGGTCCTCGACCTCGATTTCGAGAACCGCACCGCCCGGGTCCAGAGCGGGCTCACCAACCTGGCGATCTCGGGCGCCGTGGCCCATGAGGGCTTCTTCTACGCCCCGGACCCGTCGAGCCAGCTCGCCTGCACCATCGCGGGCAACATCGCGATGAATTCCGGCGGCGCGCATTGCCTCAAATACGGGGTCACCACCAACAACCTGCTGGGCGTCACCCTGGTGCTCAACGACGGCACCGTGGTGGAGGTCGGCGGCCAGCACCTCGACAGCCCCGGCTACGACCTCCTGGGCCTCATCTGCGGGTCGGAAGGGCAGCTCGGGATCGTCACCGAGGCGACGGTGCGGATCCTGCGGGCGGCCGAAGGCGCGCGGCCGGTGCTGGTCGGCTTCTCGAAGGTCGAGGATGCGGGCGATTGCGTCGCCGCGATCATCGCGGCCGGCATCATCCCGGTGGCGATCGAGTACATGGACCGCGAGGCGATCCTGATCACCGAGGATTTCGCGAAAGCCGGCTACCCGCGCGACGCCGAGGCGATGCTGATCATCGAGGTCGAGGGCTCGGATGCCGAGTGCGACGCGATGCTGGCCCGCATCGAGGCGATCGCCCAAGATTTTCGGCCGACCAGCCTGCGGGTCTCCCGCTCGGAGGCGGAATCGGCCGCGATCTGGAAGGGCCGCAAGTCGGCCTTCGGGGCCACGGGCCGGATCTCCGACTACATCTGCATGGACGGCACCATTCCGACCGGCCAGCTCGGGCCGGTGCTGGAGCGGATCGGGGCGATCTGCGCCGGCCACGGCCTGCGGGTGGCCAACGTGTTCCATGCCGGGGACGGCAACCTGCACCCGCTGATCCTGTTCGACATCAACAAGCCGGGCGAGCTGCAGAAGGCCGAGGCGGCCGGCGACGAGATCCTCAAGCTCTGCGTCGAGGTCGGCGGCTGCCTCACCGGCGAGCACGGCGTCGGCATCGAGAAGCGCGAGCTGATGCGCTTCCAGTACACCCAGGCCGACCTGGAGCAGCAGATGCGGGTGAAGGCGGTGTTCGACCCCGACTGGATGCTCAACCCCGCCAAGGTTTTCCCCCTGGAAGGACGACTCGAAGCGAAGGCGGCCTAAGTCCCGGGATTCCAAAGGGCTCAGCCCTTTGGCGGGTTATCAGGGCGGAGCCCTGACGAAGCTCCGGCTCTCGGTCAGGCCGCCACGCCGTCGCGGGCCTGACCGGCCTCGGGCTTGCGCAGGCTGTCGGCGGTCCGGGCCAGGATCGCGGCGAGGTCGGCCACCGGGGCGGGCCGGCCGAACAGGGTGCCCTGCAGCTCGTGGCAGCCTTCCTCGCGCAGGATCCGGGCCTGCTCGGGGGTCTCGACGCCCTCGGCGAGGACGTCGATCTTCAGGGCGCGCCCGAGCCAGATCATGGCCCGCAGGATCTCGACGCTGCCGCCGTCGCGGGCGAGGCTGCGCACGAAGCCCGGGTCGATCTTGAGCCGGTCGAACGGGAACCGGTGCAGGGTGCCGAGGCTCGAATACCCGGTCCCGAACGCGTCCATGGCGATCCGCACGCCTGCGGCGCGGAGCGCCCGCAGGAGCGACAGGTTCGCGGCATTGTCCCGCAGCAGGACCGATTCGGTGATCTCGAGTTCCAGGCGCTCCGGGCTCAGGCCGCTCTCGGCGAGCGCGGTCCGCACATCCGCCTCGAGCCCGTCGGCGGCAAAGGACTGGGGCGACAGGTTGACCGAGACCCGGACCGGGTCCGGCCAGGATGCGGCCGCCCGGCAGGCGGCGGCGAGGATCCAGGCGCCCAGCGGCTTGGTCAGCCCGACCTCCTCGGCCAGCGGGATGAACTCCGCCGGGCCGACCTCGCCGTGCTCCGGGTGGTGCCAGCGGGGCAGGGCCTCGAAGCCGTGCAGGGCCTGGCTGTGCGCCCCGACGATCGGCTGGAAATGCAGGGCGAACTCGCCCTCGGCCAGGGCCCGGCGCAGGTCGGTTCCGAGCTGGCGGCGCCGCTGGATCTCGACATCCATGGCCGGGTCGAAGAAGCGCCAGGTGCCACGCCCGGCGGCCTTGGCCTGGTACAAGGCGATGTCGGCCTGCCGCAGGAGCGTGGCGGCGGTGCCGGACGCGTCGTCGGCACTCGCGATGCCGATGCTGGTGCCGATCGCGAGGCTGTGGCCGTTCACGGTCACCGGCGCTTCGAGCGCCGCGACCAGGCAGCGGGCCAGGCGCGCCGCGTCCGTCGGCAGGGCGGCCGCGCCGAGGACGATGGCGAACTCGTCGCCGCCGAGCCGGGCCACGAGGTCGTCGCCCGCCACCGTGGCGGCGAACCGGGCCGCCACCGCGCAGAGCAGCGCGTCGCCGACCGGATGCCCGTAGGTGTCGTTGACGGTCTTGAACCCGTCGAGGTCGAGGCACAGCACGGTCGCCGGCGCGCGCGCATCGCAGCGGGCGAGCGCCGCATCCATGCGCTCCTTCAGGACCAGGCGGTTCGGCAGGCCGGTGAGCGCGTCGTGCCGGGCCATGTGGGCGACCCGGGCCTCGCTCCGGCGGCGCTCGGTGACGTCCTCGTGGGTGCAGAGCCAGCCGCCGCCGGGGATCGGGGCGTGGACCACATCGACCGCCCGCCCGTCGGCGAAGTCGCAGGTCAGCGAGACCGGATGGCCCTGCGCGGCGGTGCGCTCGCAGGCCGCCACCAGGGCCGCCGCGGCCGCCGCGCCGAGACCGCGCTCCCGCGCACCCAGATGGTCGAGGAGGGCGGCCAGCGCGGTCCCGGGCCGCCGCAGGGCATCGGGGACCGCGTACATCCGCGCGTAGCGCGCGTTCATGACGATGAGGGTGCCGTCCCGGTCGAACAGGCACAGGCCCTGGACCATGTTGTCGAGGGCGATGCCGAACCGGGCATCCTGCAGGCGCAAGGCCCGCTCGCCGCGCTCGCGGGCCTCGGCCGCGGCCCGGGCGGCCTCGGACTGAGCGAGCCGTTCCTGCGCGCGGGCCTGCCGCCGGCCGAGCAGGACCAGCCCGAGCAGGCCGAGATCCAGCAGGATCGCCGCCGCGCCCACGATGGCCGCCTGCTGGCGCGCCGCCGCCAGGCAAGCCTCCGCGGTGCGGCTGATGCTGAGGACCAGCGGGTAGTTTTCGAGGGCGCGGGCGGCGATCAGCCGATCCTGGCCGTCGATCGGGCTGACGGTGCGCGTGGCGCCGCCCTGCGCGGTCCGCGCGGTGATCAGGGATGCGCCGGCCCGGGGGAAGATCCGGCCGATCGTCCCTTCGCGCTGCGGGTGCCGGACCAGCAGCATGCCGTCGTTGCGAAACAGCGAGACGACGGCGTCGTCCGCCGGTGCGGTCTGGTCGTACAGGCCCTGGAAATAGCCGAGCTCCACCGCGCCCAGGATCAGGCCGAGGAACGTGCCGTCCGGGGCCGCGACCTTCCGGGCGATGTAGATCGTCCAGGCGCCGTCGCCCCGGTTCGCCACCGGCCGGCCGACGTAGCGCTGCAGGTTCGGGTCGGTGGAGAGCGCCTTGAAGTAGTCCCGGTCGGCGATGTTGATGGTCGGGATCGGCCAGTAGCGGCTGAAATTGAGTAGCCGTCCGGTCCGGTCGATCAGCGTGATGGCGTTCGCCTGCGGCAGCGCCGCGATCCAGGTCTGCAGGGCCGCGTGCATGGCCGGCCGGGAGGCCGCTTCGGCATAGTGCTCGGGCGTGGCGATGCCCGCCGTGCGGAACTCGGCCAGCACGGCGTCCTGGACCAGCTCGATCGCCTGCAGGGCCCGGTCGGCCTGGTCGGACAGGATCGTGGCGAGGCCGCCGAGGCTGCGCTCGTTGTCCTCGACCGCCCGCGTTTCCAGGTGGACGATGAACAGGGCGGCCGAGCCCGTGATGACCAGCGCGAGCCCGAGCGCCGCCCAGGCGCGCAGGTCGAAGGCGCGCCGCCAGCTGCACCGGGTCGCCCATGCGACGAACGGGATATTAGACTTCGAACCCACCAGGACACGCTCTAATAACGCTCTATAATAGCGCTATAGTGGTCCCGTTAACGAGTTATTGTGTCGATCGCGAAGATTGGCGGGCGCTTCTACAATCGTGTCGGGTGTGTGCTTCGCGCCGATAAAAATGGCGATCCAGCAAGAGGGCTAAGGGATCGCTCCCACCTCCCTCCGCACCTGATGGCGCGGAGGGAGGTGCGGCAGAAGCCTCAGGCGGCTTCGACGGCCTTACGGCTGGAGCGGGTCTTGGCAGCCGGGGCGGACTCGGTCTTGCGGCGGCCGCGAGCCGGCACGGGTGTCGGCTCCGCATTGGTCTCGGCGTCCGACTCCTTGTCGGCCTGCTGGGACCGGCCGGGCTGGCCGAGGCCGAGGCTCTTGGCCAGGGCCGAACGCTGCGCCGAATAGTTCGCCGAGGTCGTCGGGTAATCGGCCGGCAGGCCGTAGCGCTCGCGGTAGGCCTGCGGGTCGAGGCCGTGCTTGGTCAAGTGACGCTTCAGCGTCTTGTACGACTTGCCATCGATGAAGCTGATCAGACCATCGGGCCGGATCGACTTGCGGATCTGGGCCGGGGTCGGCCGATCGACAGTGTCTTCAGCCGCAGTGGAAGGTCCGGAGGCGATCGCATTGAGCGCCTCGTGGATGCTCGCGATGAGCGACGGCAATTCGGTGGGGGGCAGGGAGTTGTTGGCGACATAGGCCGCGACGACGTCCACGGTCCGTTCGATATAGTGCACTTGGGATGCCGGCGCTTCTTCGGACATTCTCACTTTCCCTGGGTTTGACGCTCGTTGAGGTAGCCTCTGACTGCGAGTTAAGACAGCCACCGAAAAAAGCAAGGTGACCCATACAATTCCGTGTGATCGATTGAAAGTTCAGGTCTGCATCGACCGGCCACGGTTACAGGTTGAAGTTGCATTGGCCGGATTTTCACCACACTTGCGCAGCCCTTTATCCTGGCAGATGCGACGAATGCTGGCGCGAGCCCGAAACAGGGTTTTCGTTGGCGGGAGAGACCGTTACGGCCTAGATGAGCGATCGCCGCGGGCGGTCTTGGCGAGTCTTTCCCGGCCGTCGACCTGTCTTGCCGCGAAGACACAAAATATTTTTGCAGACACGCGGATCGGCTGTGGGTTCCGGCCCCGCACCGACGGCCGATTCGGTCTCAGGCGAAGGATTTGCGGGGGTCGAAGGCGTCGCGCACTGCTTCGCCGGCAAAGACCAGCAAGCTCAGCATCACGGCGATGACCAGGAATCCGGTGAGCCCGAGCCATGGGGCCGTGAGGTTGTCCTTGCCCTGAGCGAGCAGCTCCCCGAGCGAGGGCGAGCCCGGCGGCAGGCCGAAGCCCAGGAAGTCCAGGGAGGTCAGGGTGGTGATCGAACCGTTGAGGATGAACGGCAGGAAGGTCAGCGTCGCCACCATGGCGTTCGGCAGAAGATGAACCGTCATGATGCGCAGGTTCGAGAGGCCGAGGGCGCGCGCGGCCCGGACGTATTCGAAGTTGCGCGCCCGCAAAAACTCGGCGCGCACGACGCTGACCAAGGCCACCCACGAGAACAGCAGCATGATCCCGAGCAGCACGAAGAAGCCGGGCGCGATGAAGGCCGAGATGATGATGATCAGGTAGAGGGTCGGGATGCCGCCCCAGACCTCGATGAACCGCTGGAAGGCGAGATCGACCCAGCCGCCGAAATAGCCCTGCACCGCCCCGGCCACGACCCCGATCGCCGAGGAGACCGCGGCCAGGATCAGCCCGAACAGCACCGAGATCCGGAAGCCGTAGATCACCCGCGCCAGCACGTCCCGGGTGGTGTTGTCGGTGCCGAGCCAGTGCCAGGGGATGTCGGCGCAGGTCGCCCCGCCGAGTTTTTCGGCCACCGGCTTGCACTGGGCGTCCGAGAGCATCCAGGTCGGCGGCGACGGCGAGGGGGTGGGCAGGTCCTCGTTGATCGTGTCGTAGGAGAACCGGATCGGCGGCCAGAGCGCCCATCCGTGCTCGGCGATCTCCTTGCGGATCTCGGGGGAGCGGAAATCCGTCACCGCCAGGAAGCCGCCGAACTTCTCCTCCGGGTAGTCGACCAGCACCGGGACCAGCCACTCGCCCTTGTAGGAGAGGACGATCGGGCGGTCGTTGGCGATGAACTCGGCGAACAGGCTGAGAACGAACAGCGCGGCGAAGATCAGGAACGACCCGTAGCCGAGGCGGTTGCGGCGGAAATTGTCGAGCCGGCGCCGGGCGAGCGGCGACAGCCAGCCGCGGCCATCCGAGACCGGGGCCGGCGCCGGAACGGCCTCATCGGGCCGCAAGACGATCGGCTGGGCGCCCGGCATCGGCGCCGGGACGACCTCGCTCTCGCCGGGGCGCGCGATCTCGTTCATGGCCGCCGCCCCTGCAGAACTAGAAGATTCTTGCTATGACAGAGCAGGTTACCGGATCCAGGCGATACCGGATGACGCGCGGGTCCCCTCTCCCGCTCGGGAGAGGGGGCGCGTCGCGTCCGGCATACGGCTATGTGGGAATACCGAAGTTCGCGGTGCGCGAAAGCGACGTTCACAGGTGTGAAAGCAGCCTCGTCCGATCGCGACTCGCGAAAAAGAATCAGGCGTCGAGGCGGATCGCGGTGCCTTCGATCTCGTTCGGGCGGACGCCGCCGGTGCGCTCCATCCAGCGACGCAGCAGGCGGACGTTGCGGCGGTTGGCCTTGAAGGCGGCGTCGAACAGGTCGCCCGCCAGGGGCACCACGCCGAGCAGACCGTCGAAGGCGACGTTCAGCCCCATCCGGGCCACCAGCCAGCGCGGCGCGCCCAGGCGCTTGGCCTCGTAGACGATGAAGGACGAGATCACCATGCCGGCCACGTCGCCGATCACCGGCACGAGGCCGATCAGCGCGTCGAACCCGACCCGCCGGTTGATCCCCGGGATCACGAAGGCCGTGTCCATGAAATGGGCCAGGGTCTCCAGCCGGGCGAGGCTCGCCTCCCGGTCGAGATCCGTCGACAGGAACGGCGGCAGCCGCGTCGATGCGCTGCCGGCAAAGGTTTTGGCGCCGGCGAAGGGTCCGGCCCCGGGAGCCTGTCGGGAAGCCTGGGTGAATTCCATCGCGGGGATCCGTCGGAGAGCCATCACAGTCAACGACGTGGCCCCCCGGCCGGATCCCCGCAAGGCGGGGGCCTGCGACCATCATGCCGCACCCCCGGCGACGCCCCGCATCCGCTCCAGGGCCGCGTCCAGGGTGGCGTCGGCCTTGGCGAAGCACAGGCGCACGAGGCTGCGCACGGAGCCGTCCGGGTAGAACGCGCTCACCGGGATCGCGGCGACCCCGTGGCGGGCGACCAGTGCCTCACAGAAGGCCACGTCGTCGGCATAGCCGAGATCCGCGATGTCGATGTTGAGGAACCACGTGGCCTGCGCCGGCAGCACCCGGAAGCCGAGGTCGCGCAGGCCCGAGGCCAGCCGATCCCGGGAAGCCGCGTAGCCCGCCCGCATGGATTCGAACCAGAAATCCGGCTTGGCGAGGCCGTAGGCCACCGCGTCCTGGAGGTTGGGGGGCGTGGTGAAGGTCAGGAACTGGTGCGCCTTGGCGAGCACCCGCATCAGCCGGGCATCGGCCATCACGAAGCCGACCTTCCAGCCGGTGAGCGAGAAGATCTTTCCGGCCGAGCCGATCTTGACCGTCCGCTCGCGCATCCCGGGCAGCGCCATCAGCGGCTGGTGGCGGGCGCCGTCGAAGACCACGTGCTCCCAGACCTCGTCGCAGATCGCGGTGACGTCGAAGCGCGTGCAGTACCGGGCGAGCAACGCCAGGTCGTCCGGCGCGAACAGGGTCGCGCTCGGGTTGAGCGGGTTGTTCAGCACCAAAACCTTGGTGCGCGGGCCGAACGCCGCGGCGAGCGCCGCCTCGTCGAGCCGGAAGGCCGGCGGTTGCAGGGCGACGATCCGCGGCACGCCGCCGGCCCGCTGCACCAGCGGCAGGTAAGCGTCGTACATGGGTGCGAACAGCACGACCTCGTCGCCGGGCTCGATCAGGGCCAGCAGGGCGCCGGCCAGGGCCTCCGTAGCCCCGGAGGTCACCATCACCTCGGTCTCGGGGTCGAGGGCGAGGCCCTGGTGCCGGGCGTAATGGGCGGCCACCGCTTCGCGCAGGGCCGGCAGCCCCATCATCGGCGGGTACTGGTTCCAGCCATCGAGCAGCGCCCGGGCGCCGCGCTCGCGCACATCGGCCGGGCCGGGATCGTCGGGAAAGCCCTGCCCGAGATTGACCGCGTCGTGGGCGCGGGCGAGTCGCGACATGGTCTCGAACACCGTGGTCGGCAGGGTGGCGAAGACCGGGTTCATGCGAGGTCGGGCGCGGCGGACGATCGGAGCATGGCCGGGATGTAGCATGGGGTCGGCGGCGTGCGGAATGTGCGCGGCCGCACAGACCCGGCGATCCCGCGCCGGCCGCGCTTGTGACGAATGTTGACTTTCATCAGTCGTATCGTAGGTTCGTTTCACGGCCGGAGCGGCGCTCTCGCCGGCGGGGCTTTGCCCCCTCGCCCCGTCATCAGAGACGCCGCTTCGGTCTTCGTCATCAGGGCCATCGATCTCCGGATCGGTGGCCCTTTTCGTCATGTCGAGGCCCGATCGGTCTGGTAGCGTGTCCGGTGCCACCGGATGCGACCATGCGGACGACACGCTGCCTCCTCCTCGCCCTGCTGATCTCCGGAACCGGCCTCGCCCTCCGGCTGGCGCTGCCGGTCGCGCCCGTGGACGCGCCGTTCCGCGCGGTGCTGAAGGCCTATGCGACACCGGATCCGTCCGCCGCGGAGCCCAGCAACACGGCTGAAACCTCGTCGCCCTAGTGACGGCGCATTGGCCGGGCATCCAACGCCTGCCCGGCGATGGAATATGCCGCAGCGGCCCGACGCCGTCCGGCCCGTATAGCCGCTTAGGCCGAGAGGCGACCGTCCGAGCCGCGAAGCATCGGGCGGCCGGGACATGCGCCATGGGGGCGTGCACAGCGAGGGATAGGGTACCGCCGGTCGCGCAGGCGTCCGGCATGTGCTCTAGTCAGGCATGAACGAGAGTTCACCGATCCGCACCGACACGGCGCGCGCCTACCAGCCCGGCGAGGCGCCGGCGCGCGAGGTCCGCACGCGGCGCTTCCGGCCGATCCGCTGGCTGGTGATCCTGGCCTTGCTGGCGGGGGCCGGGGCGATCGGCCATCGCTGGTACGAGGCCCGCACCGACAAGGGCGCCGAGCCGACCGCGGCCCACAAGGGCGGCGGTCGCGGCGGCCGTCACGGCGGCGGGGACATGGCGCAGGCGGTGGGCATCGCCAGCGTGACGACCGGCGACATGCCGGTGGTGCTCCAGGGGCTCGGCACCGTGACGCCGCTCGCCACCGTGACGGTGAAGTCGCAGATCAGCGGCTACCTGATGGCGGTGAAGTTCCGCGAGGGCCAGGCGGTCAAGGCCGGCGACGAGCTCGCCCAGATCGATTCCCGGCCCTACGAGGCTTTGCTCGCCCAGTACCAGGGCCAGCTCGCCCGCGACCAGGCGCTGCTGCAGAACTCGAAGCTCGACTTCCAGCGCTATCAGACCCTGAACCGGCAGGATTCGATCTCCAAGCAGAATGTCGACACGCAAGCCGCCCTGGTGAAGCAGAACGAGGGCACGGTGGCGGCCGATCAGGCGCTGGTCGACCAGCAGAAGCTCAACATCGCCTACACCCACGTCACGTCGCCGGTGGACGGGCGGGTCGGCCTGCGTCAGGTCGACCAGGGCAACTACATCTCGGCCGCCTCCACGGCGATCGTGGTGGTGACCCAGCTTCACCCGATCTCGGTGATCTTCACCCTGCCGGAGGACGACGTCGCCCGGGTGATGCGCCAGGTCCGGGCCGGCGCCAAGCTCGCCGTGCGCGCCTACGACCGCGGCGACGCCCACCAGATCGCGGTCGGCACCCTCGACACGGTCGACAACCAGATCGACACGACCACCGGCACGGTGAAGCTGCGGGCTTTGTTCGACAACGCCGACGAGGAGCTGTTCCCGAACCAGTTCGTCAACGCCAAGCTCACCGTCGACACGGTGCGGGCGGCGACGCTGGTGCCGAATTCCGGCCTGCTCCAGGGCACGCCCGGCACCTACGTCTACCTGATGGACGGGGACAGCAAGGTCACGGTCCGGCCCATCAAGACCGGCGAGACCGACGGGACCAACACCGTCGTGGTCTCCGGCCTGAAGCCGGGCGACCGGATCGTCACCGACGGCACCGACCGGCTCAAGGACGGCGCCGAGGTGCGGATCACCGACGGCGCGCAGGCGGCGGGCGCGACCGGGGCGGTTACGGGGGCGGGCGACAAGCCGGGTGCGAAGCCGGCCGCCGGGCCGAACGGGACGGTCGAGACCGCCCCTCCGGCAGCACCGGAGGGCGGCCGCCGGCACGGGCGCCGGTCGGCGCAGTGAGCCCGGCCATGGTGCGCCTGCCATGAACCCGTCCCGCCTCTTCATCCTCCGTCCGGTCGCCACGACGCTCCTGATGCTGGCGATCCTGATCGTCGGCGGCGTCTCGTACCTGAACCTGCCGGTCTCGGCGCTGCCGGCCGTCGACTACCCGACGATCCAGATCCAGACCTTTTATCCGGGCGCGAGCCCCGAGGTGATGACCTCCTCGGTCACGGCGCCGCTGGAGCGGCAGTTCGGCCAGCTCGCCAACCTCAACCAGATGACCTCGCAATCCTCCGCGGGCGCCTCGGTCATCACGCTGCAGTTCAACCTGGACCTGCCCCTCGACATCGCCGAGCAGCAGGTCCAGGCGGCGATCAACGCCGCCGGCAACCTGCTCCCGTCGGACCTGCCGGCGCCGCCGATCTACGCCAAGGTCAACCCGGCCGACACGCCCGTCCTGACCCTGGCGCTGACCTCCAAGACCATGCCGCTGACCCAGGTCCGGGACCTGGCCGAGTCGCGCCTGGCCCAAAAGATCAGCCAGGTGGCCGGCGTCGGCCTCGTCAGCATCTCGGGCGGCCAGCGGCCGGCCGTGCGGGTGCGGTTCAACGCCCGGGCGCTCGCTGCCTACGGGCTGAACATCGACGATTTGCGCACGACCATCACCAACCTCAACGTCAACACCCCCAAGGGCTCGATCGACGGGCCGAAGCAATCCTACGCGATCAACGCCAACGACCAGATTCGCGACCCGAAGGCCTACAACGCGGCGATCATCGCGTATCGCAACGGCGCCCCGGTGATGCTCTCGGAGGTCGCCGACGTGGTCGAGGGGCCGGAGAACACCAAGCTCGGCGCCTGGGCCGACGGGACGCCGGCGGTGATCCTCAACATCCAGCGCCAGCCGGGCGCCAACGTCATCGCCACGGTCGACAAGATCAAGGCGCTGCTCCCCCAGATGCAGGCGAGCCTGCCGACCGCTGTGGCGGTGACGCCGCTCACCGACCGCACCACCACGATCCGCGCCTCCGTGGAGGACGTGCAGTTCGAGCTGGGCCTGGCGATCGCGCTGGTCGTGCTGGTGATCTTCCTGTTCCTGCGCAGCCTGTCGGCGACCCTGATTCCGAGCCTGTCGGTGCCGCTGTCGCTGATCGGCGCCCTGTCGGTGATGGACCTGTACGGCTTCTCCCTCGACAACCTGTCGCTGATGGCGCTGACCATCGCCACCGGCTTCGTGGTCGACGACGCCATCGTGGTGATCGAGAACATCGCCCGTCACGTCGAGGCCGGCGATTCGCCCCTGGAGGCGGCGCTCAAGGGGTCGCGCGAGATCGGCTTCACGATCATCTCGCTCACCGTCTCGCTGATCGCGGTGCTGATCCCGCTGCTGTTCATGGGCGATGTGGTCGGGCGCCTGTTCCACGAATTCGCGATCACGCTGGCGGCCACCATCGTGATCTCCGCGGTGGTCTCGCTGACGCTGGTGCCGATGCTGTGCGCGCGCCTGCTCAAGCACGCCCCCGAGGCCCAGATCCGCCGCCGCGAGGGCGTGTTCGCCCGCGCGGGCCGGCGCGCCACCGACGGCACCATCGCCGCCTACGGCCGCGCGCTCCAGGTGGTGCTGAACCATCAGGGCCTGACCCTGCTGGTGGCCCTCGGGACCCTGGTCCTCACGGTCTACCTGTTCGTGGTCATCCCCAAGGGCTTCTTCCCGGTGCAGGATACCGGGGTGATCCAGGGCATCACCCAGGCGGACCAGTCGGTCTCCTACGGCGCAATGGCCGAGCGCCAGCAGCGGATGGCCGCGCTCGTCCTGCAGGATCCGGACGTGGCGAGCCTGTCCTCGTTCATCGGGGTCGACGGCCAGAACGTCACGCTCAATTCCGGCCGGATGCTGATCAATCTCAAGCCGCGCGACCAGCGGACGGATTCGGCCGGTGCGATCATCCGGCGGATCAACGCGGCGACCCGGGCCGAGCCGGGCATGCGTCTGTACATGCAGCCGGTCCAGGACCTGACCATCGACACCGCGGTCTCGGCGACCCAGTACCAAGTCATCCTCGAGACCCCGAACCTCAACGATTTCGAGACCTGGGTGCCGCGCTTCACCGAAGCCCTGGCGAAATCCCCCGTGGTCGCCGACGTGGCGAGCGACCACCAGGCTCAAGGGTTGGCCGCCTACGTCACCATCGACCGCCCCACCGCGGGCCGCTACGGCATCACCCCGGCGACCATCGACAACGCCCTCTACGACGCCTTCGGCCAGCGGATCATCTCGACGATCTTCACCCAGTCCAACCAATACCGGGTGATCCTGGAGGCCGACCCGAGCCTGCACACGACCGTGCGCAGCCTCGAGACGATCTACCTGCCGTCCTCGACGGCGACCAACGGCCAGGTGCCGCTCTCCGCGGTGGCGCGGATCAGCGAGCGGCGGGCGCCCCTGCTGATCTCGCATCTCGGGCAGTTCCCCGCCACCACGGTGTCGTTCAACCTCGCCCCCGGGGCGGCCCTCGGGCAGGCGGTCGAGGCGATCGAGCAGGCCAAGGCCGCGATCGACCTGCCGCCCTCGTTCCGGGTGGTGCCGCAGGGCTCGGTCTTCGCGTTCCAGTCGGCGCTCAGCAACGAGCTGTTCCTGGTGCTCGCGGCGATCATCACCGTCTACATCGTGCTGGGCGTGCTCTACGAGAGCTTCATCCACCCGATCACGATCCTGTCGACCCTACCGTCCGCCGGCATCGGGGCGCTGCTCGGCCTGATGCTGTTCGGCCTGTCCCTCGACATCATCGCAGTGATCGGCATCGTGCTCTTGATCGGCATCGTGAAGAAGAACGCGATCATGATGATCGACTTCGCGCTCCAGGCCGAGCGCGAGGACGGGCTCGATCCCCGGGAAGCGATCTTCCAGGCTTGCCTGCTGCGCTTCCGCCCGATCCTGATGACGACGCTGGCGGCCCTGTTCGCCGCGGTACCGCTGATCCTCGGCACCGGCGTCGGCTCGGAGCTGCGCCAGCCGCTCGGCATCTGCATCGCCGGCGGCCTGATCGTCAGCCAGATTCTGACCCTGTTCACGACCCCGGCGATTTATTTGGCCTTTGATCGGCTGGAGCGCCGGATCGCCGGGCGGCGGGCGCCGGATGTCGCGGGCGGCGAGGCGCTGCCGTGAACATCTCCGAGCCGTTCATCCGCCGGCCGGTCGCGACCACGCTGCTCACGATCGGCGTGCTGCTCGCCGGCCTGTTCGCGTTCCTGAAGCTGCCGGTGGCGCCGCTGCCGCAGATCGACTTCCCCGTGATCCTGGTCCAGGCCCAGATGCCGGGCGGAAGCCCTGAGACCATGGCGACCACCGTGGCGGCGCCCCTCGAACGGCGGCTCGGCGCCATCGCGGACGTCAACGAGATGACCTCCACGAACGCGCTCGGCTCCACTCGGATCGTGCTGCTGTTCGGCCTGAACCGCGACATCGACGGGGCGGCGCGCGACGTGCAGGCGGCGATCAACGCGGCGCGTGCCGACCTGCCGGCCTCGCTCAGGCAGAACCCGACCTACCGCAAGTTCAACCCCGCCGACACGCCGATCATCATCCTGGGCCTGACCTCGGAGACGCTGACGCGCGGCCAAGTCTACGATTCCGCCGCCACCGTGGTGCAGCAGAAGCTGTCGCAGCTGCCCGGCGTCGGCAACGTCGATA
Organism: Methylobacterium sp. J-072; assembly: GCF_022829425.1. NCBI lineage: Bacteria > Pseudomonadati > Pseudomonadota > Alphaproteobacteria > Hyphomicrobiales > Methylobacteriaceae > Methylobacterium > Methylobacterium sp. J-072. The sequence continues at coordinate 58,003 of NZ_JAKSYK010000180.1, read as the reverse complement.
TCGGCGGCTCGTCCCTGCCGGCGGTGCGGGTGGAGCTCGATCCCACCGCCCTGTTCAACTACGGCATCGGCCTGGAGGGCATCCGGGCGGCGCTCGCCTCGGCCAACGCCAACTCGCCCAAGGGCGAGATCGATGCCGGGGGCCGGCGCTACCAGCTCTACGCCAACGACCAGGGCCGCAAGGCCGAGGATTACCGCGACATCATCGTGGCCTACCGCAACGGCGCCGCGGTGAAGCTCACGGATGTGGGCCAAGTGCTCGACGGCGTCGAGGACAAGCGCAACCTCGGCATCGTCAACGGCAAGGCCGGGGTGCTGCTGTTCGTCTACAAGCAGCCCGGCGCCAACGTGGTCGAGACCATCGACGCCGTGAAGGCGGCCCTGCCGCAGCTCACCGCGGCGCTGCCGGGCGGCATCGACATCAAGCTCACCGGCGACCGCAGTGCCACGATCCGGGCGTCGCTGGCGGCCACCGAGGAGACGCTGCTGGTGGCGGTCGGCCTCGTGATCCTGGTGGTGTTCGCCTTCCTGCGCTCCGGCCGGGCGACCCTGATTCCCGCGGTGGCGGTGCCGATCTCGATCATCGGCACCTTCTCGGCGATGTACCTGCTGGGCTACTCGCTCAACATCCTGTCGCTCACCGCGCTGATCATCGGCACCGGCTTCGTGGTCGACGACGCGATCGTGGTACTGGAGAACGTCCAGCGCCACATCGAGGACGGCAAGCCCCGGATGGAGGCGGCGCTGATCGGCGCCCGGGAGGTCGGCTTCACGGTGATCTCGATGAGCCTATCGCTGATCGCGGTGTTCCTGCCAATCCTGCTGATGGGCGGCCTGATCGGGCGGATCTTCCAGGAATTCTCCGTCACCCTGTCGCTGTCGATCCTGATTTCCTTGGTGTTGTCGCTCACGACCACACCGATGATGTGTGCCCGGCTGCTGCGGCCCGAGGGGCACGGGCGCCCGGCGGGACGCCGCCCGAACATTCTGATCCGCGGCCTGGAGGGCGGCTTCTCCTGGCTGCTCGACGCCTATGCGCGGACGCTCGAAGTGGCGCTCGCCCACCCCCGCCTGGTGCTGCTGAGCCTGCTCGCCACCGTGGGGCTCAACGTCTACCTCTACGTCATCGTGCCGAAGGGCTTTTTTCCCGAGCAGGATACCGGCCAGATGATGGGCGGCATCCAGGCCGACCAGCGCATCTCGTTCCAGTCCATGGAGGCCAAGCTCCGGCAGGCCACCACCATTGTGGGTGCGGATCCGGCGGTGGAGAGCGTCGTCGGCTTCACGGGCGGGCGCGGCACCAACTCGGCCAACGTGTTCATCGGCCTGAAACCCATCGGCGAGCGGGCGCCGATCTCGGAGGTGATGGCGCGGCTGCGGCCGAAGCTGGCCCAGGTGGCGGGGGCGCGGCTCTACGTCTTCCCCCGCCAGGACCTGCAGATGGGCGGGCGCCAGAGCTTCGCCCAGTACCAGTACACCCTCCAGGGCGACACCGCCGAGGAGCTGTTCGCCGCCGCCCCGAAGCTGCTCGCCGCCCTGCAGAAGGATCCGACCTTCGCGGACGTCACCTCGGACCAGCAGGAGGGCGGCCTGGAGACCCGGGTGGTGATCGACCGCGCCACGGCGTTCCGGTACGGCATCACCCCGAACAAGATCGACAACACGCTCTACGACGCCTTCGGCCAGCGCCAGGTCTCGACGATCTACAACCCCCTGAACCAGTACCACGTCGTGATGGAGATCGCCCCGCGCTACCTGGAATCCCCCGAGACCCTGAAGCAGATCTTCGTCTCGACCTCCGGGGGCAACGCGCCGGGCTCGGCCACCACCAACGCGGTGGCCGGCACCGTGGCGGCGGCAGGGGGCGTCAACACCAACGCGGCCACCGGCACCAGCAGCCCGGGGAGCGGCGCCGCGGCCTCGACCGGGGCGACCACCGGTACGGGGGCAGTCGGCGGCGCGTCCACCGGCGTCGCCGCGGCGGCCGCGGCCGCCGCGAGCACAGCCGATGCGTCCTCGAACGCCGCCGCGATCGCCTCCGATTCCGCCCGCAACGCCTCGTCCAACGCCATCGCGGCCAGCAAGGGCAGCGCCTCGTCGAGCGCCCCCGTCTCGGCCGCCAAGGAGACCATGATCCCGCTCTCGGCCTTCGCGCGGATCGAGCCCGGCAGCGCCCCCGTGCAGGTGAGCCACCAGGGCCTGTTCGTGGCGACCACGATCTCGTTCAACCTCGCGCCGGGCAAGAGCCTGTCGGACGCCACCGAGGCGATCGACCGGGCGATGTCGTCTCTGCGTCTGCCGGCCACGATCCACGGCGAATATGCCGGCGCGGCCAAGAACTACGTCGCTTCGGCTTCGCGCCAGCCGCTGCTGATCCTGGCCGCGATCCTGGCGGTCTACGCGGTGCTCGGCATCCTGTACGAGAGCTTCGTGCACCCGCTGACGATCCTCTCGACCCTGCCGTCGGCCGGCGTTGGCGCGGTGCTGGCCCTGCTGGTGACCGGCACCGAATTCACCATCATCGCGCTGATCGCGGTGTTCCTGCTGATCGGCATCGTGAAGAAGAACGCGATCATGATGATCGACGTCGCCCTCGACGCCGAGCGGACCCGGGGCGCGAATCCCGTGGACGCGATCCGTGAGGCCTGTCTCGTGCGCTTCCGGCCGATCATGATGACCACGCTGGCCGCGATGCTCGGCGCCGTGCCGCTGATCCTGGCCACCGGCGAGGGGGCCGAGCTGCGCCGGCCGCTGGGCATCGCCATCGTGGGCGGATTGATCGTGAGCCAGATCCTGACCCTGTACACCACCCCCGTCGTCTACCTGACCCTCGACCGCCTCCGGCACCGGGTGCTCGCCCGCCGCCGCCGCGGCGCCGGGCCCGGCGGCGCAGCGGCACTGCCGGCCGGAGAGTGATGCGTTCGTTTTCACGTGAAACACCGGCGGCACCCGCGCGCGCGCCTATTTCTTCGGGCTCTGCGGGCTCCCCCCACGCGTCGGCGACACATGAGGCGCAGGTCCCCTCTCCCGCACGGGAGAGGGGGTCCGCTGCGGCCCGCTCGCTGCTGACGGAAGAGCGTCTTCCCTACGGAGAGGGGGGAGGGAGACGCGCCCGCAGCCTCGGGCTGCGCCATATCCTCTGTCTCCCCCTCATCCCCGCCCTGGCGGGTTGCGTCGTCGGCCCCGACTACACCCGGCCCTCCGTCGAGACGCCGCTGGCCTATCGAGAGGGCGGCAAGCGGGAAGACAGCCCGGCCGTCGTGGCGGCGCGCAAGAAAGGCTGGCGCGAGGCCCGGCCCAACGACGCGGTGGAGCGCGGCGACTGGTGGCGGGTGTTCAAGGACCCGACCCTCGACCGCCTGATCCGCCTGGTCGATGTCGACAACCAGTCCCTGCGGCAGGCAGTGGCGAATTACCGGCAGGCCCGGGCGCTCGTCGCCTCGGCCCAGGCCGCCCTCTACCCGACGGTGGTCGGCGCGCCGAGCATCACACGAACCGGCAGCGGCAGCACCGTGCGCACCAGCGCCTCGCTACTCGGCCAAGCGAGCTGGGAGCTCGACCTGTTCGGCGGCACCCGCCGGAACATTGAGAGCGAGGCGGCGCTGGCCCAAGCGGATGCCGCCACGATCGCTGCGACCCGCCTGACCATCCAGGCCGAAATCGCCGCCGATTACCTGACCGTGCGCTACGCCGACGCCCTCCAGAAGGTGCTCGACGAGAACGTCGCGAACTTCAAGAAGACTTTAGGGATCACGGAGAACCAGTACGCGGCCGGCGTCGCGGCCCGCTCCGACGTGATCACCGCGCAGACCCAGGTCCAGACCATCGAGGCGCAGGCCATCGCGGTCCGGCTGACCCGGGTCCAGTACGTGAACGCCATCGCCACCCTGATCGGGCGCCCGCCCTCGGAGGTCTCGATCCCGGTGGCCGGCATCGGCCGCAACCCGCCGCCCGTGCCGGTCGGGATCCCGTCGGACCTGCTCGAACGGCGGCCGGACGTGGCCCAGGCCGAGCGCTTGGTGCAGGGGCAGAGCGAGCGGATCGGCGTCGCCGTGGCGGCCTTCTACCCCTCGGTGACGATCTCGGCCCAGGGGGGCGTCTCCGGGCTGACCCGCAATGGCCTGTTCTCGGCCGCCAACCAGGTCTGGTCGACGACGGCGGCAGGGACCGAAGTCCTGTTCGACGGTGGCGCGCGCACGGCGGCCGTCCGCTCGGCCGAGGCCGGCTACGACGCCGCGGTGGCCAATTACCGGCAGGTGGTGCTCGCCGCCCTGGCGGAGGTCGAGAACCAGATGGCGGCCTTGCGCATCCTGGGCCTGCAGCAGGGCGCCCAGGACGCCGCCGTCGAATCGTCCCGCAAGGCTGTGGAGATCACCCTCAACGAGTACCGGGCCGGCACGCAGAACTTCACCACGGTGGTGACCGCGCAGGGCCTGCTCGTGAGCAACGAGATCAACGCCCTCCAGGTCCGGCTCAACCGCTTCACCGCGGCGGTCACGCTGATCCGGGCGCTCGGCGGCGGCTGGGACGTGCGCTCCCTGCCGAGCGATGCCGAACTGAAAGGCCCGACCCTGCCGATCGACCGGGGCGGCCAAGCCGTCCGCGTGGACGAGTAGCGCGCACGATCCTGGATTCAAAAGGTCCGGGACCTTTTGCGGGTCCAGGGCGGAGCCCTGGTGTCGGGCTTGGCCCGATGCATCGGGGGCCGAGTCCTGGAGATCTTGCCCCGACCCCCGCCAAAGGGCTGAGCCCTTTGGGATCCCGGATCAGGCACGCTCCGTATGCCCCGGGCAGGGCTGCACTTCGATCGTGACGTGGCTCAGGCCCCGCAGCCCGGCGAGCCGGGCCTTGTAGTGCGCCGGCGGTTGCGGGTGGTCGCTGACCAGGGCGATCACGGCGGCCCGATGACCCGGCCCCACCTGCCAGAGATGCAGATCGCTCACCCGGTCGCCGTCCGTCTCCAGGCGGGCGCGGATCTCCGCGGTGGCGGCCGGCGACGGCCTTGCGTCGAGGAGCACGAGGCCCGCCGTCCGCAGGAGGCTCCAGGACCAGGCCAGGATCACCACCGTGCCGACCAGGCCCATGGCCGGGTCGAGCCAGGCGAGGCCGAGATACAGGCCGCCGAGCAGGGCGGCGATCGCCAGGACCGAGGTCAGCGCGTCGGCCAACACGTGGATGTAGGCGGCGCGGAAATTGGTGTCGTGACCGCCATGGCCGTGGCCTCCATGCCCCCCGTGGCCGCCATGCGCGTGGCCGTGAGGGCCATGGTCGTCGTGGTCGTCGTGCAGGAGCCAGACGCTGGCGAGGTTCACGGCCAGCCCCAGGACCGCGATCGGGATCGCCTGCCCGAAACCGATCGGCGCCGGGTGGAGCAGCCGGTCGAGGCTCTCGGCGCCGATCAGCAGGGCGATCAGGCCCAAAATGATCGCGCTCGCGAAGGCCGCCAGATCCCCGAACTTGCCGGTGCCGAAGCTGAAGCGCGGATCCTCCGCGTGCCGCCGGGCGAAGCGGTAGGCCAGAGCCGCGATGCCGAGCGCCGCCGCATGGGTCGACATGTGCCAGCCATCGGCCACCAGGGCCATCGACCCGAACCACGTGCCACCGGCGATCTCGACGACCATCGTGACGGCCGTCAGCGCCACCACGGCCCAGGTCCGGCGCGCGTGGCGATCGTGCCGGTCTCCCAGGAAGACGTGGCCGTGGCTCCAGGGTTCGAGGGAATGGCTGTGCATGCGAATCGCCCCATCATAAGCTCGGCGCAGCATAGAGGCGGACAGCCGGAACGGGCATTGCTACGACGGGTTGTCACGCCGATTTGCTGCACCGCAGCCCGAAGGGAGCCAGGAATGGCCGAGCAGACGATAGCCCTCAAGGACGACGCGGCCAGCGGCACCAAGCCGGCGCCGCCCTGCACGCTGGTGATCTTCGGAGCCGGCGGCGACCTGACCAAGCGCCTGCTGATGCCCTCGCTCTACAACCTCGCCGGGGCCGGGCTCCTGCCGGAGGGCTTTTCGATCCTGGGCGTCGATCATTCCGACGGCACCGACGAGTCCCTGCGGGACAGCCTCACCAAGACCATGGAGGCGTTCAGCAAGGACCCGACCTCGGAATTCCATGCGGACCATATCGACCCGAAGAGCTGGGGCTTCATCCGCGACCGGCTCCACTACCTGAAAGGCGATTTCGAGAAGCCCGAGACCTTCGCAGCGGTCAAGGAGAAGGTCAGCGGCAGCGCGGTGTTCTACTGTGCGGTGGCGGCCCGGTTCTTCGGCACGATCGTCGACGGGCTCGGCCAGGCCGGGCTGCTCAAGCAGGAGAACGGCGATTTCCGCCGGGTGGTGATCGAAAAACCGTTCGGCTCCGACCTTGCCTCCGCCCGGGAACTCAACGCCCGAATCCTGAAGCAGGGCGACGAGAGCCAGTTCTACCGGATCGACCACTTCCTCGGGAAGGAGACGGTCCAGTCGATCATGGCCTTCCGCTTCGCCAACGGCCTGCTGGAGCCGGTCTGGCGGCGAGAATACATCGACAGCGTCCAGATCACCGCGGCCGAGACCGTGGGGGTCGAGGAGCGCGGCGGCTTCTACGAGCCGACCGGGGCGCTGCGGGACATGGTGCCGAACCACATGTTCCAGCTGCTCTGCATGGTCGCCATGGAGCCGCCGAACTCCTTCGACGCCGAAGCGGTCCGCTCGGAGAAGGCCAAGCTCGCCGAGGCCGTCCGGCCGATCCCGCCGGAGGACGCGGTGCGCGGCCAGTACACGGCCGGCACCTCGGAGGGGCGCGACGTGCCGGGCTACCGCGACGAGCCGCATGTCGCCGAGGATTCGGTCACCGAGACCTACATCGCCCTGAAGCTCAACATCGAGAACTGGCGCTGGGCCGGGGTGCCGTTCTACGTCCGCACCGGCAAGCGCATGACCGGCCGGCGCACCGAGATCGCCGTGCTGTTCAAGCCGGCCCCGTTCAAGATGTTCGAGGACACGCCCAACGCCGATCTCGGCCCGACCGTGATGCGGATCATGATCGACCCGGACCACGGGGTCAGCACCGAGTTCAACGTGAAGGTCCCGGGCCCGGAGATGAAGATCGGCCGGGTGAACGCGGCGTTCCGCTACAAAGACTTCTTCGCCGACCAGCCGAATGTCGGCTACGAGACCCTGCTGTACGATTGCATGATCGGTGACGCGACCCTGTTCCAGCGGGCCGACAACATCGAAGCCGGCTGGGCCGCGGTCGATCCCCTGCTCAAGGGCTGGCCGCAGGCGGACGTGAAACCCTATCCGGCCGGCAGCACCGGTCCGAAGGAAGCCGACGACCTCCTGGCCCGAGACGGCCGCCACTGGCTGGGCCTCGACGGCAAGACGGATTGAAGCCAGCGCCCCGGGGCCCGGCATCAATCCTTCGGAATCCTGTATTCAAAAGGTCGTCGACCCAGCCCTTTGGCGGGGTTCAGGGGCGGAGCCCTTGGGACAGGTCCCGGACCTCGTGGATCCAGGACCTGACCTGATCAGGTGTTCATCGAGTCGAAGAAGTCGCTGTTGCTCTTGGTCTGGCGCAGCTTGTCCATGAGGAACTCGATCGCGTCGGTGACGCCCATCGGGTTGAGGATGCGGCGCAGCACGTAGGTCTTCTTGAGGGCGTCCGGCGGGACCAGCAGCTCCTCCTTGCGGGTGCCGGAGCGGGTGATGTCGATCGCCGGGAAGATGCGCTTGTCCGAGACCTTGCGGTCCAGGATGATCTCCGAGTTGCCGGTGCCCTTGAACTCCTCGAAGATCACCTCGTCCATGCGCGAGCCGGTGTCGATCAGCGCGGTGGCGATGATCGAGAGCGAGCCGCCCTCCTCGATGTTGCGGGCGGCGCCGAAGAAGCGCTTGGGCCGCTGCAGGGCGTTGGCGTCGACGCCGCCGGTCAGCACCTTGCCGGAGGACGGCACCACGGTGTTGTAGGCGCGGCCGAGCCGGGTGATTGAGTCGAGCAGGATGACGACGTCGCGGCCGTGCTCCACCAGGCGCTTGGCCTTCTCGATCACCATCTCGGCGACCTGCACGTGGCGGGTGGCCGGCTCGTCGAAGGTGGAGGCGATGACCTCGCCCTTCACCGAGCGGATCATGTCGGTGACCTCCTCGGGGCGCTCGTCGATGAGCAGCACGATGAGGTAGCATTCCGGGTGGTTGATGGTGATCGACTGCGCGATGTTCTGCATCAGCACGGTCTTGCCGGTGCGCGGCGGCGCCACGATCAGGGCGCGCTGGCCCTTGCCGATCGGGGCGACGATGTCGATGATCCGGGGGCTGAAATCCTTCTTGGGCGGGTTGTCCAGTTCGAGCTTGAAGCGCTGGGTCGGGAACAGCGGCGTCAGGTTGTCGAAATGGACCTTGTGCTTAATTTTTTCAGGGTTCTCGAAGTTGATGGTGTTCACTTTGAGAAGAGCAAAATAACGCTCGCCGTCCTTGGGGCCGCGGATCGGGCCTTCCACCGTGTCGCCGGTGCGCAGGCCGAAGCGCCGGATCTGGGTCGGCGAGATGTAGATGTCGTCCGGGCCCGGCAGGTAGTTCGAGTCGTTCGAGCGCAGGAAGCCGAAGCCGTCCTGCAGCACCTCGACGGTGCCGGCGCCGATGATCTCGACCTCCTTGGCAGCGAGCTGCTTCAGGATCGCGAACATCAGCTCCTGCTTGCGCATGGTCGAGGCGTTCTCGACCTCGACCTCCTCGGCGAAAGCGGTCAGGTCGGTCGGCGTCTTGGCCTTGAGATCGAACAGCTTGACCTCGCGCACGCCCTCGAGGGCGGCGACGGTACCGGTCGCCGGGGCGTCGGCCGGATCCGCGGTCTCGGGATCGGCCAGGGGATCGGCGAAGGCGTCGGGATGTGGCGTCATGGGGTGTCTTGCAACCGACGGAGAAGGTGGGAGGGCCGGTTCTGCGCCAAGCAACCCGGGGGACGGGCGCCGGAGAGCGGGCCGCGCTGGAACAGCGAGGGGCCCGAAAGATCGTCTTGGCTGGACCGTTTTCGGCAGGACCCTCGTGGCTCACGGGCGCGCTGCGGCGCTGACCTTGTGAAGAGGGCCCACAAGAAATAACGCGTTTCTCCACCGCACTCAAGGGGCTGATGGATCGGGGGCGCCCGAGGCGGCGCGGGATCGGTGACGATGGGCCTGCATCGTCGCGGGATCAGGCGATCGCATATGCGAATGGCGATCCCGCGGGTTCGGGATTTGCACGATCCTCTAAACATCCGCTTCGTCATTCCGGGGCGCCGCAGGCGAGCCCGGAATCCAGAGCCGCCGACAGTGCAAAGCTTTGAACCGGCAGTGGTTATGGATTCCGGGTTCCGCTTCGCGGCCCCGGAATGACACAGTGGTTTATTTGGCAGCTTTCACCGTGTCGGTTGAGGGAGAGTTCGGGGGGCGATTTCCAGGATGCAAAAACCCCGCCTCCGAAGATCGGGCGAAGCGCTTTTCATCAAAGCCACGGCAGCCCGCGAGACACCTGTCACGATCCGTTGAACACCCCCGCACACGCCTGATCTCGCGATTTCGCTTGCGCGGCGCTAAAGCGCTGTGCGCGGAACTGTGTTCTCACGGAGCCGTTCCCCGTCCCGGCGCTGCAGCGCAGCAAACTTTTCACCCGAGAGCCCGGCCCCACAGACATGCGCGACGACGCCACCGGACGCACCATCACCGCGCACGAGCCGCGTCGGATCCCGTGGCTCGACATCGTGTTCGGCTTCGGCCCGATGGTGCCGATCGCCGTCGGCGCCGCCGCGGCCTGGTGGCTGAACGGCCAGCCCCTCGATTATCTCGTGGCCCTGTTCACCCTGCTCTACGCCGCCTCGATCCTGCTGTTCCTGGCCGGCGTTCACCGGGGCGTCAGCTTCCGCACCGAGGGCGGGCCGCGGCTCTCCCAGATCGTCACGATGCTGATCCTGTACGGGCTCGGGCTGTTCAGCCTGTTCTCGGCGGTGATGGGCAAGGCGGTGCCCGCCCTGACCATGCTGATCATCGGCTACGCGGCCATCGGGATCCTGGATCCGATCGCGGCGCGGGCCGGCGAGGTGCCGCTGGCCCATGCCCGCCTGCGTCCGCTGCAGATGCCGATCGCCGTAGTGAGCCTGGCGGTGCTGCTCTGGCTCAAGCTGACGGCGCCGTACTAATCGTTTTTCTCAAACCCACCTCCCGCTCTCCCCCCCTCATCCTGAGGCGACACAGCGAAGCGGAGGCCTCGAAGGAGAGCTCCAGGGATCACAGCGGCCTCTGGAGGGCTCCTTCGCGGCGGCTTCGCCGCACCTCAGGATGAGGATCGGGGTTGGGATTTCCGTGAGGTATCCAACCCACCACCGTCATTGCGAGCGTAGCGAAGCAACCCAGCGTGGCGCCGAGTCCCCGAACGTAGCGTTTCCCTGGGTCGCTTCGCTACGCTCGCGATGACGGCGCAGGATGGGGGGCCAAGTAAGCCCGCCGGAAACCGAATTCCCCTTTCGCCCGTCATGCTCTAGAGCCCGGCCCAGGATCTCCGCCGTGCCGGGGACGACTCACACCGGATCCGGGCTCCGGGTCCGCGAGAAGCGAACGCGCTCACATGTCCAAGCCCGAAACCGAAAAGGCCGAAAGCCGGGCCGAAATCTTGAAACCCCGCCTGCCCCGCGGCTTCGTCGACCGCCGCGCCGATGAGATCGCCGCGCAGGGGCGGATGCTGGAGACGATCCGCAAGAGTTTCGAGCTCTACGGCTTCGAGGCCCTGGAGACCCCGTTCGTCGAATACACCGAGGCGCTGGGCAAGTTCCTGCCCGACCTCGACCGCCCGAACGCCGGCGTGTTCTCGTTCCAGGACGACGACGAGGCCTGGCTCAGCCTGCGCTACGACCTCACGGCGCCGCTGGCCCGGTTCGTGGCCGAGAATTACGACGCCCTGCCCAAGCCCTATCGCAGCTACCGGGCCGGCTACGTGTTCCGCAACGAGAAGCCGGGGCCGGGCCGGTTCCGCCAGTTCATGCAGTTCGATGCCGACATCGTCGGCGCCGGCAGCGTCGCGGCCGATGCCGAGACCTGCATGCTGATGGCCGACACCCTCGACCGGCTCGGGCTCGGCGGCCGGTACGTGGTCAAGGTCAACAACCGCAAGGTGCTCGACGGGGTCATGGAGGCGATCGGCCTCGCCGGTCCCGACAAGGCCGGCCAGCGGCTGACCGTCCTGCGGGCGATCGACAAGCTCGACCGCCTGGGCGTCGACGGCGTGCGCGACCTGCTCGGCCCCGGCCGCAAGGACGAGAGCGGCGACTTCACCAAGGGCGCCGGCCTCGACGCCACCGCGGTGTCCCGGATCCTGGCCTACGTGTCGTTCCAGGCCGATGCCGGGGACGGCGCCGACCGGATGGCGTTCTGGGAACAGTTCTTTGCCGGCTGGCACGAGGCGGTAGGCGAATCCGAGACCGGCCGCGAGGGCATCGCCGAGTTGCACGCGATCATGCGGCTCTGCGCCGCCGCCGGCTACGGCCACGACGTGATCCGGGCCGATCCGAGCGTGGTGCGCGGGCTCGAATACTATACCGGCCCGGTCTACGAGGCCGAGCTGACGTTTCCGGTGACCAACGAGGACGGCCAGACCGTGCGCTTCGGCTCGGTGGCCGGCGGCGGGCGCTATGACGGCCTGGTCGGGCGGTTCCGGGCCGAGCCGGTGCCGGCCACCGGCTTCTCCATCGGCGTCTCGCGGCTGTTCTCGGCACTCCAGCTGGTGAAGAGCCCGCTGCTCGCCGGCACCGAGACCCCCGGCCCGGTGGTGGTGCTGGTCCTCGACCGCGAGAACATGGCCGATTACCAGCGGCTGGTCGCCCTGCTGCGGGCGGACGGGATCCGGGCCGAGCTCTATCTCGGGGCCGCCGGCATGAAAGCGCAGATGAAGTACGCCGACCGCCGCCGCGCCCCGGTGGCGATCATCCAGGGCTCGAACGAGCGCCTGGCCGGCGAGATCCAGATCAAGGACCTGATCGAGGGCGCTCGCGCCGCCGAATCCATCGGCAGCAACGCCGAGTGGAAGGCCGCCCGGCCGGCGCAATTCTCCTGCCCGGAGGCCGACATGGTCGCCCAGGTCCGCGCCGTCCTGGCCCGCCACTTCCCGGCCACCGGCGGTTAGTCCCGGATTCAAAAGGTCCGGGACCTTTTGCGGGTGCAGGGCAGAGCCCTGCAAGTCTCAGGGGCTCCGCCCCCGAACCCCTGCCAAAGGGCTGAGCCCTTTGGGAACCCATGCTTTCCGCGTGTCGCCAAGCGCGACTGCGGCTGCTACGGAGCGCCCGCGAGGGACATGCGATGACACGACCGGAGGCCGGTGAGACGGGGGCGGGGGACGCGGCGCGGGCGCGGCTGCTCGCGCATCTGAGTGCGGCCGGCTACCGGCCGGTGACGCCCCCGGTGCTGCAGCCGGTGGAGCCGTTCCTGGAATTGTCCGGCGAGGATATCCGCCGGCGGATCTTCGTCACCCAGGACGCGGCCGGGGCCGAGCTATGCCTGCGGCCGGAATTCACCATTCCCGTCTGCCGCCTGCACCGAGCCCAGGCCGACGGCCAGGCGGCCGATTACAGCTATTGCGGTCCGGTCTTCCGGCTCGCCGCCGACGAGCCCGACGAGTTCTTCCAGGCCGGCATCGAATCGATCGGCCGCACCGACACGCCGGCCGCCGATGCCGAGGTACTGGGGCTGGCGCTGGAGGGTCTCGCCCTGTTCGGCCGGACCGACCCGGCGGTGCGGCTCGGCGATATGGGCCTGACCGTGGCGCTCCTCGACGGCCTCGCGGTTCCGCCCGCGGCCAAGCGCCGGACCCTGCGGGCGCTCGCGGCCGGGCGCTCCCTCGACGAGGTCACCAATGGCGGCGAGGGTGCGCGCCCTGAGGATCCGCATGCCGGCCTGCTGGCCGCGATCCAGGGCCAGGACCCGCAGGGCGTGCGCGCCTTCGTGGAGGATGTGCTGGCCATCGCCGGCATCTCGGCGGTGGGCGGCCGCAGCGCCGGCGAGATCGCCGAGCGCTTCCTCGGCAAGGCGGCCGCGCAGGCCAATGGCGGGGCTGGGCTCAACGCCGAGAACCGCGCCGTGCTCGACCGCTACCGGGCGATCACCGGCCATCCCGACGCCGCGGCCCGCGACCTGCGGGGGCTGGTGGCCGAGGCGGGCCTGCGCCACGACGCCCTCTCGGCCGCCCTCGACCTGTTCGAGGAGCGCACCGGCTTCATCGCGGCCCGGGGTCTGCCGATCGACCGCTTCCGCTTCCAGGGCGGCTTCGCCCGCAACCTCGACTACTACACCGGCTTCATCTTCGAGGTGAACGAGGGCGACGGCCCGATGCTGGTCGGCGGCGGCCGCTACGACGGCCTGCTCGGGCATCTCGGCAGCCCGGCCCCTCTGCCCGCGGTGGGCTGCACCTTCTGGGTCGAGCGCGTGGCGGGAGCCGGCCGATGACTTCTTCGGACTCGGGCGCCATGCCGTTGATCCTCGCCGTCCCGTCCAAGGGACGCCTCCAGGAGAATGCCAGCGCGTTCTTCGGCCGGGCCGGCCTGCGGCTCGCCCAGGGCGCCGGCGCCCGCGACTATCGCGGCAAGCTCGTCGGCGTGCCTGGGGTCGAGGTGCGCTACCTCTCGGCCTCGGAGATCGCCGCGCAGCTCGCCTCCGGCGCCGCCCATCTCGGGGTGACCGGCGAGGACCTGATCCGCGAGACCCTGCCGGACGTGCGCGGCCAAGTGGAGCTCTTGACCCCGCTCGGCTTCGGCAACGCCACCGTGGTGGTGGCGGTCCCCCAGGCCTGGATCGACGTGCGGGCGATGGCCGACCTCGACGAGGTCGCGGCGCTGATGCGCACCCGCCACGGCCGCCGCCTGCGGGTGGCGACCAAGTACGTGAACCTGACCCGCCGGTTCTTCGCCGAGAAGGGCGTCGCCGATTACCGCATCGTCGAGAGCCTGGGCGCCACCGAGGGTGCGCCGGCGGCGGGCTCGGCCGAGATCGTGGTCGACATCACCACCACGGGGGCGACGCTCAGCGCCAACGCCCTGAAGGTGCTGGACGACGGCATCATCCTGCGCTCCGAGGCCAACTTGGTCGCCTCGCTGAAGGCCTCCTGGGGCGAGAGCCAACGGGCGGCTTTGCGCACCGTGCTCGGCCGGATCGCCGCCGAGGAGCGCGCCCGCACCACCCGGGAGGTCCGGGCGGCCCTGCCGGAGAGCGGCACCATCGACCTCGCCACGATCGCGGGCCTGCACGAGGCCGAATTGCCCTACGGCGCCCCGCGGGGAAGCGACGGCGAGATCGTGATGCGCTGCCCCGAGGGCGTCGTGTTCGAGCTCGCCGGCGCCCTGGTCGAGGCCGGCGCCCGGGCCGTCACGGTCCGACGGGTCGACTATGCCTTCGCGGCCGAGAACTTGTTGGCGGAGCGGCTGCTGGCGCGGCTTTGAGACGCCCGGCAGGTTTCGCAAACGTGCCCCGCGGTCAGCCAAGCCGATGCGGTGATGCGGCCGCTCGTGGCGTGATGGGCGGGTGATATCGCATATTGCGATACGTGCTGCGTGTCCCTACAATCGTGGCCTCGCGCGATGCTGCCTCATGCACATCATCACCCAGGCCCGGATCTGGGCGGCGAAGAAGCGGTGGCCGCAAGCCGCGAGCGCCCTCGACGCCTGGTACAGGTTGATGAAGGTATCCGAGCCGAGCGACTTCGCCGGCATGAAAGCGCTGTTTCCGGCAACCGACAAGGTCGGCCGTTTTCATGTGTTCGACATCGGCGGCAATAAAATACGGCTCATCGCCGTGGTACAATACAAGTTCAAGAAAGTTTATATCCAAGCGATCATGGATCACACCGAATACGACACGGGCAGATGGAAGGCGTAAGACGATGCGTCCCTTCGTCAAGGAAGCCGTCGAGCATTGGCCCCATGTCGCGCCGTTGCTCACCATGCCGACCAACCAGACGGATTACGATCGGCTGGTTCAGGCGATGGATCAGATCCTGGCCCTCGTCGGCGAGGATGAGGATCATCCTCTGGCGCTCCTGGCGTCTCGGATGGGCGACTTGATCGAAGCCTATGACGAGGCCCATCGACCCATACCGCAGGTCACGGGCGCGGCGGCGCTCCGCGCCATCATGGATGAGCGGGGTCTCAGCCAGGGCGATTTGCCGGAGGTGGGCACCCAATCCGTGCTCTCCGAGATCCTGAGCGGGAAGCGGCAGATCAATCTCCGCCAAGCCAAGGCGCTGAGCGAGCGCTTCGCCTTCCCGGCTGCAGTGTTTCTCGGGTTGTGATGCGTTTCCAGGAGAACCGTCACTGCGGCCCCTGCTTGGCAAATTCCGACAGCACGCCGCGCAGCACCTTCAGCCGGGTCTCGTAGAGACCGCGCAGGCAGGCGATGTCGGCGCCGCAGGCGTGGCGCTCCTTGAGCCAGGTCTCCTGGTCGTCGCGCAGCTTGGTCTGGCCGCCCATCGGCAGGACATCCTTCAGGATGGCGAAGCGGGTCGCCATCTCGACATCCATGTCGTTGAGGGGGAGGTGGGCGCAGATCGCCTTCTCGTCCGGGGTCTCGGCCTTGTCGCAGGCGAAGCTCGCGGCCCGGACGGGGGCGGCGGTGAGGAGAGCCAGCGGCAGAAGGAGCACGAAAACCTTGGTCATGGCCCCCCAACGGCCCGGCCGGCGAAAGGCTCCGGCGGGGCCGTCGGCGTGGTAAATCGCAGCCGGATCACAGGATCCCGGGATCAGAGGCCCGGCTTGACCACCGCCAGGATGACGATGCCGATCAGCAGGAGCGTCGGCACCTCGTTGAGCACGCGGTAGAACTTGTGCCCGCGGGTGTTCCGGTCGGCGGCGAAATCCTTGACCATCCGGGCGAGCCAGCCGTGGATGCCCGACATCGCCAGCACCAGCACGAACTTCGCCTGGAGCCAGGGGCTCGCGTAGAAGCCGCTCATCCAGGCCAGCACCAGCCCGAACGCCCAGGTGGCGATCAGGGCGGGGTTCATGATCGCCTTGAGCAGGCGCCGCTCCATGACCTTGAAGGTCGCGGATTGGGCTTCCGAGCCCGGCGGCAGGCTGGCGTGGTAGACGAACAGCCGCGGCAGGTAGAGCATGCCCGCCATCCAGGCGATCAGGCTGATGACGTGCCCGGCCTTGAGCCAATCGTAGAGCACGGCCTACCTGCGCAGCCGTGCGAGCATGCGCTCGACATGGGCGACCGGCGTCTGCGGGGTGATGCCGTGGCCGAGGTTGAAGATATGCGGCAGGCCGGCGGTCGCCTCCAGCACGGTGTCGACCGCGGCGTCGAGGGCGTCGCCGCCGGCGATCAGCGTGTCGGGATGCAGGTTGCCCTGGGTCACCATCGAGGCCGGCACGTGTCCGCGCAGGGCCTTCAGGTCCACCGCCCAGTCGACGCCGACGGCGTCGGCCCCGGTCTCCGGCACCACCCTTGCATGGCCGTCGAGGCCCGAGCCGCGGGCGAACACGATGATTTTTGCGCCCGGCACTTTTTCGCGGACGCCTGCGATCATCCGGGCGATCGGGCGGAGTGACCAGCGGGTCAGGGCGTCCATCGCCGCATCGTCCGGCAGGGCGCTCTCGGTCACGTCGCCGACCGGCTCGACGATATCCCCGGACGCCGGCACGGCGCGCGGCAAGGTGCCGGCGTGGGATTCGAAGATCTGCACCGCGTCGGCGCCGGCTTCGAGCTGGCGGACGAGATATTCGGTCTGCACCGTGACGAGGCGGTCGATCAGGCTGTCGACCAACGCGGTGTCGCCCTCGGCCAGCGCCCGGGCCGGGGCGAGGTCCGGGGTGCCGCGGCCGCCGATCATGTAGCTCGCCACCGTCCAGGGCGCGCCACAGAAGCCGAGCAGAGTGGTCTCATTGGGCAGTTCGGAGCGCAGCCGCTTCACCGTCTCGAAGACCGGAGCCAGGTGCGAGAAGATCGCCGGATCGCCAGCCTCGCGCAGCCGCCCGAAGGCGTCGCGGCCGTCCAGGGGATCGAGACGGGGCCCCTCGCCCTCGACGAAGCGCACGTCCTGGCCCAGCGCATGGGGGACGACCAGGATGTCCGAGAACAGGATCGCCGCGTCGAAGCCGAAGCGGCGGATCGGCTGCAGGGTCACCTCGACGGCGAAATCCGGGCTGTAGCAGAGGTCGAGGAAGGAACCGGCCTCGGCCCGGCTCGCCCGGTATTCCGGCAGGTAGCGGCCGGCCTGGCGCATCATCCAGGCGGGGGGCGGTCCGATCGCCTCGCCGTCGAGGACGCGCAGCACCGTCCGCTCGGACTGGCCTTCGGACATGCGCTCCGTCCCCGTCATCGTCGCTCCCATCCCGTATCCGTCACCCGGCATGCCTGTCGGCGGCCGCCCTGTCGAGTCGAGGCGCGCCGGATCCCCACACAGGCCCCTCTCGAAAAGAAAAGAGAGATTCTGAGACTCTGTTTTTTCTATTGGAGGGCCTCAACACGGTGGTGCAAGCGGGTCCACAGGCCGTCCCCGCCGCCGCGCCGTTAACGAGGCTTTAAAGGATTCGCTCCATATTGCGAGAACGGCCAAGTCCAACAGCGGCTTGCGAGCGCCGAGTCCGGTACGCACCCCTGTTGCGTCCCGGATTCTCCCAGGCGCCCGGATTCCGCGTGCCCTTATGGCGGACCTGTGAACGGCGGAGTCGATAAAGCGCAGCCCCTGCGCCCTGGACCTGCCCGAAGCCGCATCCTATCCACACTCATCAACTCCCCTGGCGGCCGGCGGTGGATAACCCGATTGCCCGAGGCGAAGGAGACCGGATGGGCCGCAGCTACTTCCACCTCCACCTCGTCTCCGACTCCACCGGCGAGACGCTGATCAATGTCGGCCGGGCGGCGGCCGCGCAGTACGAGGGCGTCTCGGCGATCGAGCACGTCTATCCGCTGGTCCGCTCGGCGGCGCAGCTCGACCGGGTGATCTCGGAGATCCGGGCGGCGCCGGGCCTGGTGCTCTACACCCTAGTGGGCGGCGACCTCGGCGAGCGGCTCGAAGAGGTCGCCCGGGAGACCGGCTCGCCCTGCTTGTCGGTGCTGCGGCCGGTCCACGACCTGCTGCGCGCCTATCTCGGCGCCGAGACCACGGCCCGGCCGGGCGCCCAGCACATGCTCAACGCGGAGTATTTCAAGCGCATCGACGCGATGAACTTCACGCTGGCCCACGACGACGGCAACCTGCCCGAGGACCTGGAGGATGCCGACGTGATCCTGCTCGGGGTCAGCCGGACCTCGAAGACGCCGACCTCGATCTACCTGGCCAATCGCGGGCTCAAGACCACGAACCTGCCGCTGGTGCCGGGCATGCCGCTGCCGCCGGCGATCGAGCGGGCGCGCAAGCCCCTGGTGGTCGGCCTGTTCGCCTCGCCCGAGCGGATCGTGCAGATCCGGCAGAACCGGCTGTCGAGCCTCAACGCCGACGAATCCTCGATGTATGTCGACCGCTCGGCGGTGGCCGACGAGATCACCATGTCGCGCCGGCTGTTCACGAAGAACCGCTGGCCGACGATCGACGTGACCCGCCGCTCGATCGAGGAGACCGCTGCGGCGATCGTTGACCTCTACCGCGACCACCGCCTGAAGTTCATCGCGGACTGAGACAGATCCGGGATCCCAAAGGGCAAGCCCTTTGGCGGGGATTGGGGCGGAGCCCCATGACTCCAGGGCTCTGCCCTGGACCCGCACAAGGTCTCGGACCTTGTGAAACCAGGACTTTTTCAGAGCGCGCGGATCAGGGCCATGCCGGCGATGAGGCCGAGCAGGCCGCCCGCCACCGAGACGCCCACGTAGAGGGCGGCCAGGGCCGGCTCGCCGCGCTCGTACAGGCTGATCGCGTCGAGCGAGAAGGTCGAGAAGGTGGTGAAGCCGCCCAGGATCCCGGTGGTCAGGAACAGCCGCGCCGGGTGCCCGGCCGCGCCGCGCAGGGCGAAGCCCTCGGCCAGCACGCCCATCAGGAACGAGCCGAGCACGTTGATCACCAGGGTCGCGAGGGGAAACCCGAAGCCCGGCAGCAGCCGGGCCACCGCGACGTTGATGCCGTGGCGGACCCCGCCGCCGAGCCCGGCGCCGAGGATGACGATGAGGGTGTTGACCATGCCTGCCCTTCCTGTTCGGTCGGGCGGCGTCGGCACAGGGCCCCACCGCGGACGACCGGAGCGCCCGTGCGGTAGGAGCCATCAGCCCGGCATGAACGCCAGGCGGTTATCGGGGAGCTCCATCCCCATCCCGGGCAGATCTAGCGCAGGATGGGTCCGAGGGAAATCCGGGTCGGCCTCCGCGCTACTGGACGGCGGCGAAGTGGCTGCGCTGCTCGATCTGGGCGGCGTAGAAATCCTCGACCACCTCGCGGACCACCTCGGCCAGCTCGGTCCCGCGATGCTCGTCCAGGTGGATGTCGCTGCCGACGCTGCGGCCGAGGGCGGCGCCGGCCGCGCCCGGGACCAAGCGCTCGTTGTAGCGCTGGTTCAGGCCCGAGACCGAGATGTAGTTGCTGCCGCCGAGCTCGGGGCCGTACTTGATCTTGATCTTCTGCTCGGTGTCGGTCCCGCGCAGCTTGGCGCACAGGCTGATGAAGTTGTCCTGGTCGATCTTGGCCTCGAGGCCGGTGATGCTGCCGTGGACGTTGTCCTCCTCGTTGAGGACCTCGGCCATCAGGTTCAGGACGTCGACCACCGGCTCGAGGGCGCGGCTGCCCTCCTCCAGCAGCTTCCGGCGGAAATCGTTGCTGCGGGCATCGGCATCCTGCAGCCGCGCGCGGAACCGGTCCTTGATGTCGTTGGTGCGGGTCATCGCGTTCCTCCCTGATGTTCGTTATGAGGCTTCGTTGTTCAGGAATCGAAGACTACGAAGCGAAATCAGGTGACGCAAGACAGTGCAAAATATTGATGCCTGATGAGAACTTGAGCCGTTGCACAGGAATAGTACGTGCTCAAGTCCTGTGCAGGGATCGCAGGCCGGATCAGGTCGCCGGCCCGTCGAGGGGAGCCAAGCGGTCCTGAGCGGGTGCGGTCGCTGAAAGTTCGGGCCGCGACAGGGCGCGGGCGAGCGCCGGCAGGTCCGGGGCGAGGGCGCCCGCGGTTCCGAACACCGCCCGGTCGAGGGCGGCAAGCGGCGCCGCGAGATCAGGCCGCGCCTGCCAGATCCGGGCGAGCGCCGGCGCTTCCCGGCGAGCCGTCTCCAGAGCGGCGCGGAGCCCGGCCGGATCACCCGCGCGGGCGGCCCGGTTCAGGGCCTGACGTGTGGCGGCGGAGAGGCGCAGGCGCGGACGGCCCGTGCCGTAACCGATCAGCGCCAGGCCGAGGCCGAAGGCGGCGAGCGCCGCGGCGGCGGCCACCAGCGGCGACGGGATAGGCGGCGGCGCCCGGTCGCCTTCCCGGTCGGGCAGGCCGCCGCCGATCTGGCGGGCCGGGATCTCGGCCTCGCGCATGGTGCGGGTGTTGGTGTCGAACCACGGGATCGCGATGGCGTCGAGGGGGATCACCTCGGGCACGCCGGGCTTCACGTCCCACTGGTAGGTCGCCCGGGCGACCGGCCCCGAGGGCGTCAGCAGGGTCTCGCGGGTGACCGGGCCGGCGAAGGTGAGGATGCCGCGGGTGCGCATCACCGGCCGAGGCGGCAGGCCCTCGGCGACCATGCCCTGGACCTCCAGGGTGACGATCCGCCTTGTGGTCTCGCCGAGCTTCACGGTCTCGGGATCCGGGCTCCAGGAATCGGTGACCGCCACGTCGCCGGCCGGCAGCCACCACGGCTCCTTGACGTCCGGCCCGCCGCTGGCCTCGGTCCAGGCCGCCACCGGAAACGGGATCGGCTTCGAGCGCACCTCGACCACCCGCCGCTCGCCGACATCGTTGACCGTGAGCTTGTGGGTGAAGGGCTCGATGACGAAGTCGCCCGCATGGTGCGGGAACACCGCCACGGTGCGATCGAACGCGATGGCGCTCTGGCCGTCCGGGAGCTTGGTCTTGCTCCAATGGTCCCGGCCGAGCTGCGTCCAGGAAAAGTTCGCGAGGGAGGGCTGGACCACCTCCTCCAGCAGGATCGGCTGCTTGTAGACCCCCCGGATCTTCAACAGCACCATCTCGCGGGCGAAGGGCGCGCTGTTGCCGTTGAACTCGGCGGTGACCGTGAGGCTGAGGTCGCCGGGCTCGATCTCGGCCCGGGCCGGGAGCGGGGCGAGGAACGCGAGGGCCAAGAGGAGGACGTGACTGGTTCGTCTATGAGCGACGCTGTTCACACATCGCGTTGCGCAGGCCACGACGGGCCCCCTCTCCCGTGCGGGAGAGGGTTGGGGTGAGGGATGCGCCCTATCAGGACAAACCTGTCCCCTCACCCTGTCCCTCTCCCGCACGGGAGAGGGGACTCGCGCCGCATCCAGAGACGCATGAGTCTGGTGGTGGCGACGGAAAGAAAAGCCGTATCCGAAAAAGTCGCGCTGCCCCTCTCCCCCCCTGCTTCGCAGGGTACCCTCCCCCGCAGAGGGGGGAGGGAGGACGCGCGCCAAAATCCCAAAAAAAATCACCACGGGTTGCTCCCGGCCGGGATGGCGGTGCCGGCCTCGACCCGGCGGGTCTGCTCGGCGCGCAGGCGCAGCTTGAGGAACCGGCCCGGATCGTCCGGCAGGGTCTGGAGCCAGAGCCGGTCGGGGCGGATCTCGTGGGCCTCGAAGCTCTTCGTCACCCGGCGGACCTCGCGCTCGGGCGCCTCCGCGACCATGGCCGAACCGCCCCCGGTGCGGCCGCGCCCGGCGGCGTCGCCGGCCGAGCCCCGGGCCTGGCCCTTGCCGGCGTCGATCGATTGCTGCTCGGCCTTGCCGCGGCGGGCGACCTTGCTGTTGCCGGGCAGCGAGGCGCTGGCGTTGGATTCCTTGTTGCCGGCCAGACCCTCGCCGCTGGAGGCGGCGTTGATGTCGTTGTTCGGGTCCTGGTTGGCGGTGTTGTTGTAGCGGGCGCCATACTGCGCGGTGCCGTTGGCGATGCCGCCGCCAGGGCCGCGGTCGATCACCTCGGCCTGCATTCGGGCCACCAGGGAGCGGTTGGCCTGCGCATCGGCATCGCGTGGGTCGAAGCGCAGGGCCTCGTCGTAGGCGGCGAGGGCCCCGTCGAGGTCGCCCGCGCGCGCCAGGGCGTTGCCGAGATTGTAGCGCGCCCGCCGCCCGCCGGTGCGGAACAGCGCGATCGCCTCGCCGTAGCGGCCGGCCTCGTACAGGGCGGCGGCGCGCCAGGCCGGATCGACGATCAGGTCGGCGGCGAGCCCGGGCAGGCCCAGCGCCATCAACAAGCGCCCGAACCCGGTGCGGGGCTGCGAGACGGCGAGCAAAGCCACGAGGCCGAGGCCGGCGAGCGCCAGCCCGGCCATCCGCGCGAACCGTCGCCAGCCGGCAGGCAGGCCGGCGCGGATCGGAAAGGCGAGGCCGGTCTTAGGGAGGTTGGTCTTAGGGAGGCCGGTCTTGGGAAAAAACCGCTTCATCACGCGCTCCTGCGGAACAGGGCCAGGGCCGGCAGGGCCGCGAGCAGCAGCAGCCAGCGCCCGAGATCCGCGTAGGCCAGCACGCCGTAGCCGCCGGCGGCGAGATGCTGGGCGGTCCCGGCCCCGACGGCGTCGAGCACTGGGCCAGGTTCGGCAATGTCGGCGACTCGGCCGCCGCCGGCGCGCACGAGCGCATCCAGGCCGGCCCGGTCGGGTTTCGGAGCGCCCGGCGGCAGCGGCTTGTCGGCCGGGACGAACAGGGCCTGGAGGCGCCAGCCGCGATCGGCCAGGGCCCGGGCCTCCCGGTCGGCCGCCGCGCCGATGCCGTCGCCGTCGGTGATCAGCACCACGTCGGCCGCGACCACGTCGGCCTCCGCCAGGGTGCGGCGGGCCAGCGCCAGCCCGCGCTCGGGATGGCTGCCGCGATCCGGCACGGTGTCGGCGTCGAGGGCGAACAGGGTGGTGCCGAAGCTGTCCCGGTCGGTTGTCGGCGAGGCGGCGAGGTAGGCGTCGCCGGCATAGACGACGAGCGACACGGCCCGGGTGCCGGCGGCCTCGGCGATCGCGGCGGCGGCCTGGCGGACGCCCTGGAGGTTCCCGCCCTCGGTGACCGAGCGGGAGAGGTCCAGGACGATCACGGTCTCGTCGAGGTTGCGGAAGGTCTCGGTATCCTGGCGCTCCACCGCCGGCCCGGTGAGGGCGAGGGCAATCGCCCCGGCCGCCAGGGCGGCGGCCCGGTTCGCCTGCCGTTTTCCGCCGAGCACGGCGCCGGCGCGGGCGAGATGGGCCATCAGCGCCGGATCGACCGCCCGCCCCCAATCGCCCAGCGGCGCCGCCCGCCAGGCGGCGCGGAGCGCCAGCAGGGCTACGACCGGGATCGCCAGGAACCACCAGGGGCGCAGGAACGCGAAGGCATCGAGGGCGCTCATGCGGGCTGTCCTCCCGCCCGCATCCTCATCCTGAGGTGCCGGAGCGCAGCGGAGGCCTCGAAGGAGGCTTCCAGGGATCGCGCGGCTGGCTGGAGCGTTCCTTCGAGGCCGCTGACGCGGCACCTCAGGATGAGGGCGTGGGTTGGGGAGGCGGTGTTCGGATGCTTCATACCCCCCTCCGGGTCGCCAGCAGGGCCGCGGCGGCGGCGAGCGCTAAGGCGGCGGGCCAAGGCCAAAAATCCCGGCGCAGCGGCAGCGGTGGGGCGAGGGCGCGGCCGCCTTCCAGCCGGTCGATGGCGTCGGCGACCCGGACGAGATCCTCGGTGGTGCGGACGCGGAACGCCTCGCCGCCGCTGGCCTGGGCCATGTCGCGCAGGGTCTCGGTGTCGACCACGTCCTGCTCGCCATCGGCATCGGCCATGTCACGGGGGCCGAGGGCGATCGTGTAGATCTTGATGCCCAGCTCCTTGGCCAGGGCGGCCACGTCCTTGGGGGCGGTCTGGCCGGCATTGTTGGCGCCGTCCGAGAGCAGGATCACCGCCTTCGCCGAAGGCACCGCCGCGCCGTCGGCGCTCGTCGCGGGGTCCTTCGGATCGAGCCGGCGCAGGGCGAGGCCGAGGCCGTCGCCGATGCCGGTGGAGCGGCCGCTGATGCCGATGGTCGCCTCGTCGAGGGCACGGGCGACCGCGGCGGTGTCGAAGCTCGGGGCGGCGGCCACGTAGGCCTGGTCGGCGAAGATCACCAGGCCGATCCGGTCCCCGGCCCGGCGCCGGATGAAGTCGGTGCCGACGCGCTTGACCGCGGTGAGGCGGTTCACGGTCTCGCCGTCCAGCGCGAAATCCCGCCGCTCCATCGAGCCGGACAGGTCCATGGCGATCATGATCTCCCGGCCCGAGGCCGGCAGCGCGGCGGCCGGCATCACCAAGCGCGGGCCGGAGAGCGCGATCACCAGGGCCGCCCACAGGGTCCAGACCAGGGCGGCGCGGCGGCGGCCCCGTGCGGCGAGGTCGGCGCCGGAGCGGGCCGTGCCGACCAGGGTCCCGGGCACCAGCAGGGCGCCGCTGCCCCCCTCCGGCTCGGCCGGGAGCAGGCGCGCGGCGAGCAGCGGCAGCGGCAAAGCCAGCAGGATCCAGGGCGCCGCGAGGTCGAAGGCCGAGAGCTGCGCGGCGAGCCAGGCGGGGAGGAGGCCGCTCATGGCCGCAACCGTCCGATCAGGCGGCCCAGCTCGGCGTCGAGCCCGTCGAGGTCGGGCGTCTGGCGCCGGTAGAGCCCGTCGGCCAGGACCCGGCCGGCCCCTCGCGTGAAGAAGTCGGTAGCCAGGAGCGCATCGAGACGGGTGGCCCAGGCCGCGCCGGTTTCCCGGGCGGCTTCGTCCCCTGCGAGCGTCCGGGCGAGGCGGCGCAGCAGGCGGGCCTGGGCCACGAGCCGGGACTCCGGATCGAGGGCGCGGGTGCCGGCGAGCTCGGCCAGCGCCGCCCGGCGCAGGCTCGGCCGGGCCCGGCCGAGCAGATAGCGAACGAGCCCGACCAGCAGGGCGGCGAGGAAGCCCAAAGCCGCCGCCGCGACGATCTCGCCCTGCACCGCCCCGGCGGCGCCCCCGGGCAGGTGGAGGCCGCGGAGCTGGTCGAGGGACGGGGCGATCGCGACGGGATTCATCGCGCCGAGCCCGGACGGCGAAGATGGGTTCCGGCCTCACAGCACCGCATCGAGGCGCTCCATCAGCGGCGCGTAGGCCTCGGGGCCGGCCTCGACGTCGAGGCGCACCCCGGCGATGCCCCGGCGGGCATAATCGGCGAGCCGGGCCTCGGCGGTCTCGCCCGGCAGCACCGCCGGGAGCGCGGTGCCGCGGCGGCCATCCGCCAGGGCGAAGGGATAGAAGCCCGGCGGGCGGGTGCGCTCGAAGGCGTCGCTCACCAGGATCAGCCGGATCGCGACCCGCTCGGCCAGCAGGGTGAGCGTCTCGTCGAAGCCCGGGCCGGGGGCATCGAGGGCGCTGGCGATGACCAGGTGGCCGCCGGCGGGCAGCAGGCTGCGGGCCAGCCCGAGGGTCGATTCCAAGGGCGCGTCGGAGCGGGCGGTGCCGGCCGTCTCGAGGGCGTTCGCATGCGCCTGGGCCAGGGCCCCAGTTACCGCGATCATGGCGCGCTCGCCGCCGGCCGGCCGCAGCACTGTCGGCGCTCCCGAGGCCGCCACTGCGAGGCCGACCCGGCCGCCATCGGCCGCCACCCGCCAGCCGAGCAGCGCCAGGGCCTCCGCGGCGGCCACCGAGCGCAGGGCTCGGCGGGTGCCGAACAGCATCGAGGGTCGGAAATCGGCGAGCAGCACCACGGCGCGGTCGCGCTCGTCGTGGTGGGTGCGCACGTGCAGCTGCCCGGTGCGCGCGGTGGCGTTGCGGTCGATGAACCGGCGGTCGTCACCCTCGGACCAGAGCCGCACATCCTCCGGCTCGGAGCCGCGTCCGCGCCGCTTCGTGACGATGCCGCCGGGCAGGCCGGCAAGCGTCCGGGTGGCGGGCGCCGCGCCCCGTCGGGCCAGGTGGCGCAGGCCCATCAGCGCCTCGCCCGAGAGATGAATGCCGTTCATTTGGGATGGGGCGGCACTCTCAAAACGCGCGCTCTTCCCTCCCCCCGCTGCGGGGGAGGGTGGGCCGGCCGTCAGGCCGCGTCGGGAGAGGGGAGCGCCCTGTCCGGATGCGGCGCTCCCCTCTCCCCCCCTGCTCCGCAGGGTACCCTCCCCCGCAGAGGGGGGAGGGGATGGGCGGTGCGCTTTTCCGAACCCGAACACCCTCAGAGCGCCCGCACCCGCTGCACCAGCTCGCCGACCAGGCCGCGGGCGGTCTTGCCTTCGGCGGCCGCCCGCCAGGTCAGGCCGATGCGGTGGGAGAGCGCGTCCCGGGCGAGTTCGGTGACGTCCTCCGGGGTGACGTGGTCCCGGCCGCGCAGCCAGGCCCGGGCCTTGCCGGCCATCATCAGCGCCAGGGTGCCGCGCGGCGAGGCGGGGTGCTCGATCATCGCCCGCAGGTCCGGGGCCGCCGCGTCGGTACGGGTCGCCGCCACCAGGCGGACCAGATAATCCTTGAGCGCCGGCGACACGTAGGTGGCGAGCGCAGCCTCCCGGGCGGCGCGGACGTCGGCGAGCGACAGGCGCACCGGCATGGCCTCGACATGGTGGGTGATCTCGCCCTCCACGAGGTCGAGGATCGCCCGCTCGGTGGCCTCGTCGGGCATCTCGACCACGACATGCAGCAGGAAGCGGTCGAGCTGCGCCTCCGGCAGCGGGAAGGTGCCGGCATGCTCGATCGGGTTCTGGGTCGCCACGACCATGAACGGATCGGCGAGCGGGTGGGTTTGCCCGGAGACCGTGATCTGCCCCTCGGCCATCGCCTCGAGCAGGGCCGATTGGACCTTCGGGGGGGCCCGGTTGACCTCGTCCACCAGCACGAGGGCGTGGAACAGGGGCCCCTGCAGGAACTCGAAGCTGCCGCTGTCCTGGCGCCAGACGGTGGTGCCGGTGAGATCGGCCGGCATCAGGTCCGGCGTGCACTGGATGCGCGCGAAGGAGCCGTCGAGCCCGTCGGCGAGCCGCTTGACCGCGCGGGTCTTGGCAAGACCGGGCGCGCCCTCGATCAGCAGGTGGCCGCCGGTCAGCAGCCCGATCAGCAGACGCTCAACCAGGCCGGTGCTGCCGATCAGGCCGCGCTCTAGCCCGTCACGGAGCGCCATGACCCGCCCGTGCAAGGCTGCATCCGGAGCGAGAACGGGCCGGCTTTCGGCGAGGGCGCTGCTCATGCGGGAAACGCTCGTGCGCGGAGAAAAACTCCTGCCGCGGGGGCCGCGTCCTGCATCCTGCACGTCTCCTCGGCCGGGTCCCGTCTTCTCATGGGATCCTCAGGTTGCAGCCGGTGTGCCCGCTGCCCGGTAGGGCCGTCAATCCCGGTGGGTTCCCCCTTTGGTTGGGGCAGAGCATCCTCCCGAAAGGCGGTCGCCGGCTTTCGGAAAAAGATGATGGAAAATCAAAAGCCTGGCGCGTCATCCTGGGTCCGATGCCCAGGACGACGCGCCAAGCTGGCCATGATGTCACGGTTTCGTCACCTCTCCGCTCGCAAGAGACCGGCATGACCAGCTACGCCGCCTTCCCCGAGGAACTGAAATCCGGCATCGGCCTGATCGTGGCCTTCGTGCTCGGCACGGCGATCGGGGCCGAGCGGCAGTACCGGCAGCGCACCGCCGGACTGCGCACGGCGGTGCTGGTGGCGATTGGCGCCTCGGCCTTCGTGGATCTCGGCATGCGGCTCACCGGCCCGGACGGCGGGGTCCGCACGGTGGCCTACGTGATCTCCGGCATCGGCTTCCTGGGCGCCGGCGTGATCATGAAGGAGGGGATGAACGTGCGCGGCCTCAACACGGCCGCCACCCTGTGGTGCTCCGCTGCCGTGGGCGCGTTCTGCGGCGCCGACCTGCCGCTGGAGGCCGTGTTCGTCACCGTCACGGTGCTGACCTGCAACACTGCGCTCCGCCCGCTGGTCAACGCCATCAACCGCGCGCCGATCCGCGAATCCTCGACCGAGGCGACCTACGAGGTCCAGGTGACCACGGCGCCGGGCGAGGCCGGACCCGCCCAGGACTTGCTGGTCGAGCGCCTGGAGGCGGCGAATTATCCGGTCAGCAACGTCGAAGTGGAGGAGCGCGGCGAAGGCGCGGTCGACGTGGTCGCGACGCTCACCGCCAGCGCCGTCAAGGCGGACGAGCTGGATGCCGTCACGGCCGATCTCGCCAAGGCCCCGGGCATCCGCCACGCAACCTGGTCGGTCCAGACCGCCGATTGATCTTTTTGGGATTTTTGCCGCTGGGCCCGCGTCACCGCGAAGGGTGCCGACGAGTCCCAGTGAGAGCCTGTCGATGTCGCGTTCACGCTCGAACGACCGTTTCAGGCGACGGATCCCCTCGTCTTTCCCCTCATCCTGAGGGGCCGGGCGATCGAAGATCGCTCGGCCTCGAAGGAGGCCTCCAGGGATCGCGCGGCCGGCTGGAGGGCTCCGTCGAGGCCCGCTGGCGCGGGCACCTCAGGTCGAGGGTAGGGACGGCTGGGGCAAACAGGCTTGGAGAACCAGACGGTCCCGTCAGCGCGGCGGGGCGAGGGGCCGGCTGCGGCGCTCGATGACTACGGTCGGGCGGGTGCGGCGCTCGACCACCACGGTGCGCGGCGCCCGGCTCGGGCTCGCATGGGTCAGGATCCGTTCCGGCGCGCGCTCCGGCTTGGCCTTCTTAGCCGCCAGGACGTGCGGGCGGACCTCGTCGGCCGGCAGACCGATCAGGCCCGCGGCGATCTCGACCTGCTGCTCGACATCGTCGGACAGGTCCTGGGCGGCGGCGACCGCCTCGTTCACCGTCGGCGGCTCGCGGCGCACGCGGATCGGCGGCAGGTCGGCGAAGCTCTTCTGCGTCTTCTTCACGGGGCGACTCGCGGTCATCATGGGCAAGACATAGCGCCTTCCCGGCGGGTTGTGCAGTGCATCAAAATCGGCGGCCGCCCGTCCCGGGAACATGCCTCACCACGGAACCTGAGCGTCAGGCATGCCAGCGGCTCGTTTCCCCAGGGCGGAAATCATCCGGCCAGCCGCCGGCATCGCGCTGCGGCATAATAGCGCGCGCCCGCGCCGGACGCCACACGGAGATCGCGATCGGCTCCCGAGCTGCCCGGCGAACGCGCCGAGCCGCCGCCCGAATGCGGGTTGCTGCCTTTCGGAAAGCGCGGATGCGCTAAGCTCACCGCCATGACCGAATCGCTCGATCCCCGCCTCACCCCGGCACGCCCGGACGTCGCCGACCTGCGCCTGCGCGGCCGGGTCACGGCCGAGCGCTTCGTCACCGCCACGCCGCGCCGGGTGGTCGCCCCGGTCGCGCCGCTGCGCCGGGCGCCCACCCCGGAGGCCGGGCTCGATACCGAGGCTTTGCTTGGCGACGCGGTCGATCTCTACGCCGAGCAGGACGGCTTCGCCTTCGTGCAGCTCGTCCGGGATGGCTATGTCGGCTATCTGCCCGCCGCCTGCCTCGGCCCGGCGGATCCCGAGCCGAGCCATCGCGTCACGGCGTTGCGCACCTTCCTGTATCCCGAGCCGGACCTGAAGCGGCCGGTGCGCGGGCATCTCAGCCTGGGCGCGCGCCTCGTGGTCACCGGGGAGGCGGGGGCCTACCTGGAGACGCCCGGCGGCTACGTCTATGCGAGTCACTGTGCTCCGCTGGCGCAGCACGAGCCGGACTACGTCGCCACGGTCGAGCGGCTCGTGGGCGTTCCCTATCTGTGGGGCGGGCGCACCAGCCTCGGGCTCGACTGCTCCGGCCTCGTCCAATTGTGCCTCGACGCCGCCGGCCTGCCCTGCCCCCGCGACGCCGACATGCAGGAGCGGTCTTTAGGCCACGCGCTGCCCCTCGCCCTCGACGGATTGCGCCGGGGCGACTTTGTGTTCTGGCGCGGCCATGTCGGGCTGATGCGCGACCCCGAGACGCTGATCCATGCCAACGGCCACCACATGGCCGTGGCGGTCGAGCCGCTGGCCGGCGCGGTCGCCCGGATCCGGGAGAACAGTTTCGGCGCCGTGACCGGAATCCGAAGACTCTAGATCACGGATTGGGGCGCCCGGGTCCAAATTGCGCGGCAAACGTGCTACAGAGGCGCTCCGCGGTCGTCTTCCTGCCCGGTTCGCAGTCCAGGACCGTTGACAGGACAGCCCCGCCCTCGCCACATCGCCCCCATGACCGCAGACCTCGCGCCCCTCGCGCCCGTTCAGGGCACCACCGGCAAGCCGCCGCTGGAGATCCTGCTCTGTGCCCCCCGCGGCTTCTGTGCCGGCGTGGTGCGGGCTATCGACGTGGTCGAGCGGGCCCTCGCCCTCTACGGACCGCCCGTCTATGTCCGGCACGAGATCGTCCACAACAAGTACGTGGTCGAGAGCCTGAAGCGGAAGGGCGCCGTGTTCGTGCGCGAACTCGACGAGGTGCCCGACAGCGGCGCCCCGGTGATCTTTTCCGCCCACGGCGTCGCGAAGACCGTGCCGGCCAACGCCGATTCCCGCGGCCTCACCACCATCGACGCCACCTGCCCGCTGGTGACCAAGGTCCACCGCGAGGCCGAAATCCATCACAAGCGCGGCCGCCACGTGCTGCTGGTCGGCCATTCCGGCCATCCCGAGGTGGTCGGCACCATGGGCCAGCTGCCCAAGGGCTCGATCACCCTGGTGGAGGATCTGGACCAGATCCAGGCCCTGACCCCCGAGAATCCCGACAACCTCGCCTGGGTCACCCAGACGACCCTGTCGGTCGACGACACCCGCCACATCGTCGAGGCGCTCAAGAAAAAATTCCCGAACATCACCGGGCCGCACAAGGACGACATCTGCTACGCCACCACCAACCGCCAGGAGGCGGTGAAGCAGGTGGCCCCGCTGGTGGACGCCCTGATCGTGGTCGGCTCCTCGAACTCCTCGAACTCGCAGCGCCTGCGCGAGGTCGCCGAGCGCGTCGGCTGCCCGATCACCCGCTTGGTGCTGCGTGCCGAGGAGATCGACTGGCCGGCTTTCGAGGGCATCCGCAAGCTCGGCCTCACCGCCGGGGCCTCGGCCCCCGAGGTGCTGGTCGAGGAGATCATCGAGGCCTTCGCCGCCCGCTACGACGTGATCGTCGACACGGTCTCGACGGTGGTCGAGGACATGGTCTTCCCGCTGCCGCGCGAATTGCGCAGCGAAGCCGCCGAGTAAGCCCCAGGATCCAGCCTCCCCTCAAAGGGGGCTTATCCCATTCAACCCCCTCATCCTGAGGTGCCGAAGCGCAGCGGAGGCCTCGAAGGAGCCCTCCAGGGGCCGCTGTGATATCTGGAGGCCTCCTTCGAGGCTGCTGCGCAGCACCTCAGGATGAGGGGGTGGGTCGGAAGACCGGGACCGTACCGCTCATCGGCGATCCCAACTCCCAAAAGAATCCCGAACCCGAGCGCGATCACGTGGCCGTCTACACCGAGGTATCCGACGCGGCGCTCTCCGAGTTCCTGTCTGCCTACGACATCGGCAGCCTGCTCTCCTTCAAGGGCATCGCCGAGGGCGTCGAGAATTCCAACTTCTTCCTGCACACCACCCAAGGCTCCTACATCCTGACCCTCTACGAGAAGCGGGTGCGGGAGGGCGACCTGCCGTTCTTCATCGGGCTGATGGAGCACCTCTCGGCCCGGGGCCTCGCCTGCCCGCAGCCGGTGCGGGACCGGGCCGGCACGGCACTCGGCCAGCTCTGCGGACGGCCCGCCGCCATCGTCAGCTTCCTGGAGGGCGTCTCGGTCAAGACGCCCGGCGTCGGGCATTGCCGGGAACTCGGCCGGGCGCTGGCCGAACTCCACGCCGCCGGCGCCGATTTCGGGATGGTGCGCGCGAACAGCCTCTCGGTGGCCTCCTGGCGCCCGCTCTTCGCCCAGGCCGAGGCCCAGGCCGATTCGGTTGAGCCCGGGCTGGCGGAGCGCACCCGCGCCGACCTCGCGCTGCTCGAATCCGCCTGGCCCCAAAATCTGCCGGGCGGGGTGATCCACGCGGACCTGTTCACCGACAACGTGTTCTTCATCGGCGATGCCCTGTCGGGGCTGATCGACTTCTACTTCGCCTGCACGGACGCCTTCGCGTACGACCTCGCGGTCTGCCTCAACGCCTGGTGCTTCGAGGCCGACGGCCGTTTCCACCGGGACATGGCAGCCGCCTTGATTGCCGGCTACGAGGCGGTGCGGCCGCTGGAGCCCGCGGAGGTCGCGGCGCTGCCGATCCTGTGCCGGGGCGCGGCGCTCCGCTTCATGCTGACCCGCCTGGTCGACTGGCTGAACGTGCCGCCCGGCGCCCTGGTGAAGCCCAAGGATCCGCGGGAGTTCGATCGCCGGCTGACGTTCCACCGCCAGGCGCAGGACGCGCGGGATTACGGGCGGCAGGCTTGAGGATGGAATGAGCGACGACGTCACCGAGACCGCGGCCGAGCCGACGCGGGTGAAGATCTACACGGACGGCGCCTGCTCGGGGAATCCCGGCCCGGGCGGCTGGGGCGCGATCCTGATCTTCGGCGATACCCAGAAGGAGCTCTCCGGCGGCGAGGCGCACACCACCAACAACCGCATGGAGATCCTGGCCGCGATCGAGTCCCTGGAGGCGCTCAAGCGCCCCTGCCGGGTCGATCTGTTCACGGACTCGCAGTACCTGCGCCAGGGCATCACCAGCTGGATCCACAACTGGAAGGCCCGGGGCTGGCGCACCGCCGACAAGAAGCCGGTGAAGAACGAGGACCTCTGGCGCCGGATCGACACGGCCAACGCCCGCCACGAGGTGGCCTGGCACTGGGTCAAGGGCCATGCCAGCGACCCGCTGAACAACCGGGTCGACGCGCTCGCCGTGGCGGCGATGCTGCCGTTCAAGCGACGCTGAGATCAGGGTTCCCAAAGGGCTCAGCCCTTTGGCGGGGTATCGGGGCTCTGCCCCACAGGCACTAAGATATCCATCGCCTATGGTAATGGGCGGCTTGTTGTCGTTTGCGCTTTGGGTTGGGGATGCGTGTTTGCAGATCGGCGGACGGTCGTGTGAGCTGGATCAGGCTAAGCGCCGGAGCGATCGCCAGGCGGGCGATCTCAGCGCGGACAGCCAGAGTGGTGCGGGCCGGGGATGGATGGCGAGCATCAACGAGCCCTCCTGGCAGACCGGCGGCGCACATCTTCGAACCGCCAAGCGTAGGGTTTGATCAAGCGTAGGCTTTGATCGCCCGACGTACCACATCCCAACGACGTTCCGCATCCAGACAAGCCCGGCGGAGGCGCAGCCTGAGCGCTCCCGCTCAGAACAACCCGTCGATCTGCCCATCGGCATCCAACCGGATCGTGTCGGCGGCCGGGACTCGGGGGAGGCCCGGCATGGTCATGATCTCCCCGCAGATCGCCACCACGAAGCCCGCGCCCGCCGAGAGGCGGACGTCGCGCACGCCGACGACGTGGCCCTCGGGGGCGCCCATCAGGCTCGGGTCGGTGGAGAACGAGTACTGGGTCTTGGCCATGCAGATCGGCAGGTGGCCGTAGCCGTCCTTCTCGAAGGTGGCGAGCTTGCCCGCCGCCTTGCTCTCGATCTGGATGTCGGCGGCGCCGTACAGCTTGGTCGCGATCGCCCGGATTTTTTCCGTGAGCGGCGCCTCGGTCTCGTAGGCGTAGCGGAGCGGCGCCGGCTCGGCAGCGGCGAGCTGCACCACGGCCCGGGCCAGGTCCTCGGCGCCGGCGCCGCCCTCGGCCCAGTGGCGGCAGGTGATCGCCTCGACGTCGAGGCGCTCGCGGCACAGCTCCTTGAGCCGGGCATGCTCGGCGTCGGTATCGGCGTAGAAGTGGTTGACCGCCACCACGACGGGCAGGCCGAAGCCGCGCAGGTTGGTCACGTGCCGGGCGAGGTTGGCGAAACCCTTCTCCAGGGCGCCGATATTCTCGGAGCCGAGGCTCTTCTTGTCGACGCCGCCATGCATCTTGAGCGCCCGGATCGTGGCCACGACCACGACCGCCGAGGGGGTCAGGCCGGCCTGCCGGCACTTGATGTCCAGGAACTTTTCCGCGCCGAGATCGGCGCCGAACCCGGCCTCGGTCACCGTGTAATCGGCAAGCCGCAGGCCGGCCCGGGTGGCGATCACCGAGTTGCAGCCATGGGCGATGTTGGCGAACGGGCCGCCATGGATCAGCGCCGGGTTACCCTCCAGCGTCTGCACCAGGTTCGGCTGCAGGGCGTCCTTGAGCAGCACCGTCATGGCGCCGGTGGCCTTCACGTCCTTGAGCGTGACGAGCTTGCGGTCCCGGGTCTCGGCGATGACGATCCGGCCGAGGCGCTCCTCCAGGTCGGCGAGGTCCTTGGCGAGGCAGAACACCGCCATCACCTCGGAGGCGACCGTGATGTCGAACCCGTCCTCCCGGGGGAAGCCGTTGGCGACGCCGCCGAGCGACTGGTTGATCTGGCGCAGGGCCCGGTCGTTCATGTCGACCACCCGGCGCCAGTGGATCCGGCGCACGTCGATGTTGAGCTCGTTGGCCCAGTAGACGTGGTTGTCGATCAGCGCCGCCGCGAGGCTGTGGGCCGACGTGATGGCGTGGAAGTCGCCGGTGAAGTGCAGGTTGATCTGCTCCATCGGCACGACTTGCGCCTTGCCGCCGCCGGCCGCCCCGCCCTTCATGCCGAAGCAGGGGCCGAGCGAGGGCTCGCGCAGGCAGATCATGGTCTTCTCGCCGATGCGGTTCAGGGCATCGCCGAGGCCCACCGTGGTGGTGGTCTTGCCCTCACCTGCGGGCGTCGGGGAGATCGCCGTCACCAGCACGAGCTTGCCGGGCTTCTGGCCTTCCAGCCCGGCGATGTAGCCGTGGTCGAGCTTGGCGATGTGCTTGCCGTAATTGTGCAACGCCGCATCCGGGATGCCGAGCTTCTCCGCGACCTGCGCGATCGGCTTCAGGGTCGCGGCGCGGGCGATCTCGATATCTGACGGCATGGGCGTTCCTCCCTGGCTCTGCGGGCACGGCGCCCGCCCACCCGCCGACTGTTATCGTACGGGGATCTTGCCTCGCGGTGTCCTGCCTGCGCCGGTCTCGCGCGGACGCGGTCGCACGGCGAGGCCGCCCGACGCGCAGCGGCAGCACTGTGCGTCAAACCGGACGAAAACGCCCGTCGATTTTTATGAGCCGGCCGACAAATTAGTCTTGCCGGCGCGGAGAGGATGCGCCCTCCGGCGGCGGCTGCCGGGAGCCGTCAGCCCCCGGACTTCTTGGCCTTGTCGGCGGCGCCCGGGGCCTCGTGCGGCTGGGGGGCGCCCTTGGGCAGTTCCGGGTTCTCGGCGTTGTGCGGGGCGGCAACCGGGGCCGACGTGGTCTCGGCGGTGGCGGTCGGCTTCTCGATCTCCGGCAAACCGTCCTTCAGCTTGTCGTTGATCTGGGCGAGATCGTCCGGCTCGGGGTTCAGGTCCTTGGCGTGCTGCCACTGGAACTTGCCCTCGAGGCGCCGGCCCGCACGCCAATAGGCGTCGCCCAAGTGGTCGTTGATGGTCGGGTCGCCGGGCTTCAGCTCGACCGCCTTCTCCAATTCGCGCACCGCGTCGTCCCAGCGGCCGAGGCGGTAATAGGCCCAGCCGAGGCTGTCGACGATCATGCCGTCCCGGGGGCTGGCATCGGCGGCCTGCTGCAGTAGCCTGAACGCCTCGTCGATGTTGATCTTCTGGTCGACCCAGGAATAGCCGAGGTAGTTCATCACCTGCGCCTTGGCGGCCGGCTGGCTCGCCGGCACCAGGGACAGGGCCTTCTTCAGGTCGGCCTCGGCCTTGGGCCATTGCTTGGCGCGCTCGTAGGCGGTGCCGCGGAAGTAGAAGGTCGTCCAGTAATTCGCCAGCGGCCGGTCGCCGATCAGGTCGATGGCGCGGGTATAGGTGGCGGCCGCCTCCTCATACTTCTTGCGCGCCCGCTGGACGTTGCCGAGCGCGGTGATCACGTCGATGTCGTCCGGATGCGCCTTCATGGCGGCGTCGAGATGGGCGAGCGCCTCGTCGCCCTTGCCCATCTGCTCGAGGTTGAGGCCGATCTGGATGTCGGCGTTGAGCTTGAGCGGCGAGGTCGCGGGGATCTGCGCATAGGCCTCGTTGGCCCGCTCGGTCTGCTTCATCCGGTCGAGGGTGTCGGCGAGCGTCAGCCGGGCCAGCGCGTGGTCCGGGGCGAGGTAGAGTGCCAGCCGCAGGTAGATCACCGCGGGCAGCTCGTCGCCCTGCGTCGAGCCCGCCGAGCCCAGCCCGTACAGCACCTCGGCGGCGCCCTCCTGGGCGGTGCCGATCAGCCGGGTCAGCGGCTTGCCGTCCTTGAGCTTGTCCAGGGCGTCGCGCACCAGCGGGTGGCGGGGCGAGAGCTGGTCGAAATCGGAATAGGCCTGGATCGCCAGGTCGGTGCGGCCGAGGCTGGCCTCGAGCCGAGCATAGGCGTCGACGATGCGCAGGGTGTTGCGGTCCGCCTCGTAGGCGGCCTTGAGCCGCCGCTCGGCCTCGGCGTTGTCGCCGATCACCGCGGCGATCAGGCCGGCATGGTAGTCGCGGAAGGTGTTGTAGTAGCGCTCACCCCGAAGCTTGTTGACCGTCTCCAGCGCCTTCTTGCCGTCGCCGGCGCCGGCATACGACCAGGCCGTCAGCAGGGTCGCGGTCAGGTCGGTGGCCGCACCCCGGCCGCTTCTGGAAAAATTCTGGCGGGCGGCGGCCCACTGGCCGGCCTTGATCTGGCGTACCCCGAGGGAGAGGTTGGCGAGCCCGTTGGTGGGATCGCGCGCGATCAGCTTCTCGGCGGCCCGGAACGCGTCCGGCAGGGCGCCGTCGGCCAAGAGCGAGATGAAGGCGCGCTCGACCAGCTCGGCGTTGCGCGGATCGGCCTTGACCGCCTCGCGGTAGAAGCTTGCCGCCGCCGCCGTGTCCCGGGCGGCACCCGCGATGTAGGCGGACAGGAAGTTGCCCTCGAGGGATTCGGCGGGCTCGTATTCGAGCAGCGGGGCCGACTCGCGCGGCTGGGCGGCCAGAACGGTCTGGGGCAGACCGGCAGCGAGCATCAGGGCGAGCGCCGAGACGCTCCGGCGGGCGCGTGTTGTCATCATGAACCGGTCGCGGCTCCTGGGCGCCGGCCCGCTAAGGGCCGGGCGCGAGAATGGCGGGGCGTCCCCGAAAATCGCTGGGGACACTGGACTCATCCCGCCAGCCCCGCAAGGCGAAAGGATGGCGCGGGGGGCTGTCGGGGTCAGGCAGGCTCGGTAGCCGTCGTCCTCGGACTCGTGCACTTCTGTCAGGCTCGTACCCTCGCGGGCCCTCGTCGCTTGCTGCGACAACGCTGCCGCCCGCGGCGAGCAGATCGGGCAGAGTTTTGCTGGGAAGCATCGCTGGAAGCGTGTTCGTCGCGAGGCTGGGCACGCGCACAGGGATATCGAGACCGGCAATCTCTCACGCGGCTTCCGCAAGCTTGAGTTCCAGACGGGCCGAGGCAGCCGGATCGAGATTGCGAAACGGCTCGATGAGGACCCGCGGTGCGAGAAAGCCGGTCTGATGCTCGGTCAAGATCGCTACAGCGCGCGCCCGTAAGTCGCGCTCGACACCTGCGCGATCCTGCCGGAGTCCTCGCGCCTACGCCGTCTCGGAATCAACGTGGCGCGTCATACCTCGCCTCTTGCTTCAACTCTTGCATCGTTGTGGCTGGTCCGTCTCCACCGTTAAGCTCGGGGCATGCACCTCATCTACTTGGACGAATCCGGCAACACCGGCGCCCGCAAGGACCCCGATCAGCCGATTCACCTCATCGCGGCCCTGTGTGTCCACGAGTCCCGGATTCGCGCGATCGAGATGGCCGTCCGGGAAATCGTAAAGGCCCGCTTCGGCGTCCTGGTTCTGACGGAGGGCTTCGAATTGCATGCCGCCGACCTGTACGGCGGCAACGGCTTCTTCAAGGGGATCAGGCCAGACCAACGGATCGGCTGCATCCACGATATCCTGGACGCCCTCGCGGCGCACGACGTGGCGGTCCTGTGGGCGGCCGTGGACAAGATGAAGCTCCATTCCAGCCGCCATCCCCATCGCATGGCATTCCTGTTCTTGGTCGAGCGCCTGGAAGATTGGTTGAGTCGCGCCGAGCCGAAACTCGGGCTGCTGGTCGCCGACGAGAACAAGGAAATAGAGCAGAAGCTGATCGACGATCTTGAAATCTTCAAGCTGAGCGGCACCAATATGGGCTGGCGGCCGACCCAGATCAGTTCGATCGTGGACTCGATTCATTTTGTCCAATCGACGAATAACCGACTCATCCAATGCGTCGATATTGTCGCGTATTTTTCACTGAAATATTATCGACAGGAACAGAGGCTGATCCAGGATTTCCGGGCCGCTAGTCTGACCAACGTTCCCTGGCCGACATGGCGTGAAGCGCAGCTCGATGCCGCGCCCAGCAAGAAGGCGATCCATCAGATCGGACGAAAGCTCGACGCCCTGACGGTCGGACGAAAAGTGTTTCCCTGAAAAAACGGGGGTCAACCGGCGCGCCATCCCGTGGGAAGCGCCGGGGCTCGGTGACCCAAACCCGCTGCCGGCTGATAGCGAAGATATGGGTCCGCCCGCCTGTCCTGTCAAACGAACAGGGAGCGCGCGAGACGGCCGATAGGTATCGGCCCCCCTCACATATTCGGATAGTTCGGCCCGCCCGGTCCCTCCGGCGTCACCCAGTCGATGTTCTGGTTCGGGTCCTTGATATCGCAGGTCTTGCAGTGGACGCAGTTCTGCGCGTTGATCTGGTAGCGCACGCCGTCGCTGGCGGCGGCGTCCTCGACCCATTCATAGACGCCGGCCGGGCAGTAGCGGCTTGAGGGGCCGCCGTAGATGTCGTGCTCGGAGTGCTTCTGCAGCTCCATGTCCCGGACCTTGAGGTGCGGCGGCTGGTCCTCCTCGTGGTTGGTGTTCGAGAGGTAGACCGAGGAGAGCCGGTCGAAGGTCAGCTTGCCGTCGGGCTTGGGGTAGGTGATCGGCGTCACCTCCGAGAGCGGCTTGAGGCAGGCATGGTCCGGCTTGCCGTGCTTGAGCGTGCCGAACAGCGAGGTGCCGAGCAGGCTGGTGGTCCACATGTCGATGCCGCCGAGCCCGACGCCGACCAGGGTGCCGTAGCGCGACCAGAGCGGCTTGACGTTGCGCACGGCCTTGAGGTCCTGCCCGATCGGGCTGTCGCGCCAGCCGGCCTCGTAGGCGGTGAGCTCGTCGCCGGCGCGGCCGGCCTTCAGGGCGTCCGCGATGGCGTCCGCCGCCTGGATCCCAGACAGGACCGCGTTGTGCGAGCCCTTGATCCGCGGCACGTTGACGAAGCCCGCCGAGCAGCCGACCAAGCAGCCGCCGGGGAAGACGAGCTTGGGCACCGATTGCCAGCCGCCCTCCATGATGGCGCGCGCGCCATAGCCGATGCGCTTGGCGCCCGCGAAGGTGTCGGCGATCATCGGGTGGGTCTTGAAGCGCTGGAACTCCTCGAACGGCGACAGGGTCGGGTTCTCGTAGTTCAGGTGCGTGACGAAGCCGACCGAGAGCAGGTTGTCGTCGAAATGGTAGAGCCAGGAGCCGCCGCCGGCCTTGTTGGGCAGGGGCCAGCCCATCGTGTGGCGCACCAGCCCCGGCTCGAAGGTGGAATCCGGCAGCTGCCACAGCTCCTTCACGCCGAGCCCGTATTTCTGGTGGTCGCTGTGCCGGTTGAGGGAGAAGCGCTGGACCAGGCCCTTGGTCAGGTTGCCCCGGGCGCCCTCGCCGAACACCGTGTACTTGCCGCGCAACTCCATGCCGCGGGTGTAGTCG
The DNA here is from genome assembly GCF_022829425.1 of Methylobacterium sp. J-072. NCBI lineage: Bacteria > Pseudomonadati > Pseudomonadota > Alphaproteobacteria > Hyphomicrobiales > Methylobacteriaceae > Methylobacterium > Methylobacterium sp. J-072. The sequence continues at coordinate 18,243 of NZ_JAKSYK010000180.1, read as the reverse complement.
TCGCGCGGCTCGCCCGACTTGCCGATTCCGAGATCGCCCGTGGCGATGCCCGCCACCGCGCCGGATTCGTCGAACAGCACCTCGGAGGCCGGGAAGCCCGGATAGATCTCGACGCCGAGCGCCTCGGCTTGGACGCCCAGATACTTGCAGACGTTCGACAGCGAGCCGACGAAGTTGCCGTGGTTCGACATGAGCTTGGGGAAGAACACGTTCGGCAGGGTCACGCCGCTGTTCTTGGTCAGCATCATGAACTCGTCGCGCCGGACCTCGGTCTTCAGCGGCCGCTCCGGATCGGTGCGCCAGTCCGGCACCAGCAGGTCGAGGCCGTTCGGGTCGATCACCGCGCCCGACAGGATGTGGGCGCCAACCTCGGAGCCCTTTTCCACCACGACGACGGAAATGTCCTCTCCGATCTCGGCCGCGCGCTGCTTCAGGCGGATCGCGGTGGCGAGCCCGGCTGGGCCGGCGCCGACCACGACCACGTCGAAATCCATGCTTTCGCGTTCGGGCAGCGCCATCGTCGAGCCTCCTGTTTTCTTGTCGCTATGCCCGATCCGTTGCCGGGTGGGCATGATGTTCTGCCGTCTCAAGCGATTCTAAGCTAGAAAGGCAAGGTGCTGAGGCCCGGACTTGAGCGAACGCTCCCCTATGCCGCATGGGTGGGGCCTGCGGACGGGGTCGGGGCGACTCGGCGGTTCCCTTCGGGCGCGGCATAGCGCTGGGAGCCGCGCCGTTCGGTCACGCAAGTCCTTGTCGTCGAGCGGGTTTCAAGAGTTGTCCACAGGCATCGAGCGCCCCACATGCTGATCAGCATGCCGAGCCCCAACGACGCGCAAGCCGACCTCATCGCCTATCTCGATTTCCACGTGGAGGCCGGCGCCGACGCGGCTCTCGATGAGCAGCCGCATGACCGGTTCGGCGAGGCCGACACGCCGGCCCCGACCCTGCGGGCACCCCGCCGCCCGGCCGCGGCGCCTCGGCCCGTGGCCCAGCCGAACAGCCTCGTCCCTCCCCCGGGCTCGCCGCCGCCGGCGGCCCCGGCCCGGACCTTCGGGCGCGCGGCGAGCGCCCAGCCGGACGAGGCAGCGATCGACGCCCGCGCCCGGGCGCGCGAGGCCAAGAGCCTCGACGAGCTGGAAAAAATCCTGGCGGATTTCGACGCCTGCCCGCTGCGCTTCACCGCCAAGAACTTGGTCTTCGCCGATGGCAATCCGGAAGCCCGGGTGATGTTTCTGGGCGAGGCGCCGGGGGCCGACGAGGACCGGATCGGCAAGCCGTTCATGGGCCGGTCGGGCCAGCTCCTCGACAAGATGATGGCGGCGGTCGGCCTCGACCGGACCAGCGCCTATATCGGCAACATCGTGCCCTGGCGGCCCCCGGGCAACCGCAACCCGACCCCCCAGGAGGTGGCGGTCTGCCGGCCCTTCGTGGAGCGCCAGATCGAGCTGGTCGACCCGGAGGTGATCGTCTGCCTGGGCGCTCCCGCGACCCAGACCCTCACCGGCACCAAGGACGGCATCCTGCGCACCCGCGGCCGGCTGTTCCCCTACAAGCTGCCGACCCGCGAGGCGAAGCTGCTCGCCACCCTCCACCCGGCCTTCCTGCTGCGCCAGCCGGTGCAGAAGCGCTTGGCCTGGCGGGATTTCCGGGCTCTGCGCGCCCTGCTCGACGGAAAAGCTTGACCGTGGGCGCGGAACCGGGCGTTCCCTCCCGTCATTAGAGCTTCGTCCCGAACGGTGTCTGCCGGCTTTCGGACACGAGGCGATGCACAGTTAGGACCGCGCCCTGCTGCGCGGCATGCAGGGCGGGACCATGCGCTGGGACGATCTACGCAGCTCCGACAACGTCGAAGATCGCCGCGGTGAGGGCGGCGGCGGTGGCGGCATGGGCTTCCCGGGCGGCGGCGCGGGCGGGCTCGGGATCGGCACCATCGTGGTGCTGCTGATCATCAGCTACTTCACCGGCATCAACCCGGCGATCCTGATCGGCGGCGCCCAGCAGATCGGCGGCCGCGGCGGCAGCCAGCAGGAGCAGCCGGCCGATCCGCAGACCCAGGCGAAGCGGCGCCAGGCCCCCACGGACGAGAGCGGCCGGTTCGCGTCAAAAATTCTGGGCAACACCGAGGACGTGTGGAGCCAGATCCTGCCGCAGCAGACCGGCAAGCAATACACCCCGACCACCCTGGTGCTCTACACCGGCGGCACCCGCTCGGGCTGCGGCTCGGCCCAAGCCGCCATGGGGCCGTTCTACTGCCCGCTCGACAAGAAGGTCTATCTCGATACCGGCTTCTTCAAGGAGATGGCGACCAAGTTCGGCGTGAAGGGCGATTTCGCCTACGCCTACGTCATCGCCCACGAGGTCGGCCACCACGTCCAGGACGTGCTCGGCATCCTCGGCAAGGTCCAGGCCCGCCAGCAGCAGGCGTCCAGCAAGACCGAGGCGAACGCCCTGTCGGTGCGGATCGAGCTGATGGCCGATTGCCTCGCCGGCGTCTGGGCGAAGAACTCCAACGACAAATACGCCGAGCTGGAGCAGGGCGACATCGACGAGGCCCTGAACGCCGCCGCCCAGATCGGCGACGATTCGCTGCAGAAGCGCTCGCAGGGCTACGTGGTGCCGGATTCCTTCACCCACGGCTCGTCGGCCCAGCGCCAGCGCTGGTTCACCGCCGGCTTCAAGAGCGGCCAGACCAAGGCCTGCGACACGTTCCGGACGGCGAACAACTGAGACGGCTGTTCGGGTCGCTTCCCTGGTTCTGAAGGAGCTTGGACCGGCGAGAGATGCGCGCTCTCCCTCCCCCGCAGAGGGGGGCTACGGTTTAGACTGGTTTAAGGCACAAGCGCTGTTGCAGACCGCGCCGCGCCCCCTCTCCCGTGTGGGAGAGGGTTGGGGTGAGGGATCAGGTCTTTCCGGAGAGGTCGCATCCCTCACCCTGTCCCTCTCCCGCATGGGAGAGGGAACCCGCGCCTTCTGCGCCCACGGCATGATCACGGCTACGGTCGAAACCTGTGTAGTCCGTAGGCAGAGGGGGAAGGGGAAAGCGTTGTGATTCAAACGCTTGGCGGAAAACTCCGTATGTGAAATCCGCCTCGATCCCGCGTCAGCCCTTGCTCAGCCGCTTCGCGTTGGCCTGGACCTCCCGCAATCGTTGAAGCGAGCCCATCGCTTTCTGCCCCTACGGCATCCTGACTAAACGGCCTCCGCCTTGACAGGAATGTCATTTCACCTTCCGTTCGATCCAGTCCGACCTATGGAGATCGCGATGGTGTCCCTCGCGGTGACAGTGAAAGGGCAGGTCAAGCTCAAACGTGACTTGCTGCAACATCTCGGCGTCAAGCCCGGCGAGCGGATCGACTTCGAGAAATTGCCAGCCGGTGAGTTGCGGGTGCGGGCGGCACGGCCGACCGGCAGCATCGACGACTTCCTTCATGCCCTCGACGGAAAGGTGACGCTGGATCAACCGCTGACGATCGAGGCGATGAACGCCATCACCGACGCGGGGTGGGCCGGCGTGTCGGACGACGCATGAACATCGCCGTCGACACCAACGTGTTGGTGCGCGCGATTCTGGCGGACGATCCCGAGCAGGGCCGCTCAGCCCGAAAGCTGCTCACAGATGCGACCACGATCGCGGTCCCGCTGCCGTGCCTGTGCGAATTGGTCTGGATCCTCCGGCGCGGGGCCAAGCTCGCGACAGCGGATATCGCAGGCGCGATCCGCGCCTTGGTCAACACTGGGAACGTCGCCATGAACCGACCCGCCGTGGAAGCCGGGCTCAGGCTGCTCGAGGCCGGCGGCGACTTCGCCGACGGCGTCATTGCCTATGAAGGCCGATGGCTTGGCGGCGAGACCTTCATCTCCTTCGATCGGAAGGCCGTGGCGCTGCTGTCCCAGCAAGGGGAGGCCGCGCAGCTCCTCTCCTGAACGCGGCCCCGGTCCGGATACCTCAGCCCTTGCTCAGCCGCTTGGCGTTGGCCTGGACCTTCCGGCGGTAGCTGCGGATCACCTTGCTGTTCGAGGCGCCGGAGGCGACCATCAGGGCCGCCTCGCTCGCCGCCATGATCTTCTCCGTGACCATGCGCTGCGCCTCAAGCTGCGCGGCCGGGCCGCCCACCGCGAACATCGCCATGCGCTGGGCGATCACCCCCTGCGCTTCCAGCCCCAGCATGGCCATGTCGAGGCTCGTCTTCCACCAACCGAACAGCATCGTGGTCCTCGTCTCGCGAGCCTCAGCCCGACAGGTATGTGCCGGCGTCTAGATAAAGATGATGCCCAACCCAAGGCGTCGCGCGGGGCACAACGGCCCAGCCTGCCCTTGGCTCCCGGTCTCCCGACCACGGTTGCGTGAAGCATCCCACAGCCCGCGATCCCGGCTCCGTCTTTGCGCCGTCTCGATCCATGCCGTAAGCGGCCTGAAGAAAGCCCTCCCCCGGACACGGCAACCGCCCTTCATGATACGCCTGGACAAAATCACCAAGCAGAACGGGCGGCAGCTCGTCTTCATCGAGGCCTCGGCCGCCCTGCAGCGGGGCGAGAAGATCGGGCTCGTGGGTCCCAACGGGGCCGGCAAGACCACCCTGTTCCGGATGATCATCGGCCAGGAGCAGCCCGACGAGGGCCAGGTCTCCGCCGACCGGGGCATCACCATCGGGTATTTCAGCCAGGATGTCGGCGAGATGGCCGGCCGCAGCGTCGTCACCGAGGTGATGGACGGGGCCGGGCCGGTGAGCGCGGTGGCGGCGGAGCTCGCCGAGCTCGGCGCGGCGCTGGCCGACCCCGACCGCGCCGACGAGATGGACGCCCTGGTCGAGCGCTACGGCGAGGTCCAGGCCCGGTTCGAGGAGCTCGACGGCTACGCCCTGGAGGGCCGCGCCCGCGAGGTGCTCGACGGCCTCAGCTTCAGCCAGGAGATGATGGACGGGGATGTCGGCGCCCTCTCGGGGGGCTGGAAGATGCGCGTGGCGCTGGCCCGCATCCTGCTGATGCGCCCGGACGTGATGCTGCTCGACGAGCCCTCCAACCACCTCGACCTGGAGAGCCTGATCTGGCTCGAATCGTTCCTGAAGGCCTATGACGGCGCCCTGCTGATGACCTCGCACGACCGCGAGTTCATGAACCGCATCGTCACCAAGGTGATCGAGATCGACGGCGGCGCGCTCACCACCTTCTCGGGCGATTATGCCTTCTACGAGGAGCAGCGGAAGCTGAACGAGGCGCAGCAGCAGGCGCAGTTCGAGCGCCAGCAGGCGATGCTCGCCAAGGAGATCGCCTTCATCGAGCGGTTCAAGGCCCGGGCCTCCCATGCCGCCCAGGTCCAGAGCCGGGTGAAGAAGCTCGACAAGATCGAGCGCGTCGAGCCGCCCCGGCGCCGGCAATCCGTGGCCTTCGAGTTCCAGCCGGCGCCGCGCTCGGGCGACGACGTCGTGATGCTCAAGGGCGTGCACAAACGCTACGGCAGCCGCACGATCTACGAGGGGCTCGACTTCTCGGTGCGCCGCCGGGAGCGCTGGTGCGTGATGGGGATCAACGGCGCCGGCAAGTCGACGCTCCTGAAGCTCGTCACCGGCACCACCGAGCCCGATGACGGCTCGGTCACGGTCGGCGGCAGCGTCAAGCTCGGCTACTTCGCCCAGCACGCCATGGACCTGCTCGACGGCGACCGCACCGTGTTCCAGACCCTGGAGGACGCGTTCCCGCAGGCCGGCCAGGGCTCGCTCCGGGCGCTCGCCGGCTGCTTCGGCTTCTCGGGCGACGATGTCGAGAAGCGCTGCCGGGTGCTCTCGGGCGGCGAGAAGGCCCGGCTGGTCATGGCCCTGATGCTCTACGACCCGCCGAATTTTCTGGTGCTCGACGAGCCGACCAACCACCTCGACATGGGCACCAAGGAGATGCTGATCGCGGCGCTCGGCGCCTACGAGGGCACGATGCTGTTCGTCTCCCACGATCGTCACTTCCTCGGGGCCCTGTCGAACCGGGTGCTGGAGGTGACCCCCGAGGGCATCCACCAATATGGCGGCGGCTACACCGAATACGTCGCCCGCACCGGCCAGGAGGCGCCGGGCCTGCGCAGCTGACAGGCCCGAGGCGCGACCTTCGGGCCTGCTCCCGCCTGGGATGTCCGGCGCTATGCTCGGCCCGACCCTGGGGGCTGAGACGGCGTGCGACGCGTCCTGAAATTCCTGCACACGATGGGATCCGCCGGCCTCTTGGGCGCGATGGCGGCCCTGGTGGTCATGGTGAGCCTGGCCCCGGCGCCGGCCGCCCTGCCCGGCTACGCCGCGATCCGGGGTGCCATGGGCGCCGTCGCCACCTGGATCTTCCTGCCGTCCTTGGCCGTGACCCTGATGTCCGGCCTGCTGGCGATGGCGCTCAATCGCGCCTACCTCAATGCCGGCTGGGCCTGGATCAAGCTCGCCACCGGCGTCCTGATGTTCGAGGGCGGCCTGGTCTACATCCAGGGCCCGATGAAGCGCGAGGCCGAGCAGAGTGCGCGGGCGCTGGCCGGTCTGCTCGATCCCGCGGCCTTGGCCCGCTCGCTCGAGGGCGAGCGCGGCACGCTGTGGGTGCTGCTGGCGGTGGCGACCGCCAATGTCGCGCTGGGGATCTGGCGCCCGCGGATCCTGCGGATCCCGCGCTAGGGTGATCGCTTGCGGTTCGAGACTACAGAGCTCCAAACCTCTCCCTCATCCTGAGGTGGCGTAGCGCAGCGGAGCCCTCGAAGGAGCCCTCCAGCCTGCGGCGCGATCCCTGGAGCCCTCCTTCGAGGCCGCTGACGCGGCACCTCAGGATGAGGGTGTGGGTAGGAAGACCCCCCAAAATCCATTTCAAAATCATCACAAACGCCGGCCGCGTTCTAAATAATGCGCCGACTAATAAAACTACTTTCCGATACAAAATCCGGAGAACAGCCGGTCCAAAACATCCTCGACGCCGACATGGCCGCCGACCTCGCCGAGGGACCGGACAGCCAAGCGTAGATCCTCTGCGGCGAGTTCAGGCAGGGCGCCCTCCCCTGCGAGCAGCCGGTCGAGATGCGCGACGCAGGCCTCCAGCGCCGCCCGGTGGCGCGCTCGGGTGACCAGCGCATCGCCGGCGCCGAGACCGACCGCCGCCTCCTTCTGGATCGCGTCGAGAAGCGCCTCCAGGCCTGCTCCGGTTCGGGCCGAAACGGCAAGCACACCGGGCGGCATATCTTGTGATGAGCCGGCGAACAAATCGGCCTTGGTGTGCACCGTCAACGTCCGAACCCCCGCCTCGCCGAGGTCGGGCACCGCGCCGTCCGGGGGGACCAGGGCCAGCACCAGATCCGCGGAGCCGATGCGGGCTCGGCTGCGGAGGATGCCTTCGGCCTCCACCGGCTCGGCGGTGTCACGCAGGCCGGCGGTGTCCACTAAGAACACCGGCAGGCCGCCGAGATCGAGGCGGACCTCGATGGCGTCCCGAGTGGTGCCCGGCATGTCCGACACGATCGCCACGTCCCGGCGGCTGAGGGCGTTCAGCAGGGTCGATTTCCCGGCATTGGGCGCGCCCGCCAGCACGACGAAAAAGCCGTCGCGCAGGCGCTCGCCCCGCCGGCCGTCGTGGAGCGCGAGGGCGATGTCTTCGCGCAGGGCGGCAGCGCGGCCGAACAGGGCGGTGTCGAGGCCAGCCTCATCGACATCGCCCTCGTCCGAAAAATCCAGGGCGGCTTCCGCGGCCGCGAGGCAATCGATCGCCTTGGCTCGCCACGCGGCGACTTGGCGGCTCAACGCGCCGTCGAGCTGGCGCAGGGCCTGGCGGCGCTGCCCCTCGGTCTCGGCATCGATCAGGTCGGCCACCGCCTCGGCCTCGGCGAGGTCCATCCGGCCGTTGAGCACCGCCCGGCGGGTGAAGGCGCCCGGACCGGCGGCGCGGCAGCCCGGCATCCGGGCCAGGGCGGTGAGCACCCCCAGCCGCACCGCCGCACCGCCATGGAGGTGCAGCTCGGCCATGTCCTCGCCGCTATAGGTGTCGGGTCCGGGGAACCACGCGACCAGCGCCCGGTCGAGTTCCGTGCCGTCCGCGGGGTCCCGCAAGGTCCGCAGGGACATTCGGCGGGGTGGGGGCAGCTGGCCGCCGAGGGCGACAAGCGCTTGCCCGGCGGCCGGTCCGCTCACCCGGATCACCGAGACGGCGGCCCGGCCGAAGCCGCTGGCGGGGGCGAAGAGGGTTTCGGTCTCGGTCATGGTGATGTCGCCGGCGGGGATCGGCATCCGTGTGGATTCGTGAAGGCGCGTTTCACGTGAAACACGCGCGCCTGCTCCTTAGCATCTGAGCACCGCCGCTCCACCGCCGCCATCGAATGGCCAAGCTAGGCCATCACATCGGCCGGCGATGCCGTCGAAAGACCGAGTCGCGCCATGACATCCTGGACCCGCCGCACCGCCTGCTTGAGCACCCTCGCCGCGCCGCTGATCCTGCGCCGCGGGCTCGCTCGCGCCGAGGAGTCCGAGCCCGCACTGGCCGCGATCGAGCGCCGGCTCGGCGGGCGGCTCGGGGTTTCGGCGGGCACGCAGGCGGGCGTCGTTCTGAGCCATCGGGCGGATGAGCTGTTCCCAATGTGCAGTACCTTCAAGGCTCTGGCCGCCGCCGCCGTGCTGGCCCGGGTCGATGCGGGGAGCGAATCTCTGGACCGGGCCATCGCGTTTGGACCCGACGATCTTCTCAGCTACGCGCCGATCACCCGAAAAACGCTGGAAGCCGGCGGCGGCACCGGGCGGATGACGGTGTCGGATCTCTGCGCTGCCGCGCTCGAATGGAGTGACAACAGCGCGGCTAACCTGTTGCTCACGGCTTTGGGCGGCCCCGAGGCGCTGACCCTTTGGCTGCGCGGCATCGGCGATTCCGTCACCCGCCTCGACCGCAACGAGCCGACCCTGAACACCGCGCTGCCCGGCGACCCGCGTGACACCACCAGCCCGGCGGCGATGCGCGACACCCTCGGGCGCGTGCTGGTCGGCCCCGTCCTGTCGGCCGCGTCGCGCGCGCGGCTGGAGGCCTGGATGGCCGCATCCCGGACCGGGCTGAAGCGCATCCGGGCTGGGTTGCCGCCGGACTGGCCCGTCGGCGACAAGACCGGAACCGGCGACAACGGCACGTTCAACGACGTGGCGATCCTGCGGCCGCCGGGCCATGCGCCGGTCTTCGCCTGCGTGTACATCACCGGAGCCCAAGTCCCGGCGGAGGCGGTGGAGGCGGCCTATGCGGAGATCGGCCGGCTCGTCGCCGCGCGGGCGGGGGGAGCCTGAACCGAGACGGCCATGGCCAAGACGCCCGCAAAGACCACCCGCGCGACCCAGGCCCTCGACAAGGTCGGCCTGCGCTACAGCCTCCACGCCTATGAGTACGACCCGGAGGCGCCGCGCATCGGCCTCCAGGCCGCGGAGGCGCTCGGCGTCGCGCCCAGCCGGGTGCTCAAGACCCTGATGGCGGCGGTGGACGGCAAGACCGTCTGCCTGCTGGTCGCCTCCGACAAGGAGGTTGCGATGAAGCGGGTCGCCGCGGCGTTTTCCGGCAAGGCGGCGGCGATGCTCAAGCCCGCCGACGCCGAGCGCCTGACCGGCTACCATGTCGGCGGCATCAGCCCGCTCGGGCAGAAGCGGGTGTTTCCGACCGCGATCGATGCCGGCTCGCTGTCGGACCCGGCGGCCGAGATCCACATCAACGGCGGCGGGCGTGGCCTGCAGATCCGCCTGACCGAGGGCGATCTCGTAGCCGCCCTCGCGGCCCTGGTGGTGCCGCTGACCTGAACCGCGGCGCGGGCGTAAGCTGCCGTTTACCCTGTTCCCGCACCCTGCCGCCGGAACGGGGATGGGTCGGGCATGCGGGTGACGGGGCGATACGCGATCGGGACGGCGCTCGGCCTGGCTCTGCTGATCACCGGGCACCACGCCCCCGCGGCGGATCTCGATGTGCGCGGCGGCTACGAGACGGTGACCCGCAGCGGACCGCGTTTCTTCCCGCGCAACGACGGGATCGACCGGCCGCCGGTCTACAGCCTTCGCACGCGGGCGGTTCCGGTGGGCTGCACGCCCCGCCGGGTGCCGGTGCCGACCAACGCGCCGGACGATCCGAGCTATGTCGGCTCGGAGTACGGCCTGTCGCATCCGAGCTATTACGGCTTCACGCCGCCGCTCGGCGTCGACGACCCGTTCGGCCGGTCGCTGCTGCCGTACTGCCCCTGATCCCGCGCAGGCGGGTTCCACTCCGGCGGATCATGTTCTAGATCGGCGCCCCGCCGCGGAGCCCGACCCGTGCCCGAATCGACACCCCAGCGTTTCAGCGATCTCGCCGCCCTGCGCCGGAGCGTGGCCGACTGGCGCGGCGCGGGCGAGCGCGTCGTCCTGGTGCCGACCATGGGGGCCCTGCACGAGGGCCATCTCGCCCTTGTGGCCGAGGCGAGGCGGATCGGCCGGCGGGTCGTCGCCAGCATCTTCGTGAACCCGACCCAGTTCGGCCCGAACGAGGATTTTTCGCGCTACCCGCGCGACCTCGAGGCCGATCTCGCCCTGCTCGGCCGGGCCGGTGCCGACGCTGCCTGGACGCCCGCGGTGGAGACCATGTACCCGCCGGGCTTCGCCACCCGGATTGATGTCGCCGGGTTGACCGAGGGGCTGTGCGGCCCGTTCCGGCCCGGGCATTTCTCGGGGGTCGCCACGGTGGTGACCAAGCTCCTGACCCAGGTCGGGCCGGATGTCGCCCTGTTCGGCGAGAAGGATTTCCAGCAGCTCCGGGTGATCCAGCAGGCGGTGGCCGATCTCGACCTGCCGGTGGAGATCCGGGGCGTGCCGACCGTGCGGGAAGGGGACGGCCTCGCCCTGTCGTCGCGCAACCGCTACCTCTCGCCCGAGGAGCGCGCGGTGGCCCCGCGGCTCCACGCGGTGCTGACCGAGATCGCCGCCGCGGCTCGCGGCGGCAGCCCGGTCGCGGGCCCGGTCGCCGAGGGACGCGCGGCGCTGGAGGCGGCGGGCTTCCAAGTGCAATACCTCGTGGTCTGCGACGCCCGGACCCTGGCGCCGGTCGAGCGGGTGGACGCACCCGCCCGGGTTCTCGTGGCCGCGTTCCTCGGCCGGACCCGGCTGATCGACAACGTGGCGGTCTAGCGTTCGTCCGGCGCCCAAGCGCATCGACGGGAAACCCAAGGTTTCAAAAGGTCCGTGACCTTTTGCGGGTGCAGGGTAGCGCCCTGCAACTTTTCAAGTCCTTCAAACCTCCAGTTGCGTCAGCAGCGGGATCGCGCTCATCTTGGCCGATCACGCGGCTCCGGCCATCGTGACTGTATTCCCGCCGCGCCGAGACCCGACGATGCCGACCCCTTCGCCTGATGCCAGCGACATCGACCGGATCCGCGCCCGTCTGGCCGCCAGCCCGAGACCGGCCGATCTCGCGGCCCGCCGCGCCCGCGTGGATGCGCTCGGGGCAAACTATCCGCTGCCGGACGATGTCCATGTCCAGCCGGCCAAGGCCCGGGACGTGCCCGCGGAATGGACCGCGACGCCGGAGGCCGACCGGGACCGGGTGATCCTGTTCCTGCACGGGGGCGGCTACGTCTCGGGGTCGCTGGCGAGCCACCGCCACATGGTCGCCCAGGCCGGCCGGGAGGCGGGGACGCGCACCCTCGCCCTCGCCTACCGGCTCGCGCCCGAGCACCCGTACCCGGCGGCGATCGGTGACGCGCTGGCCGGCTACCGGTTCCTGCTCGAAGCCGGGTTCGCGCCCGAGCGCATCGCCCTGGCCGGCGAGAGCGCGGGGGGCGGCCTCGCTATGGCGACCGCCCTGTCGCTGCGGGCGCGGGGGATGCCGCTGCCCGGTTGCCTCTGGCTCAGCTCACCCTGGACCGACCTGGCGCTCACCGGCGGGAGCCTGGACACCAAGGCCGCCGTCGATCCGCTGATCAGCCGGGCCTACCTGACTGAGCTCGCCACCGCCTATCTCAACGGCGCCGATCCGCGCGACCCGCTGGTCTCGCCGATCCAGGCCGATCTGGCCGGCCTGCCGCCGACGCTCATCCAGGTCGGCTCCGCCGAAACCCTCCTCGACGACGCCCTGCGGCTCGCCGGGGTGGCCGCGGCGGCGGATGTGGCGGTCGCGCTGGAGGTCTGGCCGCACATGATCCACGCCTGGCACCTGTTCTACCCGGAGGTCGCGGCCGGCCGGCGCTCCCTGGCGAGCGCGGGCCGGTTCATCCGGGCGCGGCTGGATGGGGCAGCCGGCGCATGACGGCCGGGCCGGCGGGCGCGCGTCTCGTCGTCCTGTCGTGCTGCCTCGGCATGCTGGCCATCGGGATCAACGGCACGGCGATCATGACCGCGCTGCCGACCATGCGGCGCGATCTCGCGCTGGATGCCGGCCACCTGGCCTGGGCGGTGAACGCCTATCTCGTGGCGGCCGCCGCCTGCGTGATGCTGGGCGGCACCATCACCGACCGGATCGGTGCGGCCCGGGCCTCCGTGGTCGGCCTGCTGCTGTTCGCCCTCGCCTCCGCCGTGATCGCCCTGGCGCGGGATGCGGACATGCTGCTCGCCGGCCGCGCGCTCCAGGGTCTCGGCGCGGCCCTGTCGATCCCCAGCACCCTGGCGGCGATCAGTACCGCGAGCCCGCCCGAACGCCGCGCGGCGGCGATCGGCGCCTGGGGCGGGGCGCTGATGCTCGGCTTCAGCATCGGGCCTCTGATCGGGGGGATTCTGACCCATCTCACCGGATGGCGCGTGATCTTCTGGGCGGATGGGGCCGCCATCCTGCTGGCCGCGTGCGGCCTGTGGTTCGCGGGACCGCGCCGACCCGCGCTGCCGGCAACCGGGCGGCACCGCTTCGACGGAGTCGGCTTCGTGTCCCTGGCCGTCGCGATGGTCGCCACGATCTTCGCCCTGGAGGGGCTCGCCCATGTCGGCCGGGCTCCCCTCCGGCTGGCCGTGCCGCTCGGCCTCGCGCTCCTGGCCTTCGCGCTGTTCGTGCGCCAGGAGCGGCGCCGGCCCGACCCCCTGGTCGATTTCGGCCTGTTCGCGACGCGGGGCTTCAGGCCGGCCCTGGTCATCGCCACCACGGCGATGGTCTGCATCCTGCCGCTGCTGCTGTTCTTCAACCTCGAGGCCCAGAGACCGGACGGCCTCGGCCTCAGCGCGATCGCCGCCGGGGCCCTGTTGCTGCCGATGAGCGCGGGGCTGCTCGCCTTCGCGCTGCTCGCTCCCCGGCTCGCGGCGCGGTTCGGGGTGCGGCGACCCATCGGGGCGGCACTGGTGCTGGTCGCCGCGGCGGCCCCGGGTGTGGCGTGGGCCTTCGAAGCCCGTGCGCTCCCGCTCCTCGGGTTCGGGCTGTTCTGGCTCGGGGGGGGGGCCTGGCCGTACCCTACGCGATCGCGCCGCGCCTGGCGCTGGCCGAGATTCCCGGGCCGCAGGCGGGTCAGGGCTCCGGCATCGTCAACAGCTGCACGCTGCTCGGCGGCAGCATCGGCGTCACCCTCGGCGCCGTGGCGTTCGGCGAGGACGGCTTTTCCCGGGTGATGGTTCTGCTGGCCGGCGCTGCCCTGATCGGGCTGTTGGCCGCCGCCCGATTGCCGCCTGCGCGGCCGGCCGGGACCGCGTGGCCCTGACGGGATACGAAGCCTAGCCTGCGGTCCGCTGCCCGTCGCCAAGCCGTGGCCGCCGGGCCACGCCCTCGGCGATTCGGGCGTTCGCTGCCTGACGTGATTGGCACCGGTCCCCCGACCTGCTCTGTGGCCGGGTGATGGGAATGCGCCGTGCCCCTGCCCTGCTGGCCCTGTCGCTGGCCGCCGCGTCGCCCGCCGGCGCGGCCCAGGACGCGATCGAGGACGCGATCGAGGGTATGGCCGGCCCCTCCGGCGAGCGCCTGCGCTACGACGCGAAGGGCCTGACGCTCAGCTTTCCCGAGCCCGAAGTGAAGCTCCAGATCGGCGGCCGCCTGCATCTCGATGCCGGCGCGGCGAGCTTCAGCCGGCCGGGCCTCGCCGCGACCTTCCCCGACAGCGTCGCGGTGCGCCGCTCGTGGATCGAGCCGACCCTCACCATCGGCAAGGACTGGGTGGTCGCCTTCCAGTACGATTTCAGCGATCCGATGCTGCCGATCAACGACGCCTTCGTCGCCTGGAAGGGGCTGCCGGACACGATCCTGACGGTCGGCAACATGAAGGTGCCGTTCAGCCTCGAATGGCTGCAGAGCAACAACGACACCCTGTTCGCCGAGCGCTCCCTGGCCAACGCCTTCGTGCCGGATCGCCGCTTCGGCTTCGCGATCGGGCATCACGGGCAGGCCTGGACCGCCGTGGCGAGCGTGTTCGGCGACGCCGCCAGCAACGGCATCACCGGCGACGGGGTGGCGGCCGCGGGCCGGGCCACGGTGGCGCCGATCCTGGAGGAGCGCGAGACCCTGCATCTCGGGCTGGCCGGCATCTACCAGAGCCGCGCCCGGGGCGACGGGCCTTTCAGCTTCTCCACCCCGCCGGAGGCGTTCCTGTTCACGCGTCCGTTCGTCGATACCGGCGACCTGCCGGACGTGGCGCGGGTGTCCCGGATCGGCGCCGAGTTCGCCTATCGCAACGGCCCGTTCCTGGTGCAGGCCGAGGTTATCCGCGCCGCGATCGACCGGTTCGGCGGCCCAGGCGAGACCGTCCCCACCCTCGCCTTCCAGGGCGGCTATGTCGAGGCCGGCTGGGTGCTGAACGGGGCGGGCCGCGCCTACGCGCTGGCCCCGCAGGGCGGCACCACCTACGCCACCTTCAAGGGCGTCCAGCCGCGGGACGACCAAAGGGTCTCCCGGGGCGGGATCGGCGTGTTCGAGCTGTCCGCCCGCTACAGCGCCATCGCGCTGAACGCCCGGGGGTTTCGCGGCGGCGCCGAGCAGGACGTGAGCCTGGGCCTGAGCTGGTACCCCGAGCCGAACCTGCGCCTGATCGCCAACGTCATCCACGGCCGCGTGCAGCCGGGCGCGGCCCAGTCCGACGCGCTGGGCACCGCGCCGTTCTCGGTGGACACCGTCCTGGGACGGCTCCAGATTTATTGGTGAGACCCGCGGCTCGGACCGCTCGTCAGACGGCTCTGCGCAGGACCGAGCGGAACGGCCGCCGCTCGGGCTCCGGCTCGGCCGGCGGTGGTGGGGGCGCCTCGGACGGCGGCGGCGCGGCCAAAACCTCGGCCCGCACCGGTCGCGGCGCCGCGAAGGCCGCGCCCTGGGCGTAGGGCACGTCGAGGTCGATCAGGTCGGGCACGTCGGCCTCGTCGGTGACGCCGGTGGCGACCAGGCGGATGCCGGCCCGGGCCAGGGCGGGCGCCAGATCCTCGATGGCGATGTCCGACAGCCTGCGCCGGTCCGAGCCCGGCCGCAGCAGCATCTCGGCCGGCACCTTGACCTGGCCGACCCCGAGCCCGGCGAGCTGGGCCACGTCGAAGCGCAGATCATCCGCCCGGTCGAGGCTGAACCCGATCCGGCCGCGCAGGGGCAGGAGCAGGCCCCGCTGGCCGCCGTCGAGGCCGTGCCAGCTCGCCTGGGGCAGGGCGATCGCCAGCCCGGCCAGGGCGGGATCCTCGGCCACGTTGCGCGCCAGCTCCCGGAGGAGGCCGGGCTCGAACAGCGAGAGCGGCGACAGGCCGTAGGTCAGCATGGTCTCGCTGCCCCGGCGAGCGAGGTGGCGCACCACGATGGCGGCCCGCTGCAGCATGCGCCGGTCGAGCTCGGTGGTGCGGCCGTAGCGCTCCAGAGCCGGCAGAAACGCCTCCGGCTCGATGAGGCGGCCCTCGACCCGCAGGCGGGCCAGCGCCTCGTAGGCCGTGACCTTGCGCTGGGGCAGGGTCACCACCGGCTGCAGGTGGATCTCCAGCGCGTCCGCCTCGAAGGCCCGGACGATCTCGGCCTCGCTCTCGGCCCAGGGCGCGGGCGCACGGGGGACGGGGCGCGGCGGGATCGGTCGCGGTGCGGGCACCGGCTCGGGCGGGGCGTCCTGGGCGATCGGGCGCGGCTCGATCGGCGCCCGCGAAGGGGCTGCACCCTGAGGGCTCGGGGGTGCCGGGCGCTCGGGTTCCGGAGGCGCCTGGGTGCGCGCCGGCTCCGCATGAGCCTGGGCGGCGGCGACGGTGGGGAGGGGCTCCGGGCGCGGCTCCGGCCGGGCCTTGAGGGCGGCGATCTCGGAATCCTGGGTGCCGACCACATGGGTCAGGTCGCGTACGATGCCGCTGAGCAGCCCCAGTTCGACGGTCAATTCCTCGACCTCGGCCCGGAGCGCGGCGTCGCCCGTCTCCTGCCGCGGCGGCGCGGCCGCGGTCTCGGCCTTCAGCAGGCGCCGGGACAGCAGGTCGACCTCGCCGGACAGCTTGTCGCAGCGCGCCTTCAGGGTGGCGGCACGCGTCTGGGCGAGGCCAGCCGCGACGGCGGCGAGCGCGCCGAGCGCCAGGGCGCTCGTGGCCGGCGCGAACACCGCGAGCGGCCCGAGCACGACGAGCGCCAGAAGCCCGGCCGCCAACAACCCCGCGTACCGGCGGAGGACCGGGATCATCGTGACAACACCTAACAGGGGCCTGCACCGGCCGCCGGGAGAAGTCCCGGGCGCTGATTCGGCGGGCGAAGACCGATGCGACGATCTTTGTCGCCGCGCGGCCCGCCCGGCAAGGCGAGGGCATGCGAATTCCGCCCGGTGTGATGCCGGCGCCCGCGGAAACGTTGCGGAATCGTCACGGCCGGGCGGTTTGCACGCGATCGGACGAGGGTTGCGCCGGGCGCTTATGTGGATGGGAAGAAAAGGCGCCATAAAGCGTGGCTATGACGATCGTGCCTCCAAGTGTTCCGAAGTGCGTCCCGATGTTCCGTTCCCTCCGTCGTGTCGGCTCGTCCATCGGCACCCTCGTTCTCGCCCTCGGCGCTGGGCCAACCTTGGCCGCGGATCTCGGAGCGGCGCCGTCGCGCCCGATGCCGGTCTTCACCCAGGTCGATCCGGGCGCCGTCGATCCGAGCACCTGGATCGTCACCGTCAGCGCCTCGCTCCAGGCGATCCCGCGCTATCCCGGCGCGTCGGACTACACCGCGGTTGGCTATCCCGGGATCGACATCCGCAAGGCCGGCGAGCCGCGCCGCTTCTCGACGCCGGATGACGGCTTCAGCGTCTCGCTCTACGACGATCCCGTGTTCCGGATCGGCCCGACCGCCCGCATCGTGCCGGGCCGCTATTACGGCGACGACCGGCGCCACCTGTTCGGCTTCCGGGACGCCCGCATCGCCCTCGAGCCGGGGGTGTTCGCCGAGTTCTACCCCTCGCCCTCCATCCGCACCCGCGTCGAGATCCGCCAGGGCGTGTACGGCCATCACGGCACGGTCGGCTCGATCGCGGCCGACTACCTGATGCCGGTGGGCCCGTTCCTGTTCTCGCTCGGACCGCGCCTGAACGTCGGCGATGCCAGCTACGCCCGGAAATATTTCGGCGTGTCGCCGGCCGAGGCGGCGCTCAACGGCCGCGTGACCCCGTACAATCCCGACAGCTTCTACGCGGCGGGCGTGCTCGGCGCCGTGACCTACACCCAGGACGAGACCTGGGCCTATACGGGCTATGCCGGCTACACCCGGATCCTGGGCGCGTCGGGCGACAGCCCGCTGGTGCGGCGCCCGTTCGGCAACCCCGACCAGTTCCAATTCGGCCTGAAGATCGACTACGCGTTCCGCATGCCGGCGCAGTTCTGACGCGTCTTGCGCCGGCACCGCCCGGCCCCGACATTCCGGTGACGCTGTTCACGGAGGCCCGGATGGACGAGACGCACGCCGACCTGCTGATGCAGGTCGAGGGCATGACCTGCGACGGCTGCGCCGCCGCCGTGACCCGCACGGTCAACCGGATCGACCCGGCGGCCGAGGTCCAGGTCGACCGCGAATCCGGCCGCGTCGCGATCCGCACCGACGCCCAGGCCCTGGTCATCGCCGAAGCCCTGACCAAGGCCGGCTACACCGCCACGGCCATGACTGGGTGAGGGGCTTACCTGATCGGTGTCTCCCGTCCTCGCCCTCATCCTGAGGTGTGAGCGAAGCGAGCCTCGAAGGAGCCCTCCAGCCGGCCGCGCGATCCCTGGAGGCCTCCTTCGAGGCCGCTGCGCAGCACCTCAGGATGAGGGCGAGGACGGAATATCTCCTCCGGTCTGAAGCGCCGTGGGCGCCTACGACCGGCTGAGAAACATCCCGGTCAGCAGCAGCCCGAAGGCCGCCAGGCCGAACAAGCCTTCCTTGCGCTGCGTGGGG